>JAFZMO010000070.1 GCA_017551165.1 Lachnospiraceae bacterium
GTAAAATTTTTTGAGCAGAGGAACTGTCTCTGCTTATTAATGGTGCATAAAAAAGCAACGGGACGAAAGAAAATGACCTCTTTCGTCCCGTGTTCATAAACTCTCGTTATTTCAATGTCGTTATCTTAATGACATTGGCCTCAACTCTCCTCTTCGGATCATTTCTTTATTCGTGACGGTCTAACAGCGGCTTAATCCTGCGCGATACAAGTACCGCCATTCCCAGTTTTACGATGTCCGGTACGATAAACGGGAACACGCACCAGGACAGGACAGTCATGAGTCCGACCGGACCGGTGTTTTTCATGTAGAGGTACATGAACCACGCCGTTCCGAACGCGTAACACACGATCAGTCCCGCAGCAAGTGCCGCGATCCGGACCGCAAGCTTATCCCCGAGCGCCGCGGTCATCGCCCAGTACACCAGACCCGCAAGGACAAATCCGAGGATATACCCTCCTGTCTTTCCGAACAGGATCCCGACTCCGCCGCCGAATCCCGAGAACACCGGGATACCCACGGCCCCCATGAGCACATAGACAAGCGTCGCCAACGTGCCGCGTTTTCCGCCGAGGATCAACAGCACGGCAAACACCGCAAACGTCTGAAGCGTAAACGGCACCGTCATCGGTATGGTGATCCAGGAGCACACCGCTATGAGCGTGACGCCGATCGCCGTGTATACGAGGTCCAGCGTCTTCGATCTGTCGCGCCGAACCCCCGGTTTTATAACTGCTGTATTGTTATCTCCCATGACTTGACCTCATTTTTCCTGATCATCCTCGCTGAAATCCGTGTCCATTGCCACCTGCAGCGTGTACTCGGGAAACTCGCTCTGAACCTTCTCGCACACCTCACGGTACACCTCGGCGCGGTCCTCCGCGTCGAAGCTGACGACTACGTCAAACCGGAGCGTTTTCTCCGCCTTGTCCAAATAGAACCCATGCATCTGGATCACATGCTTCACGCCCAGAACAAGCTTCGAAACCTTCCCTCGCGCCTCCACGGCCTCGGGATCCTTCGTGTTGTAGGAATACACGCCGATGGCCGTCAGGATCACGTCGTGGTCCTGGTATACCTTCACCTGGATCTTCCGCAGGAGCTTGTCCAGATCGTCCGCCGAAAGCGTGTCCGGTACCTCGATGTGTACCGAGCCGTTGTATGCGTCCGGCCCGTAGTTGTGCATGACAAGGTCATAAACGCCGCTCACATCGGAAAATTCCAGGATCGTCGCTTTGATCTTCCTCGCAAGCTCGCCATCCGCGTTCTCGCCGAGGATCTTCGAGATTGTTTCCCGCAGCATCTCGATGCCGGCCTTGATGATCACAAGCGCGATGATCGCACCGAGCCATGCCTCCAGCGAAACATGGAAGATCAGATAAATGGCAGCCGCCGCAAGCGTGGATGCGGAGATGATCGAGTCGAGCACCGCGTCATCGCCGGAATTCACAAGTGAATCCGAGTTTACCTTCTGTCCGACCGACTTCACGTATCTGCCGAGAAGGATCTTCACGACCACCGCAACCGCAACGATGACGAGCGAGATCGTTCCGTAATCCGGCGTCTCCGGATGGATGATCTTTTTCACGGATTCGATCAGAGCAGTCACACCGGCATACAGCACGATCACCGAGATGATCATCGCGCTCAGGTACTCGACTCTTCCGTATCCGAACGGGTGCTTCTTGTCGGCCTTCCTTCCGGCGAGCTTGGTCCCGACGATCGTGATCACGGAGCTTGCCGCATCCGAGATATTGTTTACGGCGTCCATCACGATCGCGATCGAATTGGCCGTAAAACCGACAACCGCCTTAAACGCTGCCAGCAGTACATTGGCCACGATCCCGATGATACTCGTCCGGATGATGATCCGGTCCCGACTGTTATGCTCTTCCATTCAAATCTCCTCCGGGTTCCTTTTGGATTTATAAATCTCGATCACTTTCTCTAAACCGTTATCCAGTACCGTTTCATCACCGTTCCGTCGACCTCGATCGTGTTTTCAAACACTCCGCCGTTGCCCAGGATGGTCTTCTCACTCGCGGTGTTGTCAACGTCACAGGTGATGAGCATCTTCTCAATTCCGAGTGTCCTGGCATTCTGAATGTTCAGCCTCAGCATCTCCTTCGCATATCCCTTGCCCCGCTCCGAGGGCCGCACGGAATACCCGCAGTGTCCTCCCCATGTCCCGAGGATCGGATGATCAATATGATGCCGTAGATCGATGATCCCGACGATGCGGTTATCGCTCTTCCGTACTGCCAGATACATGTGAGAAGGAACCGCTGTCCCAACCTTCTGACACGTCTCCTCGCTCTTGCGTAGACGGCATATCTCAATCCACTCCTCCGCAGAGCTGCTTGTATCCAATGACATACAACCGGCAAACTGATCCTCCGTGTCGGCATCCTTTTCCAGAATCTCAGCCCGGAACGCCCAGATATCCGCCGCGTACTCGATGCTCGGTTCGACAAGTTTTATCGTTCCGATCCTGTTCAGATACTCCTCGGCCTCCGTGAGTTCCCGCCTCGATTCCTCGTACTGAATACAGCGCATCGCTTCCTGATAGTCCATCAATACGATCTCCGAGACCTCGGATTTCTGCGCAACGAGTTCCTGATCATGGTATTCCGCGAGGAAATACACATTGGTCTTCTTGTCATTCGGACGACCTTCCCTGGCCAGAGCATGTTCATCGACCGTTCTGAAATCATCGTACAGAACGATGTCCAGTCCCGTCTCTTCCTTCACTTCCCGGAGTGCCGTCTCCCGCTCGGTTTCCCCCTCTTCGACATGTCCCTTGGGAAAGCCATAGTCACTCTGATAGGCCCCGACTCCGCGAAGGATCAGGTATTTCCTGACGTTCCCCTCGTTCGTAAAAATGATCGCTCCGCATGCTTTCTCATCTGCCATTTATTTCTCCTCGATCACAATGTTCCAGCCCGGAGCCGTATAAACGTACCAATCCTCAAAATACATGTCTGTCTCCGCCGTGGAATACTCCGAAGGAGAAGCCCCCTCTTCCAGAGCATACCGGATCGCGGTCCCCTCCTTTACATCCCTAAGAAACAGACTGTAATACTCTTTGCCGGGAGTGATATGCAAATGCCCATCGCCGTCAAATGTCGCCTGAACACCTGCCCCGTTAGCCGCATCCTTCTCCTCATAGCTGTCATACGTTCTGCGGACCACAAGGTTCTCCTTCACCTGCAGATACTCATAAATACTATGTCGGTCCGAAGACGAAGAAAAATAGCAGTTTTCCACCAGGTCCGTCAGTTGTATTGCAGCATCGGGATCCGTTGCAAAATGTGCCACCTGCAGGCCCGTCAGAATACTGCCCTCCTCGTTTAGCAGACGTTTTAACAGATTCTCCGGTACTTTCGACTCTTTCGAATACCAGGCTACCCACAAAGAGACATTCAATACTTTTTCTTCTTCACATTTCTCGAGATAGGCCTCAAATCCTTCCGGGACAACAGAAGCAGGGATCGTCCCCATAGCCATACCGGTGTGGCCGTTTACCAAAGGCCAAAAACGGATGGCCATTCTCTTCAGCGACGTTGCCCGGAATATCTGTGAATCTTCCATCTTCCGATCCAGATAGGCTGTCAACGCTTCCTCAAATTCCTTCCCGTAATAATCCGTAAAGACTAATTTTTCATCGATATGCACTTCCGCCGTGACAAACTTCTCCCCGACCTTCAACTGGTATTTCGCAGAGTTATAGCCCTGCGCACTTTTCGGTATCACGTCCTCGGCTTGGATCTTATAGTCGCTCTCCTTCAGGCCGTAGTTATCCTGAAGCGCCTGCTTCAGCAGCGCACGCCCGTCATTTTTTAATCGCTCCCATTCTTCTTCCGAGATATTCGGACAGCCTGTAAGCAATGCAACGCAAACGATTGCCATCAGAAGAAATGCGATCCTGTGCCAAAACCTCTTTCTCATAACATCCCCCTCCTTGACTCCCGGAAATGGTCATAATCTTCAAACCACTCAAAAACTACCGTCCGGAACCCCCCGTTCGACTATTCCTTCGCTGCTTTCGGCCGCGTCTTCCGCGTTTTTAAAAACCTGTGATTCAGTGTGTCCTTCTCACTCTGCCGTGTCAAACCTTCTGATGTATTTGCAACTCTCGAAAACCACGCTTCCGTCTGCCTTCTTGTATTGGCCATCTTTCCAATACACCATGCCCAGTTTTTCCATGACACGTTTGCTCTTTGTGTTCTCTTTGGCAAATTCTCCGACAACCGCACGGATGCCCTTCTCCTTGGCGACACAGTCAATGATCGCCCACATCGCTTCCGGAACGAGCCCCTGCCCCCAACAGTCTTTCCGCAGATTGTATCCGACCGACCAGGCGTCCAGATCTTCATGGTAAAACAGTCCGCCCATTCCGACCAATTCCCCGGTCTCCTTCAAAACAAAGCCCAGGTCGAATTCATCCTTGCCGTTGACATCGCGCGAGCTTAACCACGCGCGCGTCTCCTCGACACTCTTGTGGGGCATATAGATCAGATATGTATTCACATCGGGATCCGATGCCCACTGAAAGACTGCTTCGGCATCGTCGACCGTCACTGTCCTCAGGATCAGTCTTTCGGTTTCAATTTTTCGTTCCATTCCCGTCCGTCTCCTTTTACGATCCTTACCTTACCGTCCACCGGCACTTACCGTCATACGTGGCAATATGCGGATTCTCAGCACTTTCCCTTGATTTCAGAATATTTTACCATATCCGCGTCCTTCCGTCCATAAAAAAGGAGAGCCTGCGCTCTCCTCAGACTGAAGACAAAGTCCGAGGCGTCACCGCCTCGGACATGTGTTTTTATAGGGATGTAAAAGTGTCGGAAAGCCGCATAAATACTGGCTTTCCGGCACTTTTTGTGGTATACTGGAAGTATCAAAACGAGGCGGTAAA
>JAFZMO010000071.1 GCA_017551165.1 Lachnospiraceae bacterium
AAAAATACGACAGGTACGGAGGATATATGGCTGAGACAAAAATCATGCTCGGTAACGAGGCGATCGCACGCGGTGCGTGGGAAGCCGGCGTTACGGTGAGCGCAGCGTACCCGGGAACACCGAGTACCGAGATCAGTGAATCGATCGTCAAATACGAAGAGGTTTATGCAGAGTGGTCGCCGAATGAGAAGGTAGCGATGGAAGTTGCCATCGGCGCATCCATGGCAGGTGCACGTGCGCTTGCATCGATGAAGCATGTCGGCGTCAACGTCGCTTCCGACCCGCTTTACACTGTTTCCTACATCGGTGTGAACGGCGGTCTGGTGCTTGTTGCGGCGGACGACCCGGGCCTGTACTCGAGCCAGAATGAGCAGGACAGCCGCGCGGTAGCGAGAGCTGCCAAGGTTCCGGTGCTGGAGCCTTCGGACAGCAACGAGGCGAAGGAGTTCATCAAGTTCGCATACGACTTGAGCGAGCGCTATGACACGCCTGTGATCCTTCGCACCACGACGAGACTTTCGCACTCGCAGGGCCTTGTCAATCTTGAGGACCGCATCGCTTATGAGACGAAGCCGTACGAGAAGAATTTCCGCAAGAATGTCATGATGCCGGGCAATGCAAAGTTCCGTCATCTGCACGTGGAAGCGCGTGAGAAGCAGATGGCTGAGGACGGAGCGACCTTCCCGATCAACCGCGTTGAGATGCGCGATACGAAGATCGGTGTGATCACCTCCGGTATCCCTTATCAGTATGTACGCGAGGCTATGCCGGATGCGTCGGTTCTCAAGCTCGGACTTGTGAACCCGCTTCCGAAGCAGATGATCCTCGATTTTGCAAAGAAGGTTGACACCCTCTACATCGTGGAGGAGCTTGACCCGATCATCGAGGAGCAGGTGAAGTCCTGGGGCGTTGTCTGCAAGGGCAAGGAGCTCCTCACCGTACAGGGCGAGTACAGCGCGAACATGCTTCGCGAAAAACTGCTCGGCCAGACGCTTGATCTTGCAAAGCCCGCTGAGGCTCCGCAGAGACCTCCGATCCTGTGCCCGGGCTGCCCGCACCGTTCGACATTCTACACGCTGCAGAGACTCGGCCTTCACGCTGCCGGCGACATCGGATGCTACACGCTCGGCGCTGTGGCACCGCTCTCGGTAGTCGACACGACCGTCTGCATGGGCTCGAGCATCAGCACGCTGCACGGCATGGAGAAGGCCCGCGGCAAGGAATATGTCAAGAATTGGGTAGCGACGATCGGTGACTCGACATTCATGCACACCGGCGTCAACTCCCTTATGAACATGGTTTACAACCAGGCGACCGGAACGGTACTGATCCTCGACAACTCGACGACCGGTATGACCGGCCATCAGGATCACGCCGGAACCGGCAAGACCTTAAAGGGCGACATCGTGAACGCGATCGACGTAACGAAGCTCTGCCAGGCGATCGGCGTTCCGAACGTTCGCACAGTCAATGCGTTCGACGTGAAGGCATTGACGGCAGCGATCAAGGAGGAAGTAGCGAAGGACGAGCTTTCCGTGATCATCGTCAAGGCTCCGTGCGCGCTCCTCAACAAGGCTAAGATCACAACGCAGTATAAGGTCAATCCCGACACCTGCCGTGCATGCGGTTCCTGCATGAAGCCCGGTTGCCCTGCGATGACGCGCGGCGAGGGCGGCAAGGTAGTGATCAACGATACGATGTGCAACGGATGCGGTCTCTGCGCTCAGCTCTGCCCGTTCGGTGCGATCGAGAAAGTCGAGGTGTAAGGATGGATACGAAAAATATTATGATCGTCGGTGTCGGCGGTCAGGGTACATTGCTTACGTCCCGTATCCTCGGCGGTATCGCACGCGAGGCGGGATATGATGTCAAGCTCTCCGAGGTGCACGGTATGGCACAGCGCGGCGGCAGCGTGGTTACGTTCGTCCGCTACGGTGAGAGCGTTGCGGAGCCCATTGTTGAGGAGGGCTGCGCAGATGTTTTGATCGCGTTTGAGAGACTCGAGGCGCTTCGGTATGCGCATTTCCTCAAGAAGGACGGCGTGTTGATCGCGAACGATCAGCGCATCGATCCGATGCCTGTTGTGATCGGCGCTGCGGAGTACCCGGAGAACATTCTCGAGAACCTCGAGAAGACCTACAAGGTGCTGAAGATCGACGCGATGAGCGAGGCGAAGAAGCTCGGCAATGCGAGAGCATTCAACACGATCGTGCTCGGTATGGCTGCAAAGCATATGGATTTTCCGAAGGAAGCATGGCTTGACGTGATCGCCAAGACCGTTCCGCCGAAGACGATCGAGCTGAACACGAAGGCATTTCTCGTAGGTTACGAGTGTAAGAGGTAGTTTATTGTATGGCGCTATATAAGATTGAAACCCACCTGCACACCGCCGAGGGCAGCAAATGCGGCTGGGCAACCGGTAGTGAGCAGGCGGAAGCGCGGTTGTTGGACGGTTACAGCACGATCATCGTGACGGACCACTTCTTCCGCGGCAACACAAGACCGGAGAGAAGCCTCCCCTGGGAGGAATACGTAGAGCAGTTCTGCTCGGGCTACGAGCACGCGAAGGCGCGCGGCGACGAGATCGGACTGACGGTTCTGTTCGGACTTGAAGACAACTATCAGGGCTCGGAGTTTTTGATCTACGGTCTTGATAAGGACTGGCTTTTGAAGCACCCGGACATGCGAACCTGGACTCCCTGGGAGGAGTACGAGCATGTTCACGGGGACGGCGGTTACATGGTGCAGGCGCATCCGTTCCGCGAGGCTTCGTACCTCCGTGGATTCGGTCTGTATCCGATGTATACGGATGCCGTCGAGGGCATCAACGCGGCGCAGACCAAAGCGATGAACGAGCGTGCGATCTGGTACGCAAATCAGTTCGACAAGCCGATGACCGCAGGCTCTGACATTCACGGGATCGACAGTGTCGGCGGCGGCATCATTGCACCGCATCCGATCAACACGATCGAGGATTACATCAACATGATCCGCAACCGTGAGCCGTATGAGCTGATAGAGAAGCATCGCATCGAGAAGCCGCAGGGCGGACCGCCCGGACCGGACTTCTTCAAGATGATCGAGCAGAAGAAGGCGGAGATGAAGGCGTTCGCAGATGCTGCGGCGCAGAGAATACGGGAAGTGAAATAACATTTTCCGATCCGAAATGGAACAACGCGCACTTACGCGCATGGCAAATGATAGACAGCAACGTCGGGAGCTTGTATGAAACAGTATTTGGACAATTTGAAAAACGGGCGCGAGGTTCGGGAGAGCCTCGCGTCGCTGTGCGGGCTTCTGCGAACTTCAGGGGAGAGTGCGCTCTCTGCGGGGGATGCGGAAGCTCTTGTTGTTAACGGAAGAAAGCTTTTGTCTGCGGAGGATCCTAAGGTTCGCAAGAACGCAGCTAAGCTTCTCGGACTGATCCGCGGGGAACGCTTCGAAAACGTGATCCCGGGCGGCGATGCGGGAACGGTACTATGTCTTGTCGACGCATACCGCGCGGAGCAGACAAGATTTGTGAAGAGCGCGTACCTTGAGGCGCTTGCGGGAAGAGACATCAGCTCACAAAGGGAATTTCTCATGGCGAGACTGACTGAGCTTCGCGAAACTGAGGTGACGGACGAGAACCGCAAGCATGTGAATGAGGAGATCGCGGCGCTCCAGAAGCTGCTGAGTGCTTCGGAGGGCAAGGAGAAACTACACAGATTCACCGGCTACGATGCGGATAATACGATCCTGTTCGTCATAAATCCCTGTTATCGGGAAATGTTTGCGGAGAGCCTCGGAGGAATGCGCAAGAAGATCGTCGGAGGCGGCGTAGTCGTTCGCACGACGAAGCTTTCGGAGATCCTTCCGAACCGCATTTGGCGAGAGGCAGTGTTCCGCATCCCGGAGTTACTGAATGTTGCGAAGGAGCCCTATGAGGCGGCTGCACAGCTGGCGGGAGACATCGTGTGGAACTACCTTGCGACGCGGCTTTCGGTCACGGAGGCGACACTTCGTTACCGCGTAGATTTCCGCTGCAGGGATGAGGCGGCCAAGAACCGTTTTGTAAAGCGAATCTCACAGGAGACCGATCGTTTGTCTGGCGGACGTCTTGTGAATTCGACCGGCGATTACGAAGTTACGTTCCGAATCTCCGAGACCGATGGCGATTCGTATCGACTGGGAATCCTGTTCGCAGGCCTTAGGGACAAGCGATTCGACTACCGCAGGGAGACGGTTGCGAGCAGCATACATCCGACGGACGCTGCGGCAGTGATCGCAGCGGCGAAGCCTTATTTTTCTGAGGATGCGCAGGTGCTTGATCCGTTCTGCGGAGCCGGAACGATGATCGCGGAGCGCATGCAGGCGGGCAAGATCCGCACGGCGTTCGGCGTCGACACGTTCGGGCCTGCGATCGAGAAGGCGAGAGGGAATGTTAAGACGAGCAACGTGTGGTTTGTACATCGTGATTTCTTCGATTACCGGCAGGATCACATGTTTGACGAGATCATCACCAACATGCCGTTCAAGGAGGAAGGCGGAGATGAGATCGCGCTGTTGTATCGAAGATTCTTCCGCAAACTGCCGGAGCATTTGCGGCAGGACGGGACTCTGGTCATGGTATCGCACGATCCGAAGCTTGCGGAAACCTCGGTGCCTGCGGACATGACGATCGTGCGCAAGATCCCGATGCGCGAGCGCGGCGAGATGGCGGCGTATATCATTCGATTCCGCGGGTTGGCGTAAATAATTGTTTAGGAAAGGCAACTATATGCTTGGTTCACATGTAGGACTCGGAGGCAAGGAACAATTCTTAGGCTCCGTTCAGGAGGCGCTTTCATACGGTGCCGACACATTCATGGTTTATACGGGCGCGCCGCAGAACACGCGCCGCAAGGACCTCTCGGAGATGCGGATCCCGGAGGCTAAGGCTCTGATGGCGGAGAGCGGGATCAAGGAGTTCGTGGTACATGCGCCGTACATCATCAATCTCGGTAACACAGTGAAGCCGGAAAACTTCGACTTCGGCGTGGAGTTTCTCCGTGAGGAGCTTCGCCGCACCGAGGCGATGGGAAGCACGACTCTGGTGCTTCATCCCGGCGCACATGTCGGAGAGGGCGAGGATACCGGCATCATGCAGATCATCAAGGGGCTGAATCTCGTGCTCGACGCTGACACGAAGGTGCGCATCGCTCTTGAGACGATGGCCGGCAAGGGAAGCGAGATCGGAACTTCGTTCGCACAGCTGGCACGCATCTACGACGGCGTTACGCACAACAATAAGCTTCGCCTGTGCCTTGACACGTGCCATCTGAACGATGCAGGATACAACGTGAAGGACGATTTCGAGGGAGTCCTCGCAGAGATGGAACGGTATTTTCCGATCAATCAGGTTGCTTGCATTCACCTGAATGATTCGAAAAATGATCAGGGCGCTGCAAAGGACCGCCATGAGAACATCGGCTTCGGTACGATCGGCTTTGACCGCCTGTGCGCGATCACGAGGATGCCGGAGTTTGCCGACACGCCGATCATCCTGGAGACGCCGTACATGAGTGCGGAGGAGGGCGGCAAGGACCGCACATACCCTCCGTACAAGGCGGAGATCGCGATGCTGCGCGCCGGCGTGTTCAATCCGGAACTGCGCAAGGCCGTCGTAGGGTGACAGGGGGACGGTTCTTTCGTCACATTTTGAAAATCGAGGGGGATAATTATGAATACAGAGAAGAAAGTCGGTTTTATCACGATCACAAAGAAAGACATCATAGTCGTGTTGTCAATCATTGGAATCGCATGTATTGCGTTCATCGTATACCTGCTGATCCGATTTTTCAATTACCGCAAGGCAGTCAAACTGTTCGAGGACGGAGAGTATCTCAAAGCGTACGAAGCGTTCGATGCCCTGAAAGAGTATAAGGACAGTTCGGAGAAGATCGCGGAGATCAAAGAGCTGTTGCTTCAAAACGCGACCGTGGGCTCAAACGTGTATTTCGGATATTACTATATCGGCGATGAGAAGGACAATGAGAAGAAGGGAGACATTCTGTGGAAAGTGCTGGAGATCAAGGATGGCAAAGCATTGTTGATCACCACGCAAAATGTGTACTATTCCATGTGGGGGCAGTACGATTCCTACGATAAGATGCCGTTCTGGGAGGATAGCATGCTCCGAAACTATCTGAACGGTAACTTTTACCTGAACGCATTTTCCGATGAGGAGCGCGCAAAAATTGTGGAGACGGTAGTAAAGCCGGATGAGGACACGCGCTCGGACATGTTCGCCGATGCGCTCGGCAAGTATGATCGGCCCAAGGAGAATGAGACGGTCGATAAGGTGTTTGTGCTCTCCATCAGTGAGGCAATGAAGTATTTTCCGACGGACGAAAGTCGAAAAAGCAGTCCGACTTACTATACAGTACGTTGCAACAAATACATGGAACCCGGACTCTTCCACACGACGGATCTGATCCACGATGAGTGTTATTCCTGGTGGCTTCGCAACAAGATCGACACGAAATACGAGGAACATTTTAATTGCTATGTCACGGCAACCGGAAACATCATGAGAGCAAACAGTGGCAACCATGCCGTTCGGCCTGTGATCTGGATCACTTTGGATGATTAGGGAAAAATCAATGAAAGAAGAGCGAAAAAAGAAGTTAAAAGGTTGGGGGCTTGCACTTCTGAATGTCGTGATCGCAGTAGGCATCATTATCGGTGTGATCGCACTCGTGAAGGTTCTTTCCTACGAGACTGCACTGAAGAAGCTGAAGGAAGGCAAGTACAGGGAAGCCTACGAATCGCTCAAGAAGATGGATGGTTATCGGGACAGCGAACAGTGGCTTGAAGAGGCAAAGATCGGTATCTTACGAAATGCGACTGTGGGATCAACGGTGTTTTTAGGCTCGTATTGGTCAAGCGATGAAAGGGATTCCGAAGAACGGGAAGACATCGAATGGAAAGTGCTCGAGGTCAAGGACGGCAAAGCGATGCTGATCAGCGAGAAACTACTGGATTATTCGTATTTTTTGAAGACGGTCAGCCGTGTTAACATCAAGGAGGAAGGCGTCTTATATACCTGGGAGAACAGTTATCTGCGCAGCTATCTGAACGGATATTTCTTTGATCAGGCATTTTCCGAAAAAGAAAAGACGAGGATCCTGGAGACGACAGTAAAGCCGGACCGAAAGGCGCTTACGGTATGGTTCCGCGACGTATGGACCGGTGAAGAGGCTCCTACGGAAAATGAAACGATCGACCGCGTATATGTCCTGTCGTACGCAGAACTTCTGAAGTATTTTCCGACGGAAGACAGCCGTGAATGCAGCTTGTCGCTCTATGTTATGAAAATGCATCCGTTTAATGGCGACATAATCACCCGCGCTATGTACACGAGTGATAAAATAACTCAGGAATGCTACAGCTGGTGGCTGCGTGACACGTATGATACGGAGAACGGCGATCACTACACTTGCTTTGTCGATTACAAGGGACGTGTGGATCACGATGGATACTCGCATCATGCGATCCGTCCTGTGATCTGGATCTCTATCGAATGATGTTTCTGTGGGATTGTCAGTCGGAACATTTTGGAGTTGGAAATGAAACTGTACATACGAACGATCGATGATTACGAAAACGCAGATGAATCGCTGCTTGAGGCGAAGAGACGTGGGAGACTTGCGCGGATCAAAAATGCAAGGACGCGTCTTGAGTGCGTCGCCGCGGGAATGCTGTTGCGCGAGGCGTTAAGCGGCTGCGGCTATCCTGTTGCGGACGAGCCGCTCACCGTTTTTTATGACGACAACGGCAAGCCATATGTGGAACATTCACCGTACTTCAGCCTGTCGCACAGCGGCGGCCTTGTGATCTGCGCAGTCGATGACGAGCCGATCGGTGCGGACGTACAGGTGGTGAAAGGCGTTACTGCAAGGCTGGCTAAGAAAGTACTCTCGGAAAATGAACTTGCGGAATTCGTGAGGATCGCTGAGACGAAATCCGAGCAGGAGGCTGAGCGATACTTCACGATCTGCTGGACGGAGAAGGAGAGTGTTGCGAAGCTGATCGGCAAGGGGATCGGCATGGATTTCCGGACGATCGATCGGGATGACTACCGAATGCAGACGCTGTTCCGTACGATCGGTGAAGCGGAATATGTGATCAGCGTTGCAAGAAAAGCATAAAAAATTCCCCGGCACTGTGTAAGCGCCGGGGCTTATTTGTGTGAGTTATGATTACTTCTTGTCAAGCTCGGCCTGCTTCATAGCACGAACCTTGAGGGAAAGACCGAAGAGGTTGATGAAACCCTCGGCATCCTTGTGGTTGTAGAGGTCGCCGGTCGTGAAGGAAGCGATGCTCTCGTTGTAGAGGCTGTACGGAGACGTCGTACCCTGCTTGATGATGTTGCCCTTGTAAAGCTTCAGCTTCACCTCGCCGGTAACGAACTCCTGGGACTTCTCGATGAAAGCCTGAAGGCACTCGCGGAGAGGAGTGAACCATTTTCCTTCGTATACGAGATCTGCGAAACGGTTGCTGATGTTCTTCTTGAACGCCATCATATCGCGGTCTGCGATGAGCTCCTCGAGCTGCTGATGAGCCTCCATGAGGATCGTGCCGCCGGGCGTCTCATAAACGCCGCGTGACTTCATGCCGACAACGCGGTTCTCAACGATATCGATGATGCCGACGCCGTGCTTGCCGCCGAGCTTGTTGAGGTCGCGGATGATGTCTGCAACCTTCTTCTTCTGGCCGTTGATGGCAACCGGAACACCCTTCTCGAAGGAGATGGATACGGTCTCGCCCTCATCGGGAGCCTTTTCGGGAGATACGCCGAGAACCAAAAGATGATCGTAGTTCGGAGCGTTAGCGGGATCCTCGAGCTCAAGACCCTCGTGGCTGATGTGCCACAGGTTGCGGTCGCGGGAGTAGGAGTTGTCGGCGCTGAACGGAAGATCAATGCCGTGCTGCTTGCAGTACTCGATCTCTTCCTCGCGGGAGTTCATCGTCCAGTAAGGGCTTCTCCATGCAGCGATGATCTTGAGATCGGGAGCGAGAGCCTTGATACCGAGCTCGAAACGAACCTGGTCGTTGCCCTTGCCGGTAGCGCCGTGGCAGATTGCGGTAGCGCCTTCCTTGCGAGCGATCTCAACGAGCTTCTTCGCGATCAGCGGACGTGCCATCGAGGTACCGAGCAGGTACTTGTTCTCATATACGGTGTTCGCCTGAACGCAGGGAACGATGTATTCCTCTGCAAACTCATCGTTCACATCGAGAATGTATAATTTCTCGGCGCCGCAGTACTTTGCGCGCTCCTCGAGACCGTCGAGTTCGCTTTCCTGGCCGCAGTCGATGCAGCAGCAGATTACTTCATAATCATAGTTTTCCTTGAGCCACGGGATGATCGCAGTGGTATCAAGACCGCCGGAGTAGGCGAGAATGACTTTTTCTTTCATGAATGGTTCCTCCAAAACGTTTATTGGCGGAATTCGGCGTTGATCCTGTGTATTATGTGAGAATCATGCAAAAATATACATTGCCGGAAATGCCGTTCCGTCGCTGACAATAAGGTACATCAAACATAAAAGAATTGCAAGTGTTTTTTACGTAGTACAACAGTTTTCAACGAAATGCACACACTCTGTCGGTTTCAAAGTGGAAAATGCATAGATTTGCATAAAATTACACAATTTCGTAAAATAATGGTTGCAAAATCGATATTGCGGGTATAGAATAGCAACATCATTCATCGGGAAGGGGGACGTATACCTTGAAGCAGACGGTACCGATCTATCTCGCCAGTGCTTCACCGAGGCGACGGGAAATCCTCGCGATGCTGGGAGTATCATTTTCCGTAGAAGTATCGGAAGCGGACGAAACAATCGTATCCACCATTCCCGAGGAGATCGTTTCCACACTTGCATCCAGAAAGGCGATGGCGGTCGCGAAGCATCATCTATATGAAGACTGTCTCGTGATCGGAAGCGACACGATCGTGTGGAAGGATGGTAAGGCGTTAGGCAAACCGATCGACGACGATGAAGCCAAATGTATGATCAGAAGTCTTGAGGGTGATGTGCATACCGTATACACAGGTGTATGTCTTGTCCGATGCCGTAACGGTGAGATTAGAAAGACGAGTTTTGCGGACGCTGCGGATGTTGAATTTGCTACGATGACGGAAGATGAGATCGACTGGTACGTTTCCACGGGCGAGTCGAGAGACAAAGCCGGATCCTACGCGATCCAGGGCTTAGGTGCAAGGTTCGTGAAAGCGATCCGCGGTGATTTTTATACGGTGATGGGCCTGCCGATGTGCAGCCTGTATGAAAAACTTCGAGAGATCGATGTGCTCACGAATGATCAATAAAGTAATAAGCGAGGTTGAAATATATGAAGACTAAGGTTTTTATCGACGGAAGCGAAGGAACTACCGGCCTTCGGATCTTTGAACGGTTTGAGGGAAGAGACGATGTGGAACTGTTGAAGATTCCGACGGAGCTCCGCAAGGATCCTGCGACGATCGAACAGTATATTAATGCATCGGATATTACGTTCCTTTGCCTTCCCGATGCAGCAGCTATTGAAGCTGCGGCTATGGCGAAGGACGATGTTGTGATCATCGACACATCTACCGCACACAGGACTGAGGAGGGTTGGGCTTACGGTTTCCCGGAACTCTCGGCAGAGCATAGAACCGCTTTAAAAAACAGCAAGCGGATCGCTGTACCCGGATGTTATGCATCCGGTTTCATCGGGATCGGATACCCGCTTGTCAAGGAGGGCATCCTCCCGGCGGATTATCCCGTCTCCATATTCGCGGTTTCCGGATACAGCGGCGGCGGAAAGAAGCTGATCGCAGCGTACGAGGAGGAAGGACGCGATCCGAAATTTGATTCGGCCAGAATGTATGCGTGGGGGCAGAGTCATAAGCATCTCAAGGAGATGAAGAAGATCACCGGGCTTGCAGCGGAACCGTTGTTCTGCCCGATGACGACGAACTACCACAGCGGAATGATCGTTCAGGTACCTCTTTTCGTCGACCGACTTGCAAAGAAGGTGACACCGGAGGAACTGCGCGACTTCTTCGCGGAGTACTACAGGGGAGAAAAGTTTATCAAAGTTCTTCCGTATGGAGCTGACGTAGAAGCAGGCGGAGCAATGTTCTCCGATGCCTGCGCAGGATGGGACGGCATGGAGATCCTCGTGACCGGAAACAGCGAGCGTATCGTTGTCGCAACACGGTTCGACAACCTCGGCAAGGGCGCTTCCGGAGCTGCGATCCAGTGTATGAATATCGTGCTCGGATGCGACGAGGCCAAGGGACTTCAGCTGTAATGCGGAGTTGAAGTTTCGATACGGTCGGAGTATAATATCGAAAAACAAAAGATATTCAAAATATCTAACATAGACAGATAGAGGTAACAATCATGAGAAAATTCAAAGGAAACGTGACTACTCCGAAGGGATTTTCCGCGACCGGCGTGATGGCGGGGATCCGCAAGAAACTGAAGAAGGATATCGCACTGGTGTACAGTGAGACACCGTGTGTTGCAGGCGCTACGTTTACGACGAACACCGTCAAGGCAGCTCCGGTCAAGTGGGACATGGAGATTTTGAAAAATGGTATGGCAAAGCACGCGGTAGTGCTGAACTCCGGTATTGCGAACGCATGCATGGGTCAGCAGGGCGTGGATGACAACCTGACGATGGCGACAGCGGTAGCCGAGTCGCTCGGGATCAAGCCGGAGCAGGTGTTCACGGCTTCGACCGGCGTCATCGGACAGCCGATGCCGATGGATGTGATCGTCCCCGGCGTCAAGGAAGCTGCCGGAAGACTCGGCGATGATCTGAAGGACGGTCAGGACGCTGCGGAAGCGATCATGACGACCGACACGATCAGCAAGACGGTGGCGTGCGCATTTACCGCGGAGGACGAGATTGAGGTAACGCTCGGCGGAATGAGCAAGGGCTCGGGCATGATCCATCCGAACATGGCGACGATGCTCTCGGTTGTCACTACGGACGTGAATATCGATGAGGAGCTTCTGCAGGAAGCGGTTTCGACTGTTGTTGCGGACACGTTCAACATGATCTCCGTGGACCGCGACACGTCGACGAACGATACATTTATCGTGCTTGCGAACGGCAAGGCCGGCAACGCAAAGATCACGAAGAAGAACAAGGTGTATGAAGATTTCGTGCTCGCTCTGTTCCTCGTCTGCAAGGACCTTGCGATGAAGATGGCGGGAGACGGCGAGGGTGCGACGAAGCTTCTTGAGGTCAAGGTTCGCCACGCACGCACGCATGAGGATGCCGTGAAGATCGCAAAGAGCGTCATTTCCTCCAACCTCGTGAAGGCTGCATTTTACGGAAGCGACGCGAACTGGGGACGCGTGCTCTGTGCGATGGGATACTCGGGCGGCGCGTTTGATCCCGACAAGGTGGACATCTACCTGCAGGACGGCGATGACCGCTACCTGCTTGTGAAGAACGGCATGGCCATCGACTACTCCGAGAAGAAGGCGACAGAGCTTCTCTCGAAGCCGATGATGACATTCCGCATCAACTGCAACGACGGTTACGAGAAGGCCACGGCGTGGGGCTGCGACCTGACGTATGATTATGTGAAAATTAACGGGGACTACAGGTCATAATTGTTTGTTTTTTTGAGGTTAATAGAATGCTTAAATTGACTTTTTTGTCACTTTTCGGAGGGATGGCTAAGTTTATCGGTTTGATATTGCTTTATGTTTTATCAGCAGTAATTGGAATTGCTCTTTTGATTTTGATTATCTGTGCCTTAATTAGCATGATTAGAACTTCAGATGAAATTAAAAAGATTCGTATTGTTCTTGAAAAATCTCTTTTGAAAGATGAAGAAGCTGATGAAGTACAAGAATTATATGATGAAGACTAAGGAGACCATAATGGCAGGAGTAAATGATGAAACAATGAGCAAGGCCCAAACCCTGATCGAGGCATTGCCGTATATTCGTGAGTTCAGCAACAAGACGGTCGTCGTAAAATACGGCGGCAGCGCGATGCTTGATGAGGATCTCAAGGCGAAGGTGAGCCAGGATATCGCTCTTCTCAAGCTAGTCGGTATGCATCCCGTGATCGTTCACGGCGGCGGCAAGGAGATCAGCAAATGGGTCGGACTCATGGGTAAGGAGCCGCAGTTTGTCAGCGGTCTTCGTGTGACTGACTCGGAGACAATGGAAGTCGCCGAGATGGTGCTCAACAAGGTTAACAAGAGTCTTGTTCAGTTGCTTGAGGCAAATGGTGTCAAGGCTGCCGGTATCAGCGGCAAGGACGGCAACATGCTCACCGTGCGCCGAAAGACGGTTGACGGCCAGGACATCGGTTTTGTCGGCGAGATCAAGGGAGTCAACGCCAACCTGATCAACACGCTGGTCAAGAACGGTTATGTACCGGTGATCGCACCGATCGGTATGGACGACGATTTTCAGACTTACAATATCAACGCGGACGATGCCGCATGCGCGATCGCACAAGCTCTCGGGGCTGAGAAGCTCGCGTTCCTCACGGATATCGAGGGTGTGTACAAGGATCCCAAGGATCCGACGACCTTGATGAGTGTGTTGACGCTCTCGGACGCGGAGAAGCTGATCGAGGACGGTTACATCGGCGGCGGCATGCTCCCGAAGCTCAAAAACTGCATCGACGCCGTGAACTGCGGAGTGTCCCGTGTGCATATTCTCGACGGACGACGACCTCACTGCCTCTTGCTCGAATTCTTCACCGAGCGAGGCGTAGGAACAGCGATCATCGACGATGTGCGTGAGGGCTGGCAGGCAGACCTGTAAGCCCCGGATGGGAGGCAACATGAAAGAACAGATCATTCAGCAGGCGGAGAGCAAGCTGATGCATACATACAACCGTTTTCCGATGGTCCTCGACCGCGGAGAAGGAATGTATCTCTACGAGACGGACGGCACGAAGTATCTGGACTTCGGTTCCGGGATCGGCGTGTACGCGCTCGGTTACGGAAACAAGGAGTACAACGATGCGCTCAAGGCGCAGATCGACAAGCTTCTTCACACGTCCAACCTGTTTTACAACGAGCCTGCTGCGAAGGCTGCAAAGGCCGTGTGTGAGGCGACCGGTATGGACCGCGTGTTCTTCACAAACAGCGGTGCAGAGGCAGTGGAGGGCGCCATCAAGGTAGCTCGCAAGCATTACTACAACACAAAGGGAAATAACAACAGCACGATCATCGCGATGAACCATTCGTTCCACGGACGTACACTCGGCGCGGTGGCTGTGACCGGTAAGCCTGCATATCGCGAGCCGTTCGAGCCGCTGATCGGCGGCGTGAAGTTCGCGGAGTATAACGACCTTGCTTCGGTTGAGGCTCTGTTCGACGACACGACTGCGGCTGTGATCATGGAGACTCTGCAGGGGGAGGGCGGTATCTTCCCGGCAACGCCGGAGTTCATTCAGGGCGTTCGCAAGCTCTGCGACGAGCACGGTGCGCTGTTGATCCTCGATGAGATCCAGTGCGGTATGGGCAGAAGCGGAAAGATGTTCACGTACCAGTCGTACGGTGTTACGCCCGATGTCGTGACGCTCGCCAAGGCGCTCGGATGCGGCGTGCCCGTAGGTGCGTTTGCCGCGAGAGGAGCGGCTGCTGATGCGCTTGTCGCAGGTGACCACGGCTCGACGTACGGCGGCAACCCGTTCGTATGCAATGCAGCTGCAACTGTTTTCGATATCTTTGCGAAAAATGATGTTCTCGGCCACGTGAACGAGGTCGCTCCGTACCTGTGGGAGACGCTTGAGAAGATCAAGGACGAGTTCGACTGCGTCATCGATCACAGAGGTATCGGTCTGATGCAGGGATTGCAGTTTAACGCAGCTCCCGGCGAGGTTGTCAAGGCAGCGATGAAGCACGGTGTGATCCTGATCGCAGCGGCTTCCGACACGGTTCGTTTCCTTCCTCCGCTGATCGTGGAGAAGAAGCATATCGACGAGATGGCTGAGGCGCTTCGCGCAGCGATCAAAGAGACGCTCGGAGTATAAACAAAGCGAAAGGACCGGTTTGCGGTGCCTGCACATATAATGTCAAATACAAAGCACGGAATTTGTTACATTTTCCGTGCTTTTCTTGTTGTCGGTTGCGGATTTTTCGGATATAATAAAAATGCTGTGTTGTTGCGCGTCGGAAAGGACTGTGTATGAAGCTTTTACACGGTTTTATACCGATCGCGGTGGCTGCGGTGACAGTGATCGCCGCAGGTGTTTTGTATTGTTTCGGCAACGGAAGGGGTGAGAGCCTTGTCTTCAACGAAAAAGAAAACCAAACTGAAGAAGAAACGCTCCGTAGTGGGAATTCTCTTCAGCCTGATCGGCAAGGTGGCGTCGAAGGCGATGAAGCTGTTCCTTCTGGTGCTCAAGGTGCTTCCGTTTGCGTCCATGTGTGTGGATCGGTTCGGGAAGAAGGAGTCTACTTCCTAAGCGAGGATGCACGTATTTCGGATGCGATCGCCGCGGCGGGCGGTTTCAAGGAGGATGCTTCGACGTCCTACCTGAATCTTGCTGCACGGATCACGGACGGAATGAAGATTTATGTACCAAGCCTTGAGGAGGTCACAAGGGGCGACATTCCGAAGGATAATGAGAATGCCATGCCCGGGATGACCGGGGACGGCAGGATCAACATCAATACCGCCGGTCTCGAGGCGCTGATGACGCTTCCCGGGATCGGAGAAACGCGCGCGGGGGATATCATCGCATGGCGCGACGCGCACGGGGGATTTTCCGAGATCACCGACATCATGAATGTGAGCGGGATCAAGGAAGCAATGTTCGAGAGAATCAAAGACCGGATCTGCGTCCGGTGAAAAGGAGTTAATGGGACATGGGCAAGAAGATACTTGTTGTCGACGACGAAAAATTGATCGTAAAAGGGATCAAATTCAGCCTTGAAGCGGAAGGCCTCACGGTGGATTGCGCATACGACGGAGAGGAGGCTGTTGCCAAGGCTTCGCAGTCGCAGTTCGATCTGATCCTTCTGGATGTGATGCTGCCGAAGCTGAGCGGTTATGAGGTGTGCACGCGGATCCGTGAGTTCTCCTCCGTGCCGATCATCATGCTGACCGCCAAGGGCGATGACATGGACAAGATCCTCGGCCTCGAGTACGGTGCCGACGACTATATCACGAAGCCCTTTAACATTTTGGAGGTGAAGGCCCGCATCAAGGCGATCCTCAGAAGAAGCGAAAACACCGCGACCGGCGAGGCGATCAAGCCCACGACGCGCGAGATCCGCTTCAAGGGTCTCAGACTTCTTCCCGACAGCCGTCAGGTGTTTGTTGACAACAAGGAGATCCGTCTCACGGTCAAGGAGTACGATGTTCTGGAGCTGTTGTTAACGCATCCGAACAAGGTGTATTCGCGTGAGAGCCTTATGAATATCGTTTGGGGATATGATTACCTCAAGGATGCGCGTACCGTCGATGTGCATGTGCGTCGCCTTCGCGAGAAGATCGAGCCCGATGCCGGCGAACCGATCTACGTGCAGACCAAATGGGGAGTAGGATATTATTTTTCGGACCATGAGTAATGAGTAAGTTGAAGAGCAAAATCAGCATGTCTTTCACACTGTTCCTCGGAATTGCATTCTGTGGGATTGTTTCGTGTGTCATAATTTGCCAGATTTTGATCTCTTACAACGAAAAACATCTCTATGACGTCGGCAGAAATCGTCTCAATGATTTCGTCGACGGTCTTTCTTACGACATCGAGCGCACCGGTTTTCCGAACGGCACGGACGAGTCTGTAGCGGACGAGCTGTATGCCCTTGCGGACAACTACCACGGGCGCGTGATCCTCACGGACAGTTCCCTCAAGGTTACGTTCGACTCGTACCGAACAAAGACCGGCAAGACGGTAGTAGCTCCGGAGCTTTTGGATGCGAGCTCGAACAAGACTTATTTTTCGCTCAATGAGGAGGCGAGAACGGCGACGTATGCCTGTGTCGTGCCTTCCCGGTCTAACACTAAGGACGATTCCGTTTTTTATATCCGATATACGGTGAGCGAGGAGATGACGCGTTTTGACACGTCCCGTCGCTTTATCCGCATGATCGGACTGTGTCTGTGCATCATCATCTTCACGCTGGCGATTGTTCTCTCCGTTGTGTTCACGAGACCTCTGCGCCGCATCAACAGCGAACTTACGGACATCGGCAACGGCAAGTTCGACGAGCGCGTCAACGTGCACAGCAACCGTCAGGTGTCGGACATCTCGGAGTCGATCAACCGGATCCTGGAGCGCACGCACGAGATGGAAGAGAACCGTCAGAACTTCGTATCCGACGTTTCGCACGAGTTGAAGACCCCGATGACTTCGATGAAGATCCTTGCGGATGCTCTTTTGTCCTCCGGTGAAGAACTGCCGGAGATGGTGCATGAGTTCCTGACCGATATCAACTCGGAGATCGACCGAGAGAACCATATCATTTCGGACCTGCTCGCGCTCGCGAGAATGGATAGAAAGACCGACACGATCCACTACGCGCACACGCACATCAACGACACGCTCGACGTGATCTTAAACCGCGTGGAGCCGCTTGCGGAGTCGAAGGAGGTCGAGGTCGTCTGCGAGAGCTACCGCGACATCTATGCGGATGTCGACGAGCCGAAGATCATCACGGCGATCACAAACCTTGTGGAAAACGCGATCCTCTACAACCGTCCGAACGGAAGTGTTTATGTCAAGCTGAACGCCAACATGAACTATTTCTTCGTCACGGTGCGCGACACCGGTTACGGCATTGCGGAAAATGAGATCGCTCATATCTTCGAGCGTTTCTATCGCGTCGATAAGGACCGCTCCCGTGAGACAGGCGGTACCGGTCTCGGACTTGCGATCACCAAGGAAGTCGTCAATGCGCACGGCGGCCAGATCAAGGTCTACAGCAAGATCAACGAAGGCACGACCTTCAGCGTGAGAATACCGCTGTTGAAGCCGGTGAGAAACGGAGGCAAGGAATGAGAACATTTGCCAAACGAGTATTGCCGCTGCTTCTTATCGTCGTGATGTTGACTTCCCTGTGCGGCTGCACAAACATAAACAAAAGCCCGGTAGCAGAAGAGCGTTATCCTATCTATTACTGCGTTCTGAACTCCAAGGGTACTACGATGTCCCGCGTGGAGTATGAATTCCGCTCGAATACACAGGAGGCCCGCATCGCCGAGCTGTTCCAGTGTCTGACAGAGACGGATGAGCAAAGCAGCCGCTATGCGATCATTCCGGAATCAATCCGCGTGGAGGACTGGAAACTGACTGAGGAGGGTGAACTCAAGATCTCCTTCAACGGTGATTATGCGACGCTCTCCAACACGCGTGAGGCGATTCTCCGCGCCGGTGTTGTGTTGACGATGGCACAGCTTGACAGCGTATATTGTGTTTCGTTTGTCATCAACGGTGAGGAGCTGATGAAGAACGATGAGCCGGTCGGACCGATGTACATGACCGACTACGCCAATTTCATCGGTGATCCGACCGATGTGATCCAGGTGACACTTTGCTTTGCCAATGCCGGCAAGAACGGCATGTCCATTGTCACCCGTCTTGTCTATCCCGATGACTACAAGCCACTCGAGGAATACCTGATCGAGTTCCTCGTCGGAGGACCTTTGACATCGGAGATCGCTGAGGAGAAAAAAGCGGATCAGAAGCCGATCTCGACCATCCCCGAAGGAACAAGGATCCTTCATCTGATCACCAAGAATTCCGTCTGCTATGTCGATCTCTCTTCGGAGTTTGAGGACAACAGCGACAAGACAATCCCGGCGCAGTATATCCTGCATTCGATCGCGGACACGCTGATCCGGAATTTCGACTATATCGAGAGCGTCGTCATCACGATCAACGGCTCTCTGATGCGCACGTACCGCGGCACGGAAGTGCCCAATGTGTTCAAGCGTGCGGATATGATACTTCCGACCGTTACAGAGTAAACATGTATGAAGCGCCCTTTGATGTGGGCGTCTCTCGGCACGTTCGCCGGTTCCCTTGCCATGCTGTTCGGAACACGAGCAGTTGTCGGAGCGGTGATCGCGCTTTCCCTAGTTGCGGCGGCGATCCTTCTTTCGTTCCGCCGGATTCCCCTTAGTTCAATGGTAATTCCAACGAGCGTGCTGTTCGGAACGGTAATGTGCATGCTTTTTCTGCGTGCGGAAAAAACTTGTTCCGAGGCTTTGTTTGCGATGCAACGGATTCCCTGTACGGTGACGGAAGCATCTGAGAATTCGTTCACGGCGGTACCTCGTTTGGAAGGTTACAGTCGCTTTCGCATTCTTGTATTCGTAAGAGAAACAGCGCCGCAGATCGGAGATGCAGTCATTGTCTCGGGACCGGTAACGGACTTTCCGTCTCCGGAAAATGAGGGCGAGTGGGACAGCAGTGCCTATTACCGCGCTGTCGGCTATATCGGGCGTGCGTCCTCGTATGAGCCCGCGGGAAAAACGAAGATGACTTTGCGCCTTACCATTGCAAAGCTGCGCGCGAGGCTGTCGGAACAGATTGACCGGCTCTATCCAAATCAGACGGCCGCAATGGTCAAAGCAGTATTGTACTGCGAGAAGAGCGAGCTTGATGAAGAAGTATCGCAGAGATACCGAAGTCTCGGGATCGCGCATATATTGGCTGTGAGTGGTTTGCATATAACCGTGTTCGGAGGCTTTCTTGCCTGGCTGTTTCGTTCCTTCCTGCGCAGACCGCTCGCAGAGACCGCAGCTGCCTTTGTGCTGTTAGGGTACGGAGCGTTGACGGGTTTTCCGATCTCGTGTGCAAGAGCGACCATAATGTTTCTTCTCTATGCGATCGGACGCGCGCTTGGGCGTACTCCTGACAGGATTACAAACGTCACCGTCACGATGGCGTTGTTTGTGCTGTGCCGACCTGTGATCGTGCTGCAACAGGGCTTTGTGCTGTCGTTTGGCTGTGCGTATATCATCCTATGGATGTCCGCGGAAAATGAAGCGAAGAAGCGTAAGGAAGGTGAACAAAAAGACAGAAACGAAGGGAAGTTTAAAAGATTTACAGACGCGTTTCGCTACGGAGTAAAGCTTCAATTCCTGTTGCTTCCGATCCAGGTGAGCTTGTTTTACATGACTTCACCGTACGCACCGTTACTCAACCTCTGCGTCATACCGATGATGGGAATACTATTGCCGGGAGCTGCAGCGAGTTTGGGAGCTTCATTGATCATCTTTGCGGTCGGAAGGTTCCTCGCAGGTTTTTCTTATTACGGCTTTTCAATCATCGATATCGCATCAAAGCTTGTGCGAGTTCTTCCGTATTCCGTCATTGTCACGGGCAAACCAAAGGTGTTGAACTATGGGATGTATTTCGCTTTGGCGGGGATCATTTTCCGAATGCGAAAGAAGCATGTAAGGATTGCGACTGTCCTGGCTATGCTTGCATTTCTTTGTTTTCTTCCGATCCGCACAAAAGATATGAGGATCTGTAACCTCTCGGTGGGACAGGGGGATTGTTGTGTGATCATGCGTGGAGGTGCGTGTATTGTAATCGACTGCGGTTCCTCCTCGAAGAAAACTGTGGGGAGCAAAATTCTGGTTCCGTTTCTTCATTACCATGGATTCGACAAACCGGATCTCATCGTTGTCTCACATATCGATGAGGATCACGTAAACGGTATTGAGGAGCTTTTGAAGGGAGATTGGGGAGATGTCGCGACTCTGTTACCATGCACGGAAACGGCGGAAGAGTATCGTGCTCTTTCAAATGTGAGATTCGTCGGAACGGGAGATTCCGTCAGAGTTCGATGCGGATTGTTGAGCGGAGACAGTATTAAGGTGGAGGCGCTGCATCCGTCTTTAGGAACCACCGATTCAGACGATTATTATGTAAGCGACAATGACCGAAACGATAATTCACTTGTCGTTACCGTTTCCGACGGTCAGTACCTTGCCTTGTTTACCGGAGACTGCGGGAGCGAACCTCTGGCAAAGATTGCTTTTGTTTACGAGGCGATGTTACAGCAGTGCGACTACCTAAAGGTCGCGCACCATGGTTCGGTACATTCGGCCGAGGAGACATTTTACGGGACAATACGCCCGGCAGTAGCTGCGATCTCGGTGGGCGTGAACTCATACGGACATCCGTCACCGGTTGTGATCACCATGGCGGAGAAGGCAGGCGCACACGTGTACACAACGCTTGACTGTGGGCAGATCACAACAAGGTTCGGAAGGGACGGAATCTCGGTTTCCGTGCTTTTGGATGATGAATGACGGGGAGATAAAGGGGTACGCATAGGGGAACAATTTCATTGCATTTTTCAACGAAAGATGGTAATATACTTTTATCTATGATTTATCGTTGTAAAGGTGTGATTGGAAATGAAAGAGAAACGTTTTGTCGGGTTTTATAACCCTTCCGTAATCCTTACATATTGCGGACTTGTATGTGCTTTTATCAGCATGTATCTGTCTTGGAATGCGACCGGACACGACTTCCGTTGGCCGATCTTTTTCCTGATGCTCGCAGGTTTGTGCGACATGTTTGACGGAACGGTTGCCAGAAGGATTAAGCGCAACGAGCAGGAGAAGAAGTTCGGTATCCAGCTTGACTCCCTGTGCGATATCGTATGCTTCGGTGTTACACCCGCCACGATCGCGTACATGATCTACGACGGAGCATCGGCAAGATGGTACGGTCTGCTTGCAGGTTTTGTTCTTACGCTGTGCGGACTGATCCGCCTTGCGTACTTCAATGTGACTGAGGAGGAGCGCCAGGAGCAGACGACGGCTCGCCGCGATTTCTATCAGGGCATGCCGATCACGGCATCTGCGATCGGTGTTCCGGTTGCTTACATCGCAGGCAAGATCCTTGCGTGGATCTGCAGCACGGACCTTGTTCTTCCTGTGTTCTTCAGTTCATTCATGTTGTTTGTAGCATTTTTGTACATCTATAATTTCCCTGTACGCAAGCCTCACAAGCGCGGCATGATCATCATGATCGCTTGTTCCCTTGCACTTTTTGCCGGAGTGTTAATCGTATGACGAAGGTTGTAAACAAAGACATCAGTGAACAGTTTTACATGGACCGGGATGGCAATTTGGTGCCCATCCCGGTTTCCAATAATGCGCTGATCGAGAAGATGTTCGCGCATCTGCCGACCCGAATGATCATGAAGTTTGTTTCGGCACCCTGGTATGCGAACCTTCAGCGCATGGCAATGAACACGTTCTTCACATCATTCCTCGTGAGCGGGTTCGTTCATAAGAACGGGATCAAACTGAGCGAGTACAAGAAGAAAAAATACACCTCGTTCCACGACTTCTTCAAGCGCGACATTAAACCGGAGAGCCGTCCGTTTACGGTGGATGACAAGGCGCTCCTGTCCCCGTGCGACTGTAAGGCGAGCGTTTACAAGATCGCGGAGGACGCTTCCTTTAAGATCAAGGGCGTTCCGTATACTGCAGGGGAGGTGCTTGACGACGAGGAGCTCGCGAAGGAGTTCTGCGGAGGATACATGTACCTGCTCCGGTTAAGTCTCGATGATTATCATCATTATATGTATCCCGTGGCCGGCGACAAGACCGCTGACCGCAAGATCGACGGCAAGTTGTACACCGTACATCCGTTGATCCATCAGTATTGCGCGGTCTATCGGGAGAATGCGAGACAGTTCTGTACGATCACCACAGATCGCGGCGATCGTGTGATCGTTATGCAGGTCGGTGCTCTCGGTGTAGGCAAGGTTGCCAACGACAATGAGGATGCCGCAAGAGTTGCCCAGGGCGAGGAGCAGGGCCATTTTGAGTTCGGAGGATCCACGATCCTTGTGCTCACCTCTGCGGGAAGTTATGAGCCCGAGGAGAGCCTTCGCGAAAATACGCAGTTAGGGTATGAGACCATCGTGAAGATGGGAGAACGAATCGGAGGGATCTGATGCATGTACACGATCCGCGATAATCTGAAAACCGGAGCGCTGAAGCGTTTTTACGTGCTCACCGGCACGGAGGACTATCTGCGCAGATTGTATCTCGGCAAATTATCCCAGGCGATCCTGCCCGAGGACGACACCATGAACAAGATGGTGTTTGACGGGAACAAGACCGATCCGAACGAGGTGATCGATGCAGCGATGACGCTTCCGTTTCTCGCCGAACACCGTTTGATCATTCTGTCGGACACCGGCTTTTTGAAGTCCTCAAGCCCGATCGCCGATCACATCGATGAATTCCCTGAAACGACGTACATATTATTTTTCGAAAAAGACTGCGACAGCCGCAACAAGCTCTACAAGTATGTGGAGAAGGAAGGCCATGTCGCGGTGTTTGAACAGTTGCGTGATTCCGATGTCGTGAGCTTCATTGCAAACCGGTTGCAGCGGTTCGGACTTCGCATCTCGGATCAGGACGCCAGATTTTTGGTGGAGCAGAGCGGCAATGATCTCACGGCATTGTCGAACGAGATTGACAAGCTCTCCGCGTATTGCGACGGAAGAGAGGCGGTCACTGCGGAAGATATCCGTGCGTTGACTGCGGTGCTTTCCCAGGGACAGATGTTCCGCATGATCGATGCGATCGTGGCAGGCAACCGAAAGCAGACGATGGCGTTGTACCGTGAGCTTTTGATGGATCAGACAGCGCCTGCAGCGATCCTTCGCAACCTGATCAACAATTTCTATCAATTCTCCCTTGTGATGCGACTAAGCCGTAAGGGACTGTCCGCATTTGATATCGGCCAGCAGGTGAAGCTGAGCTCAGGCGCGGTTTCTCGCTTTCTGAAAGCATCGAGAAATACCAACTTAGACCGTGTGACGGAAGCTGTCGAATACGGAAGAGAACTGGAATCCAGGATCAAAAACGGTGACCTGCAGGACCGCATTGCGGTAGAGATGTTCCTCACCAAACAGTTCGCTGCGGATTTTTAATTTTCCCTATTGACAGACGCAGAATTGTGTTATAAAATTCATGCGTATGTGTTCAGAGCGTCCGTGTCCGGATCTGAGCGCTATTTCATGCGAAAACCAGATTATTTACGGGAGGTGTGAAAGATGGCTAATATCAAGTCCGCGAAGAAGAGAATTCTTGTAATTGAGACTAAGACCTTGCGCAATCGGATCATTAAGTCGAAGGTTAAGACTTTGACGAAGAAGGTAGACGCCGCCGTGGCTGCCGGTGACAAGAACCTTGCTGAGACGAATCTGAAGACGGCGATCGTTGCGATCGATAAGGCTGCTGCAAAGGGCATTTATCACAAGAACAATGCTGCTAGAAAAGTCTCCAGACTTCAGCGTGCAGTCAACAAGATGGCTTAAGGTTGAATTCTTAACGGCGGGACAGAGAAATCTGGCCCGCTCATTTTGTATTATGACTCATTAAAAACGAAAAGAGCGACGCTTTCGCGCCGCTCAATACTTACGGAGGAGAAGGGATTTGAACCCTTGCGCCGGTGTTACCGACCTACTGGTGTTCGAAGCCAGACCCTTCAGCCACTTGGGTACTCCTCCAAAAGCAACGGTTGCATTATACTATACAAGCCGCGTTTTGACAAGGGGTAACTTTTGAAAGAACTAGTTTTTAAACGCGGCGATAGCAAAGGATGGACGAAATGGCAAAATCGGACCAGAGTAAAATCAGAAATTTCTGCATCATTGCTCACATTGACCACGGCAAATCAACGCTGGCGGACCGGATCATTGAGAAGACCGGTCTGTTGACGTCGCGGGAAATGCAGGAGCAGGTGCTTGACAATATGGATCTGGAGCGCGAGCGAGGTATCACGATCAAGGCGCAGACGATCCGCACGATCTATCGGGCAAAGGACGGTGAGGAGTATGTTTTCAACCTGATCGATACGCCCGGTCATGTGGACTTTAACTATGAGGTGTCCCGTTCACTGGCAGCGTGCGAGGGTGCGATCCTTGTAGTGGATGCAGCGCAGGGCATCGAGGCGCAGACACTTGCCAACGTGTATCTTGCACTCGACCACAACCTCGAGATCATGCCGGTCATCAACAAGATCGACCTTCCGAGCGCTGAGCCGGAGCGCGTGATCCATGAGATTGAGGATGTCATCGGCCTTGAGGCGCACGATGCACCGCTGATCTCCGCGAAAATGGGCATCAACATTGAAGAAGTCCTTGAGCAGATCACAACGAAGATCCCGGCTCCCGAGGGAGATCCCGAGGCACCGCTTCAGGCGCTGATCTTTGACTCGGTGTATGACTCCTACAAGGGTGTTATCATTTTCTGCAGGATCAAAGAGGGCACGATCACCAAGGACATGCGGATCCGCATGATGGCGACAGGTGCGGAGGCGGATATCGTCGAGATCGGTACGCTCGGACCCGGCAAATTCATTCCCTGCGACGAGCTTTCCGCAGGTATGGTCGGTTATATTACCGCGAGTCTGAAGAACGTGAAGGACACGCGTGTCGGTGACACGGTGACGGACGCAAACCGTCCCGCGGCGCAGGCGCTTCCCGGATACAAGAAGGTCAACCCGATGGTTTACTGCGGTATGTATCCTGCAGACGGCGCCAAGTATCCCGACCTTAGGGATGCGTTGGAGAAGCTGCAGCTCAACGATGCTTCGCTTCAGTTTGAGCCGGAGACGTCGATCGCACTCGGCTTCGGTTTCCGATGCGGATTCCTCGGACTGCTTCACCTGGAGATCATCCAGGAGCGTCTCGAGCGCGAGTACAATCTCGACCTCGTGACGACAGCGCCGAGCGTTATTTACAAGGTGTATAAGACGGACGGAAGCGTCATTGATATCAGTAACCCCGCGAACCTGCCGGATCCTTCGGAGATCGACCACATGGAGGAGCCGTTTGTCAAGGCGGAGATCATGGTGACGACCGAGTATGTTGGTTCGATCATGAAGCTGTGTCAGGACCGCCGCGGTGTGTACCTCGGAATGGAGTACTTAGAGCAGACGAGAGCGCTCCTCAAGTACGATCTTCCGCTCAATGAGATCATTTACGACTTCTTCGACGCGCTCAAGTCGCGCTCGAAGGGCTATGCGTCGTTTGACTATGAGTTCAAGGAGTATGTTCCTTCGAAGCTCGCAAAGCTTGACATTCTCGTCAACCACGAGGAGGTTGATGCGCTTTCCTTCATCGTTCATGAGGCAACCGCCTACGAGCGCGGGCGTCGCATGTGCGAAAAGCTGAAGGAAGAGATCCCGAGACAGCTCTTTGAGATACCGATCCAGGCTGCGGTCGGAAGTAAGATCATTGCTCGCGAGACGGTGCGCGCGATGCGCAAGGACGTGCTTGCCAAGTGCTACGGCGGTGATATCACGCGTAAGAAGAAGCTTCTCGAGAAGCAGAAGGAAGGCAAGAAGCGCATGCGTCAGGTCGGCAATGTCGAGATCCCGCAGAGCGCGTTTATGAGTGTACTGAAGCTTGATGAAGAGTAAGGAAAGGAAACGCTGACTTGTTCAGCGTTCCTTTTATAAGGGGAAACGATGGAACTCTACGTTCATATTCCTTTCTGTGCGCGAAAGTGCGCGTACTGCGATTTTCTGTCCTTTGCGGACCGAAACGACTGCATGGAACGGTACCCGGATGCGCTGATCCGCGATGTAAACGGTGACGGCGGTCTTACGTTAACCGATCGAACCGTCACAAGCATATTTATCGGCGGAGGGACGCCTTCGAGGATGCCTCTTGGCACATACGAGAGGTTGCTTGGCGCGGTCAGGGAACATTTTTCGGTAAATGAGGATGCGGAGATCACGATCGAGTGTAACCCGGGAACTGTAGATGCCGCGAAGCTTGCCGAGTATCGGAGTGCCGGCATCAACCGCATCAGTTTCGGCGTTCAATCGGCAGACAATGCTGAGCTGCGGGAACTTGGCAGGATCCACACGTGGGAGGAAGCGAAGCAATCCTTCTGCCTTGCGAGAGAGGCCAGCTTTGACAACATAAGTATCGATCTTATGATGAATCTGCCGGGGCAAACCACGGAGACGTTCGCAAGAACTCTTCGCGAGGCGATCGCACTGTCACCGGAGCATATTTCCGCGTACAGTCTGATCCTTGAGGAGGGAACTGCATTTTACGAGAGATATGCTGAGAGACCTGAGCTGTTGCCAAGCGATGAGGAAGCTGCGGCGACCTACGAGGCAGCCGTTGCGATACTGGGTGAGGCCGGTTACCTGCAGTATGAGATATCGAATTTCGCGAAACCGGGGCGAGAATGCCGGCACAACATCGGATACTGGAAGCGCGCGGAGTACCTCGGGATCGGCATCGGCGCTGCGAGTCTGATCGGAGAGCGGAGATACCGCGTTGAGCCGGATCTCGACCGATATCTGAAGAAGCTTACGTATGAGCCTTGCGAGAATCTCGACGAACAGGACGTACGCAACGAGACGATGATGCTCGGGCTACGGATGAACGAGGGACTGAGTATTTCCGAGCTTCGCGAGAACTTCGGAGAGGCTTACACGGAGCAGCTGCTTGGCAAGCTGCAGCGGTATGTCGAGCAGGGACTTGCAACCGTTACGCCGGAGCGGATCGCGCTCACAGTCAAGGGTATGCTGGTCAGCAACACGATCCTTTCCGACCTCATGGAATAACATGGTTTTACAGGGACAATCGCCTACATGGTACGGTTGTCCCGTTTTCTTTATTTTTCGAAAATGTTGTTAAATATGTATTGACAAAAACGACGTTTGGATGTATTCTTACGTAGGATGTTAGCACTCATATTGTTTGAGTGCTAATAAATTGGAAAGGCGGGAACGAAACGTGGAATTGGACGAACGTAAGATGACGATTCTGCGGGCCATCATTCAGAACTATCTGGAAACGGGCGAACCGGTTGGTTCCCGCACGATTTCCAAGTATACGGATCTGAATCTGAGCTCCGCGACCATTCGCAACGAGATGTCGGATCTTGAGGAGATGGGCTATATCATTCAGCCGCACACCTCGGCGGGCCGGATCCCTTCCGACAAGGGATACCGCCTGTACGTCGACATGCTGATGCAGGACAAGCAGATGGAGATGGACAATCTCAAGCTTGAGCTGAATGCGAAGTCGGAGAAGCTGGACAGCATCTTAAAGGAAGCTGCCAAGGTGATCGCGGTCAACACGAACTACGCGTCGATGATCACGGCTCCGAGATATCGCAAGCACAGGATCAAGTTCCTGCAGCTGACACAGGTTGATCCCGAAAGCCTGCTTACGGTCATCATCCTCGACGGCAACATCGTGAAGAACAACCTCATCCACACGGAAGAGGAGCTGACGTCGGAGACCTTGCTGAAGCTCAACCTGATGCTCAACACCTTCCTGCAGGGCTTGGATCTGCAGGAGATCAACGCGAGTGTCATTCAGAAGATCCGGAACGAGTCCGGCGGGTATTCCTCTTTGATCTCGGACATTCTCGACGTGATCGCAACGAGCATGGAGAGCGAGGAGATCGAGGCGTACACGAGCGGTTCGACCAACATTTTCAAATATCCAGAGCTCAACGATTCGGAGAAAGCGAGCGGTCTTCTGAACGCCCTCGAGGAGAAGAAACAGCTCACCGAGTTGATGTATCAGGAGGGCGATTCCGAGCGCGGAATCCAGGTGTACATCGGTGATGAGTCGCCGATCGAAGCGACCAAGGATTGTTCCGTCGTGACGGCGACCTACCACATCGAGGAGGGCGTGTACGGCAAGATCGGTATCATCGGTCCTCGTCGAATGGACTATGAGAAGGTCGTCGGAACGCTCAAGAATCTGATGTCAGAGCTGGATCAGATATTTAAGAAAGACAAGTAATACAGTTCGGAGGCAATCATGGCAAGAGATGACAAGCGTAAGCCGAACGCCAAGTCGAACAACGCTTCCGGCGAGACGGTGGAACTGTTTCGCGAGGAGAAGGCGCTGAACGAGGAGGACGAAAAGGCAGACGCAGCAAAGTCCGGAGAGATGCCGGACGCCGCAGCTGACAAGACAGAGGCTGAATCGGAAGCGAACGAGGCGAACACAGAGGCTTCGGCAAATGAAGCAAACCCGGCCGAGGGCGCTGAGACAGAGGCTGAAGCAGCTGCCGAAGAAGGAGCGAAGGAAGACGACAAGAGCGCTTCCGACGATCCCAAGAAGAAGGATGCGAAGAAGGACAAGCGGGACGAGAAGATCGCCGAGCTGAACGACAAGGTCTTGAGACAGCAGGCAGAATTCATCAACTTCCGCAACCGCACCGAGAAGGAAAAAGCACAGATGTTTGAGGTCGGTGCAAAGAGTGCGTTCGAGAAGATTCTTCCGGTCATCGACAATTTTGAGAGAGGACTTGCAACACTCACCGATGAGGAGAGGGAGCAGCCGTTCGCAAGCGGCATCGACAAGACGTATCGACAGCTGATGACGGTGCTGACAGAAGCCGGTGTGACTCCGATCGAAGCGGTCGGACAGCCTTTTGATCCTGATCTTCACAATGCGGTGATGCATGTTGAGGACGATTCGGTGGGCGAGAACATCGTCGTCGAGGAGTTCCAGAAGGGTTACAAGTACCGCGACAGCGTGCTTCGGCACAGTATGGTCAAGGTAGCAAACTAAAACGGAAATTCGTTCGGAAACGAACTTTTCTGCACGCGGGGAAAGCGTTGCCCGCCGTGTGCAAGCCATACAGCAACGCAGAAAGAGGCAATAATATGGGAAAAATCATCGGTATTGATCTTGGTACAACCAACAGCTGTGTAGCTGTCATGGAAGGTGGCCAGCCCACCGTCATCGCCAACACGGAAGGTTCCAGAACGACTCCGTCCGTTGTGGCATTTACGAAGACCGGCGAGCGTATCGTCGGCGAGCCTGCTAAGCGTCAGGCCGTTACGAACTCGGACAAGACGATCTCGTCCATCAAGAGACACATGGGAACGGATTTCCGTGTAACGATCGACGACAAGAAGTATACTCCTCAGGAGATCTCCGCAATGATCCTTCAGAAACTGAAGGCAGACGCAGAGGCATATCTCGGCGAGAAGGTAACCGAGGCTGTCATCACGGTTCCGGCATACTTCAACGACGCACAGCGTCAGGCAACCAAGGATGCAGGTAAGATCGCAGGCCTGGATGTCAAGCGTATCATCAACGAGCCCACCGCGGCAGCTCTTGCATACGGTCTTGACAACGAGAAAGAGCAGAAGATCATGGTTTACGACCTCGGCGGCGGCACGTTCGATGTGTCCATCATCGAGATCGGTGAGGGTGTCATCGAAGTTTTGGCTACCGCCGGCGACAACCGTCTCGGTGGCGACGATTTCGATGAGCGCATCACCCGCTACATGATCGATGAGTTTAAGAAGCAGGAGGGCGTTGACCTCTCGCTCGATAAGATGAGCCTTCAGAGACTGAAGGAAGCTGCAGAGAAGGCGAAGAAGGAGCTGTCCTCGGCAACGACGACGAACATCAACCTTCCTTTCATTACTGCAACGGCTGACGGCCCGAAGCACTTTGACATGAACCTCACGAGAGCGAAGTTCGATGAGCTTACGCATGACCTCGTAGAGCGTACGGCGAAGCCGGTTCAGACGGCTCTCTCGGATGCAGGCATCACGGCTTCCGAGCTCGGCAAGGTATTGCTTGTCGGTGGTTCGACACGTATTCCTGCAGTACAGGATAAGGTTCGTATGCTGACCGGTCACGAGCCGAGCAAGTCCCTCAACCCGGATGAGTGTGTAGCACTCGGTGCTTCCATCCAGGGTGGTAAGCTTGCCGGTGATGCCGGTGCGGGCGACATCCTTCTTCTGGATGTAACGCCTCTTACGCTCTCCATCGAGACGATGGGCGGTGTTGCAACACACCTGATCGAGCGTAACACGACGATCCCGACCAAGAAGAGCCAGGTATTCTCGACCGCGGCTGACAACCAGACCGCAGTTGACATCAACGTAGTACAGGGCGAGCGCCAGTTCGCCAAGGATAACAAGTCCCTCGGCCAGTTCCGTCTCGACGGCATCCCGCCGGCACGCCGTGGTATGCCGCAGATTGAGGTAACGTTCGATATCGATGCAAACGGTATCGTAAACGTATCCGCGAAGGATCTCGGTACCGGTCGTGAGCAGCATATCACGATCACGGCAGGCTCGAACCTCAGCGAGGACGAGATCAACCGTGCAGTGAAGGAAGCTGCTGAGTACGAGGCACAGGACAAGAAGCGCAAGGAAGCTGTTGAGACGAGAAATGACGCTGACTCGCTGGTGTTCCAGACCGAGAAGGCTCTCGAGGAAGTCGGCGACAAGCTCGATGCTTCGCTGAAGTCCGGTGTTGAGGCTGACCTTGCTCACCTGAAGGACCTCATTGCAAAGAGCAATCCTGAGGTGATGAGCGACGGTGAGGTTGAGGACATCAAGGCTGCCAAGGAGAAGCTCATGAACTCCGCACAGCAGCTGTTCTCCAAGATGTATGAGAACATGCAGCAGGCACAGGGCGGCCAGGGTGCAGGCCCGGATATGGGCGGATTCACGCAGCAGTCCGGCGGCAACAACGACGACAATGTTGTGGATGGAGATTACAGAGAGGTATAAATCGGCTTCATAACCGAGTAGGAGCTGTGTATGGCTGACAAGAGAGATTATTACGAGGTTCTCGGCGTTTCCAAGACCGCGACGGAAGACGAGATCAAGAAGGCGTATCGAAGCCTCGCGAAAAAGTATCACCCGGACGTAAACCCCGGGGACAAGACAGCCGAAGCCAAGTTTAAGGAAGCGAGCGAAGCGTACTCCGTGCTGAGCGACTCCGAGAAGAGAGCGCAGTACGACCGCTTCGGCCACGCAGCCTTTGAACAGGGCGGTGGCGGCGGATACGATTTCACGGGCGACTTCAGCGATATCTTCGACATGTTCGGCTTCGGCGATATGTTCGGAGGCGGCCGCCGTTCGCAGGGACGCAGCAATGCGGCACGCAACGGTGCGAGCGTTCGTGCAACGATCCGCATCACCTTCGAGGAGGCCGTGTTCGGCTGCGAGAAGGAGCTGGAACTGAGTTACAAAGACACCTGCAAGACGTGTAACGGATCAGGCGCCAAGCCCGGTACGAGCGCGGAAACCTGCAGCAAATGTAAAGGAAGCGGTTCGATCATCTACACGCAGCAGACGATACTCGGCGTGATCCAGAACCAGAAGACCTGTCCGGACTGTAAGGGTACCGGTAAGGTCATTCGCGAAAAATGTAAGGACTGCTACGGTACCGGTTACATCGCAACGCGCAAGAACATCAAGGTTGCGATCCCGGCCGGCATCGACGAGGGACAGAGCATTCGCATGCGAGACCTCGGAGAGCCCGGCGTGAACGGCGGTGAGCGCGGCAGTTTGCTGGTGGACGTACAGATTTCGAGACATCCCATTTTCCAAAGAGACAACTTCGATCTGTATTCGACGATGCCGATCTCGTACGCGCAGGCTGCGCTCGGCGGTGACATCCGGATCCACACGATCGACGGAGACGTGCTTTACGACTTAAAGCCGGGCACGCAGACCGACACGAAGGTCCGTCTCCGCGGCAAGGGCGTTCCGTATCTGCACCATGAGAACCAGCGCGGCGACCATTATGTGACGCTGATCGTGCAGGTGCCGACGAAGCTGACAAGCCAGCAGAAGGAGCTTCTGAAGGCGTTCGACGATTCCCTCAACGGCAAGACGCCGGGTGGGGACTCCGAGAAAAAGAAGGGCAAGTTTTTCGGCAAATAAGTAACCCAAGTGTGTGTCGGGCTTCTCCGGCACACACTTTTTGCTTGTTATGACGGCGCCTTTGTGGTATCCTAAATTGGCGCTTTGTGTAGATTCGGGCGCAAAGGAGAGAAAACCATGAAATGGACGGTGTTTACCGTGACGACGACCGTGGAGGCCGAGGACTACGTGTGCGCGGCGCTTGCGGAACTCGGATATGACGGCGTGGAGATCATCGACAACGTACCCCTCACGAAGGAAGAGGAGGCGGCGCAGTTTATCGATATCCCGCCGGTTCTTGACGAAAATGACCTCACATCGCGGATCCGCTGCTATGCGGAGATCGAGGAGTCTTCGGAAGATGACTCTGCCCTCGCCGGCAAGGTTGCCGATCAGGTTGCGGCCATCCGTGAGGCGATCGAGGAGTACAAAGATATTGTGGATCTCGGGGAGTTGAACATTGAGACGACTGTCACTGAGGACCTTGAATGGATCAACAACTGGAAGAAGTATTTTCATTCGTTCCGCATCGGTGAGGACATTCTGATCAAGCCTTCGTGGGAGGAGGATACGATCGCGAAGGAAGGCGATATCATCGTCGAGATCGATCCCGGGACCGCATTCGGGACCGGTTCGCATGAGACGACATGGCTCTGCATCGAGGCGCTCCGCGCACATGTAAAGCCGGGTGACACGATACTGGATATCGGCTGCGGAAGCGGTATTCTCGCGATCATCGCGAAGAAGCTCGGTGCGGGCAGCTGTATCGGTATCGACATTGATCCGATCGCTGTGGATGTTGCGAAGGAAAATGCCGTGAAGAACGATCTTACGCTGATCACGCCGGAGAAGCCGGAGATCGCTGACGGGACGGTATCATTTTTCGACGGAGACATCATCACGGACGAGGCGACTGCAGATGCGTTTGTGTTAGAGCGTTATCCGATCGTTGTGGCCAATATCCTTGCGGACGTCATTAAGCCGATGATGCCTGTCGTTAAGAAATACCTTAAGCCCGAGAGCGTGTTCATCACGTCGGGCATCCTCAAGACACGCGAGGAAGAGATGTGCGCGGAGTTTGAGAAGAACGGCTACAAGGTCGTCGAGAGACGCTATCGAAACGACTGGGTGAGCCTGGTTGTCATGTTGCAGGATTAAACAAAGGAGCGTACCATGCCGAGATTTTTCGTTGACCCGGACAACGTGACGGAAGAAACCGTCACGGTCACCGGCGGTGATTATAACCACATACGAAACGTGCTGCGCATGCGCATAGGCGAGCGGATCACCGTGTGCGACGGTGAGGGGACGGACTACGTCTGCGAAGTCGGCCGGTACGAGGAGCAGAGCTGCGTTCTCAATATTCTTGAGCGGCAGGATTCCGCCGTGGAACTTCCCGTCGAGATCACGCTCTACCAGGGCTTTCCGAAGAAAGACAAGATGGAGCTGATCATCCAGAAGGCGGTCGAACTCGGCGCAGTGAGGATCGTTCCCGTGATGTGTGAACGGACGATCGTGAAGCTGGAGGATCCGAAGAAAGAAGCGCGCAAGGTGGAACGCATGAACGCGATCGCGGAGAGTGCAGCCAAGCAGAGCGGACGCGGTATGCTGCCCGAGGTCACAATGCCCGTAAAATTCGCTCAGGCGGTCGCAGACGCTGTGAAACGCGGTGAGAAGATATTGGTCCCGTATGAGAATGCAACGGGCATGAAAGCGACGAAAGAGGCGTTCTCGGAGGCGCTTTCCGGCGGGAAAATTGCCGTGTTTATCGGCCCCGAGGGCGGCTTTGAGCGCTCCGAGATCGAACTTGCCGAGAACCGGGGTGCACTTGTGATCAGCTTAGGACGTCGCATCCTACGCACGGAAACTGCCGGGATCGCCGTGCTTTCCGCATTGATGTTAGCTTCGGAATTGCGAAATGAGGAGAGTTGAGGAACCATTTTCCATGAGAGAAATCTATCTTGACAATGCAGCGACCACGAGGGTGCTCCCCGAAGTCGCGGAGATCTGCGTGAAGACGATGCAGCAAGCCTACGGAAATCCGTCCTCACTGCACCATAAGGGCTTTGAGGCGGAGCAGTACGTGCGAGATGCCCGCAAAACGATCGCAGACAGCCTGAAGGTTCCCGAGGACACGATCGTGTTCACCTCGGGCGGCACGGAGTCCAACAATATGGCACTGCTGTGCGGCGCAGACGCGAGAAAGCGGCAAGGCAACCACATCATCACGACGCGCATTGAGCACGCCTCGGTGTACAATCCGATACTGCGATTGAAAGATCTCGGCTACCGCGTTACGTTCCTGGAGGTGGACAACAACGGGATTGTTCGTCCGGAAACGCTTGCGGAGGCTCTTGACGACGAAACGATCCTTGTGTCGATCATGGCGGTAAACAACGAGATCGGAGCGGTTGAGCCGATCGCAGAGCTTGCCAAGCTTACGCATGAGCGTGTGCCGCATGTGTTGTTTCATACGGATGCGATCCAGGCCTACGGCAAGATCCCGATGTTTCCGAAGCGCATGGGCATCGATCTGATGTCCGTGAGCGGTCACAAGCTGCATGCGCCCAAGGGAACCGGTTTTTTGTACATCCGCGACAAAAACCTGCTGAAACCCCTGATCTACGGAGGAGGGCAGCAGAAGGACCTTCGTTCCGGCACGGAAAATGTACCCGGCATCGCAGGACTTGGCACTGCCGTAAAGTCGTGGTTTGCGAATGCTGATTCAAATCGTGAGCACATGTACATGCTTAAAGAGCGGTTTGCTCTGGCGATGGAAGAGGTGCCGGGTGCGATCGTCAACGGCATCTTTACAGAGGAAAATCTGCCTCTCGCAGAGCGGATCCGCAAGACAGCTCCCCATGTGATCAGTGTAAGTTTCGCAGGTGTTCGGAGCGAAGTTTTGCTCCATGCGCTTGAGGAGAATGGGGTATATGTTTCCTCGGGATCGGCTTGTTCCTCAAATCATCCTGCCATCAGCGGCACTCTGAAAGCGATCGGAGTAGATGATAAGTTATTGGATTGTACGCTGCGGTTCAGCTTCTCGTTTGAGACGACGGAAGAGGAGATAGATGCTGCATCTGCGGCTTTAAAGGAATTGGTACCGATACTTGGTAAATACCGCAGAAGCTAGCTGTTATAACGGACTATATAATATATTATTGTGAATATTGCAGTAATTATGATGTAATAATATGCATAGGAGTGCAAAATCATGTATCAGGCTTTTTTGATCAAATACGCAGAGATCGGTTTGAAGGGCAACAACCGCTCGTATTTCGAGGATTGTCTTGTAAAACAGATCCGGTACAGCCTTCATCAGGTCGGCGATTCCTTTCAGGTTCGCAAGGAACCCGGAAGAATATTCGTAGAGTGCCCCGAGGGTTACGATTACGATGACACTGTTGAGGCGATCTCGAGAGTGTTCGGTGTTTCGGAGTATTGCCCTGTGGAGATCTGCAAGAGCACTGAGTGGAACGATATTCTCGATGCCTGCCGTTCATTCGTTGAGCGCAACGTTCCCGATAAAAACACGACATTTAAGGTGTTCTGCAAGCGCGGAGACAAGAATTATCCGAAGGAATCGCCGGAGATCTGCGCGGATGTCGGAGAGTATCTGATCAATTGCTTCCCTGAACTGAAGGTGGACGTTCGCGAACCGAAGCTTCATTTTACGGTGGAAGTGCGCGGACGCGTCTACATCTACACGAACGCATATCCCGGTCCCGGCGGAATGCCTGTCGGCTGCAACGGAAAGGCGATGTTGTTGCTCTCGGGTGGTATCGACAGCCCGGTTGCCGGCTATATGATCGCAAAACGCGGCGTTTATATCGACGCGACATATTTCCATGCTCCGCCGTACACGAGCGAGCGCGCTCTTCAGAAGGTTATCGATCTTGCGAGGATCGTTTCCCGCTACACGGGCCCGATCCATCTGAATGTCGTGAATTTTACGGACATCCAGATGTTTATCTACGACCGCTGCCCGCACGACGAGCTCACGATCCTTATGCGCCGCTATATGATGCGTATCGCGGAGAGAATTGCGACGCAGTATGACTGTCTCGGACTTGTAACCGGCGAGAGTATCGGCCAGGTAGCAAGCCAGACAATGCAGAGTCTGAACACGACGAACGCCGTTTGCACGCTTCCTGTGTACCGGCCGCTGATCGCGTTCGACAAGGAGGATATTGTCGCGATCTCGAAGAAGATCGGAACGTACGAGACGAGTATCCTGCCGTATGAGGACTGCTGCACGATCTATGTCGCAAAACACCCCGTGACCAAGCCGATCATCAAGGCGATGGAGAAGTCAGAGAAGCTTCTTGCGGACAAGATCGACGAGATGATCGAGACTGCACTCAACACGAGACAAGTCATCCGCATCATGCCCGAATGACGGGGACTGCTAAGTTTATCCGGTAAGCGCAAAAAGCAAATAAAAAGGCATTGCCCATACGGCAATGCCTGAGTTTCATAGTATGATCAGCCTAAGCTGCCGGGATCTCCGGATTACTGGCAGATGTAAGGCTTGAGAACATCGAGGATCGTATCAATCTCATCCTCGTTGTGAATGTTCAACGTGATCGGACGGGAGAGGTCCAGGCTGAAGATGCCCATGATCGACTTGGCGTCAATGACATAGCGGCCCGACACAAGGTCGAAATCCGAGCGGAAGCGCGTGATATCGTTGACAAAATTCTTGACCTTATCGATGGAATTCAAAGTTATGGTGACAGTTTTCATTATAGTTCCTCCTCGTCTCTCAACTCGATGAATCTGAACGCGTGGTTCAATCTTTATACTACCTTGTCACAGTAGGATTGTCAACTTGTTTACGCGAAAAATGTGGTCATTTTTCGGGCGAAAGGCGTTGTATATGACGAATTACCTGAACAATCGAACATTTTCCATACACACGCTCGGATGTAAGGTCAACGCGTGCGAGTCGGAGGCGATCCGGGAGATGCTGATCGGGTGCGGATGCACCGCAAAACCGTTCGGTGAGGCAGTGGACATCACGATCATCAACACATGCACCGTGACGAACATTGCGGACCGCAAATCGCGCCAGATGATCCACAAGGCGAAGGCTCAGTCGCCGGACGGGATCGTGCTCGCGACAGGCTGTTATGTACAGGAGCGCGCCGGCGAGCACACGGAGGATGATTCCGTGGATGTCCTTGTCGGAAACCGTCGCAAGGGCGAGATCCCGACGATCCTAAACGAGGTTTATGAGCGTCGCTCGCAGGGCGAGGCAGGCCCGTTTCTCTATGTGGAGGACGACAGCCGCCTGACGGCCTACGAGGAATTGCCGATGACGCACGAGAGTGAGCATACGAGAGCGTTTCTCAAGGTTCAGGACGGATGCAACCAGTTTTGCAGCTACTGCGTGATCCCGTTTGCAAGAGGACGCATCAGCTCGAGAAAGCTCGAGGACGTGGTTGCGGAGACAGAGGCTTTGGCCGAGACCGGCATTCGAGAGGTAGTGCTCAACGGGATTCATCTTTCCTCGTACGGACTGGACACTCACAGCGTGGCAGAACAGGCGAGTCTTCAGGTGAAGGAGGGCGAGATGCCGCTTCTTTTGTTGATCCGTGCAGTTGCTTCCGTGAAAGGCATCACGAGAGTACGGCTCGGTTCCCTTGAACCCCGGATCATGAGCGAGGAGTTTGTCAAGTCGCTCTCGGAGATCCCGAAGCTGTGTCCGCAGTTCCACCTGTCGCTGCAGAGCGGCTGTGACGAGACCTTGAAGGCGATGAACCGCAAATACACGACCGACGAATACCGTGAGGTCGTAAAGCGATTGCGGGAACATTTTTCGGATCCCGCGATCACGACCGATATCATCGTCGGGTTTCCCGGGGAGACGGAGGAACAGTTTGAGACGAGCGTTTCGTTTGTCCGGGAGATCGGCTTTGCACAGGTGCATGTGTTCCCGTATTCCCGAAGAAAAGGGACGGTTGCGGACCGCATGGACGGGCAGCATACGGAAGCTGAGAAGAAGCGAAGAGCAGGCATCATGATCGCTGCCGCGGCGCAGACCATGCGCGAGTATCGCGAGAGGCACATCGGAGCTCTCGCGGAGGTTCTGTTTGAGGAGCCTGCGAAGATCGACGGCGTCGACTGTTATGTCGGTTTCAGCCGCGAATATGTGCCGTATGCGATCCTCAGCGATCAGGATATGTCCGGTCGGGAAATGACCGTGAAAGGGTGTCGGATTCTGTCGAACGGGACAATGCTTTCGCAATAAACTGTTGCTATTTGGACAGTTTTGGGGTATTATATCAATATCCACGCACGCGCGTGTATGGATTGCGGGGCATGGGGTGCCGCGCAGCATGTATAAAGAGAGGTATTCTATATGAGCAAGGTTGATCTGAACAACACCATGAATTATCCGATCCCGGAGCGCACCAACAACATTCGCGAGATCCTTAAGAATGTCTATGTCGCACTTCGCGAGAAAGGATACAATCCTACTTCGCAGCTGGTAGGCTACCTGATGAGCGGGGATCCCACGTACATCACCAGTTACCTCAACGCAAGAAGTCAGATCGCCAAGATTGAGCGCGACGAGATCATTGAGGAGCTTGTCAGCCTGTATCTCAAGGAACTCTAGGAGTGTGTCTATGGAAGAGTTACGGCTTATCGGGCTGGACTTCGGCGCTGCCACGGTGGGCGTGGCCGGCAGCGACGCTTTGTTTTTAACTGCGCAACCGCTGACCGTGATCCGCAGAAAGCATGAGACCAAGCTGCGGCAGACGTATCAGCAGATTGAGGCGATCATCGCGGAGCGCGGTGTCAACGCCATTGTAGTGGGGTATCCGAAGCGTCTTGACAATTCGATCGGCGACCGTGCGGAGAAGACGGAAGCATTTGCGGCAGACCTGGAGCGACGTACGGGGCTGCCCGTTGTTTTGTGGGACGAACGACTGACGACCGTGGAGGCGCATCGTATTCTCGATGCCGGCGGCGCCAAGCGCGAGCAAAAGGAAGAGGTTGTGGACATGCTTGCGGCGTCGATCATTTTGCGGTCCTACATGGAGTATCTCGGGGGCAATCCGGAGGAGAAGGAGAACCTTCTGAAGCGGATCCGCGAGTCATGAATCAGAACATAAAAGGTGAAAATATATGAGCGAATCTTTGACTACCGTGAATTTTGAAGATGAGAACGGCGACCTGATCACGTTCGAAGTGATCGCACAGACCTCGAAAAATGAGCGCGACTACCTTCTGGTGGCCGACCCGGAGGACGACTGCGCGTACATCCTCGAGGCGACGCACAAGGACGACGACACGATCACATACCGCATGGTTGACAGCGACGACGAGCTGCGCAGCCTCGGTGTTTTGTTCGACGAACTCATGGAAGACGTGGACATAGAATTCGCTGAAGAATGATGAAAGGATTTTATGAGTTCAAAGAAAATTGTTAAGATCATACCGCTGGGCGGTTTGGAGCAGGTAGGTATGAACATCACGGCGATCCGGTACGGCGACGACATCATCGTCATCGACTGTGGCCTTGCCTTTCCGAGCGACGATATGCTCGGCATTGATCTGGTCATCCCGGATGTGTCGTATCTGAAGGAAAATATCGAGCACGTGCGCGGTTTCTTCATCACGCACGGCCATGAGGACCATATCGGCGCGCTGCCGTATGTGCTCCGCGAGATCCCCGTGCCGGTGTACGGAACGCAGCTGACGCTCGCGATCATCAAGAACAAGCTTGAGGAAGCACCGCAGTCCGTCGATGTTCCGCTCAATGTGGTCAACTACGGGGACACGGTTTCCTGCGGTTCGCTGACGGTCGAGTACATCCGTACCAACCACAGCATCGCGGATTCCGCAGCGCTGGCGATCAACTCGCCGGCAGGAACGATCATTCACACGGGCGACTTCAAGATCGATTTTACACCCGTCTACGGGAAGACGATCGATCTGCAGAGACTCGGCATTCTCGGCAACAAGGGCGTGCTTGCCCTTCTGTGCGACTCGACCAACGCGTTAAAGCCCGGCATGACCATGTCGGAGCGCACGGTCGGTAAGACATTTGACAACATATTTGCGGAGAATCAGAATCACCGCATCATCGTTGCGACGTTCGCGTCCAACGTGGACCGCATTCAGCAGATCATCGACTGTGCGGTCAAGTACAACCGCAAGGTTGCGATCGACGGCAGGAGCATGGTCAACATCGTCAACACGGCGGTTGAGCTCGGATACATCCGCATGCCGGAGAACGTATTGATCCCGATCGAGGAGATCAACCGGTATCCGATGGAGCAGATCGTGCTGATCATGACCGGAAGTCAAGGCGAGCCGATGGCGGCCCTCTCGAGAGTTGCCTCCGCCGCACACCGCAAGATCAGCATTTTCCCCGGAGACGTCGTCATCATCAGTTCGACGCCGATCCCCGGCAACGAGAAGAGCGTGTTCCGTCTGATCAACGATCTCTCGATGCTCGGCGCACGCGTTATCTTCCAGGATACTCATGTATCCGGCCATGCATGTCAGGACGAGATCAAGTTCTTGTACAGCCTGATCCGCCCGAAGTACGCGATCCCGATCCACGGCGAGTACCGCCACCGCATCGCGCAGCGCAACCTCTGCCTGGACCTCGGATGGGACAAGGAAAATGTCATCATCCTCAAGTCCGGCGATGTACTTTCGCTCACGAGCCGCAAGGCGGAGATCACGGACACGGTTCCCGCGAGAGGAATCCTCGTGGACGGCCTCGGCATCGGCGATGTCGGCAACATCGTGCTTCGCGACCGCCAGTATCTCTCGGAAAACGGTATCTTCATCGTCTCCACGTGTCTTGACTACGACTCGAAGCGCTTCTTAAGCACGCCGGTCATCGAGACCAGAGGCTTTGTGTACCTGAAGGATGCCGAGCATCTGATCGCGAGAGCAGAGCACATTGTGCAGGAGTGCATGGAGAAGTTTGAGATGTCCGACGGACGCGATGTGAACCGTCTAAAGTCCGAGATCCGGAACGAGCTGAGCGAGTTTATCTGGAAAGAGATCCATCGCCGTCCGATGATCCTTCCGATCATCACGGAAGCGTACTAAACCATAGACGCAGCTGTTGTGGGAAGCTGCGAGTGAGGAAAGTATGAGCAAGAAAAAAAGAAAATCACAGGCAGGCAGATACGTCATTTCGATGTCGAACGGCATTGTCCGGTTGTTCATCGATCTGCTGTTCTATGTCATCGTGGCCTACGCGATCTACAAATTGTCGATCTACGCGAAGAGCTTCAGCTACCAGCTGTTCGGAAGCGTGCAGGTTGACGACTACGATCATGCGGTTGAGAAGGATATCCTGATCGAGCTCGGTGATTCCACGCGCGACGTCGGAAAGCGTCTCGAGCGCGACGGGATCATCGTCAACGAGCTGTCCTTCTACATCAAGGTCAAGATCAACAAACTGAATATTATGCCCGGTACTTACAAGCTTCGGACCGATATGAACTATGACGAGATACTGAATATCATAGCGGTGTCAACTGAGAAATTGGAAGAAGAAGAGGAGCTCCCGGATGAATGATTCGCTGTTGGTGAATCCGCATATTGCAGAATACGCAAGTACTCTGGTCCCGGATCTGCCGGATTGGCTGGCGGACACGGAGCGCAGGGCAAGAATAGAGGAAGTTCCTATCATTCGTAAAGAAGCGCAGGGACTTCTTCGCTTTTTGTTGGCACTTTGCCGTCCGAAGAGCATTCTCGAGATCGGAACGGCGGTAGGATTTTCCGCATCCTTCATGGAGGATTGCGTCGGTTATGACGTGCCCCTGACGACGATCGAGAAGGTGCCGGCAAGGATCAAGGCAGCGAAGAAACTCTTCTCGGAAATGCCGCAGCTATCGAAGATCACGCTCCGCGAGGGGGACGCCGCAGAGGTTCTTGCGGATCTTGCTGCGGAGGATAAGAAATTTGATTTTGTATTTCTGGATGCCGCGAAAGCGCAGTATCCGCAGTACCTGAAGCTGCTGAGGCCGCTTCTCACGGAAGGCGCCTTACTGGTGACTGACAACGTGCTGCAGGAGGGAAGCGTCGCGGAGTCCAAATTTACGGTGCAGCGCAGAGATCGCACGATCCACCTGCGCATGCGCGAGTATATCGACGAATTGTTTCACGACGATTCGTTCACGAGCACGCTGCTCCCGGTCGGGGACGGTATGACCGTGAGCGTGTATCGCAGGAGGTAATGTATGCCGGACGGCACTACGGAAAATCGAATTGTGAAGAAGCCGGAACTGTTGATCCCGGCCGGCTCACTCGAGGTCGTGAAGACCGCCGTCCGCTACGGTGCTGACGCCGTCTATGTCGGCGGCGAGGCGTTCGGACTGCGCGCAAAGGCGAAGAACCTGAACTCCGATGAGCTCAGGGAAGCAATACTTTATTGTCATGAGCGCGGTCGAAAGCTCTATGTGGCGACCAATGTGATCGCGCACGAGCCTTCGATGGACGCGTTTCGCGAGTACCTTAAGGCAGTGGGAGAAGCCGGGCCGGATGCGGTGATCATCGCGGATCCGGGAGCATTTTCCGTCGCGAAGGAAGTGTTGCCGAAGTCGGTTGCCATCCATATCAGCACACAGGCAAACAACGTAAACGCCGAGACATTCAAGTTCTGGTACGGGCTCGGAGCCGAGCGCGTTGTGTGCGGACGTGAGCTGTCGCTTGCGGAGATCAAAGAGATACGAGCACGCATTCCCGAGCACGCAGAGATCGAAGCGTTTGTCCACGGTGCCATGTGCATCTCGTACTCGGGACGTTGCCTGTTGTCCGCTTTTTTAACCGGGCGCGAGGCGAATCTCGGAGCATGTACGCACCCGTGCCGCTGGAAGTACGCAGTCGTCGAGGAGACTCGTCCCGGTCAGTACATGCCGGTCGAGGAGGACGATGGCGGTACATATATTTTCAACTCCAAGGATCTGTGCATGATCGAGCACATTCCGGAGCTGCTGGAGGCGGGGATTGACAGTTTGAAGATCGAAGGGCGCATGAAGACCGCTCTTTATGTCGCCATTGTTGCTCGCGTTTATCGTGAGGCAATCGACACGTATCTTCGCGACCCGAAAGAATACAAAGCAAATCTTCCGCGGTACACCGCAGAGATTAAAAAGAGTGCGAACCGCGGTTATACGACAGGTTTTTATTTCGGTCGTCCCGGGGAGGAAGGGCAGTCGTACGACGCCAACACGGAGACCAGAGAGGCCGTTTACCTGGGAACGATCGAGACCGTCGATGCGGACGGCACTGTATCGTTTTTGCAGAAGAACAAATTCTCCGTCGGAGACACGATCCTTGTCATGAAGCCCGACGGCAGAAATATCGAGGCGCAGGTTCTCTCTATGAGGGATGAGGACGGAACGCCGATGGAATCCTGCCCGCATGCGAGCCGGACCGTATTTATGAAATTGAGTGTCACGCCGGAGATCGGCGATGTGATGCGAATGGATACCGAGGTAGTGAAGTGAAAAGAAGGACCGGAACAATCGCAAGAGTTTTCCTGTGTGCGGCAATCTGTATGATCGCGGTCTTTCTTTGTGCATGTCAAAAGTCGCAAAATGAGACCCCCGTCGAGGAGACGCCGACTCCGATCGCAACTCCCACAGAGGTCACATCCCCGACACCGACGTTTGGATTCCGCGATCCGACGATCGTGGATCTTCGCGCATACTCTGACACGAAGCATCCGTCACTCACGGGCGAGTACCGCAATGTATGGAACTTAGCCCCTGCGCAGAACCTCGAGGCAACCGTATCCGGAGAAGGCTCTACGGTAGCATCGTTCCGCGTCATGTGGGAGGAAGAGTTCATCTACGTGCTCGTGCACGTGCTGGACTCCACGCCGGATACGTCCGCGAAGTCCGTGTATGACCGCGACAGTGTGTTCATCTACATCAACGAGGACGCAAAGAAGAACAAATATTACGGCGTCGGCGACGCATTTTACGTGGTGGATCGCGACGGCAAGGGATACCTCGGCACGGGAGCGTCCCAGGACGGATATGAGTGCTGTGTCTACGGAGACGGCACCGGAAACGGATATTATGCAGAAGTGAAGATCCCGCTGCTGACTGTCACGGGACGGTTCGACCGCACGATCGGTTTTGACGTACGTGTGAACAATGCGGAGGACGGTAAGCTTAAGCACGCGATCCAGTGGGCGGATGTCGAGGGACACACCGATGTCACGCTGCGCGGCGTCGGAATCATCTCAATGGACTGACAGGAGGAAAAACATGCGAAAGAAACAGACAATCGCATCGGTTTTATGCGCTGCGGCGTTTCTTCTTGTCGTAGTCTTCGGAGCCGGGGCGTTCCACCGTGCGGCAGGAGCTCCGGAAGATAACGCGGAGACGGCAACGCCGACACCGACACCGTATGACCGCATTTCTCCGAAGGACTCTAAGAAGAATTCGGCGACGGCCTCGGACAAGCGGGCAAGCGCGGTGAAGATCCCGATCCTGCGCGTCGACGGCGTCGAGGAGAAGGCTTGGACAGTATGTGACCGCTATGAGACGGACAATGTCGTGTATGGGGAGAGAGGAGCCCACGGATGGTTCCGGTCATACTCCGATGCAAAATATCTCTATCTCTTCATCCACGTGGATGACGACACGCCGAACAACAAGGGTGAGATCCCGACGCGGTGCGACTGCGTTGAGATCTTCATAAATGAGGACGGAACAAAGCCTTCCGAGTTCGGTACCGGTGACAGCCACTACATCTTTATGCGCAACGGAAACTGCGCACTCAGAAGCGGCGCCGACGTCAATTTGCTGACGTTTACCGTGGTTTCCACGGACGACGGATACGATCTCGAGCTGTCGCTGGAATGGGCTCTCGAAGCAGGAGCAAGAGCCGACGATATCGGATTCGACCTTCGCATCAATGATTCGCAGAAGGAAGGATCTCGCGACTACATTGAACAGTGGAGCGACACCTCGATGATGACGCACGAGAATCTCTCAAAGATCGGAACATTGACGATCCGCAAATGATCGTCGCAACAGGGGAGGATAACCAATGGTCAGTCTGTTTCACCAGGATCAGACACTGTCGTACGCGGAAGTGTGCAGCATTCCGCAGCCGCAGTATTTTAAAGACTTAAACATAGACCAGTACGTATCCCGGATCGCCGATTTCTACGGGGAGCCGGAGCTAAAGCCGTATTTTAACCTGGAGTGTACCACGTACGAGGGCGTCAAATATCGCCAGGAGATCTCCAAGGACCTGATGACGCCGAACATCCGCGAGGCGATCAACGAGTTCATCGGCGGCATCGGAGAGGCGGTCATCTGCAAGCAGAACGCCGACAAGGTATCCTCGAACCTTCAGAAGAGCAAGTGGTGCGTAGACTGCGTGATCAGTTACTACAAGGCGATGGAGGACCTCTGCATCGCGTTCAACAACACACCACCGCAGTCGAGAGCATTTTACGCATTGCACCAGGAGCTGTTTCACACGCTCAACATCGCGGCAGTCAAGAGACTTCGCGAGACGGCAAGACAGATCAACAATGAGTTTTCGAAGCTTCGCTACCGGCTGATCCTGAACAAGGATAAATCGACGTTCGACCTTGCCTTCAGCCATATGGACTACAGTGACGCCATCCGAATGGCGCTGTCGAACACGGTTCCGTACGAGGAGTACGTGCCGTTTCGCGATTCGCCGTTCAAGTCGATGGAGCTTGCCCCTCTTGAGGAGTTCATCTTAAAACAGCTCGAGAAGGACAACCGTCAGCTTTTCATGCAGCTCGAGGCGTTCGGAGCGAGAATGCCCGAAGTGATCTCGCAGGACATTCTGGACATCCTCCGCGAACTTCGGTTCTATATCGCAAACATCGAGTATATGGACCGCCTGAAGGAGTGGGGCGTGCCGATCACAATGCCGCTGATCGTCAAGGACAAGGAATTGTACATGGACGACTGCTACGACATCGTGCTCGCCCTTGTCAACCGCGAGGCGGACCGTGAGGTTGTCCTCAACGACATCATGAAGGCCAACTTTGAGAAGGCGATCATCGTCACCGGCCCGAACCAGGGCGGTAAGACCACGCTGTCGAGAGCGTTCGGACAGTGCTTCTACTTCGGCATGATGGGCCTTCCGGTGCCTGCCGGCGTGTGCAAGCTCCCGTACTGCTCGGGCATTTACACTCATTTTTCGAGCGATCAGGGCATGGACGGTCTCGACGGTCGTTTGCAAAATGAGATCTTCCGCATCCGCGACATGTTTGAGACGCTCGACAACCGAAGCGTCGTCATCCTGAACGAGCTGTTCACCTCGGCACCGACCGTGGATGCACTCGCGATGAGCCGCGACCTGATGAAGCGGCTGTTGTCGCGCAACGCCATCGTGTTCTATGTGACACACGTGTTCGAGATCGCGTTTGATTCCGACGATTACGTGAGCCTTGTCGCGACTGTCGTCGAGGACGGAAGTTTCCGGCGAACGTACAGGATTATACGAAAGAGAGCAGACGGAGAGGCGTACGCCAACTCGATCGTCAACAAATACAAGCTCGACTACAGCCACATCAACTACCGGCTGAAGAAGCGCATCTGACGTTGACTGAGAACACGGAAGGAACGAACCAATGAAAGCATACCTGTTAAACCGCCGGGATTATGCAGGCGACGAGAACATAGCACCGTTCTCGGACGATCTGGTCGAGGATCTGATGCTGGAACCGATCCTCGAGATCATGGCGAAAAATGACAAGTTTATCTATACACAGTGCAAGCGAATCCTGCTCTCGCCCATGACGGATCTGGAAAATATTCTGCACCGTCAGAATGCGCTTCGGGACGCGATCCGCAACAAGAAGACCATTCTTTCCTTGTATGCGACCGTCGCGGAGGTAGTGACGGACATGTCCAACTACCGCACGAGCATGCGCAAAAACGGCAATCCGACGCCGGCGATCAAGGTCCTTCAGGCCGTTGACCAGCTGAACCTGGTAGCTAAGGGACTGGAGCGGCTGAAGTCGGAGATCGTCAACACATACGGACATTTCAAGGGGAACATTTTCCGCGATTTCTACGATGAATTCCTGAAGGAGTTCAACACGAACTTCGTCAAGCTCGTCACCGAGAAGGCCATTCTTCTTCGGGAGATCGGTGAGGAAGGCGAGATCCAGATCAGCGGTACCATCGGACGTGGCCTGAAGGCGGACGGGTTCCGCGTGAACTCGCTCTCCGAGTACCAGACGCGACGCAAGGTCGACATCATGGAGTCGCTGTTCTCGACCAAGGTTCGGAAGAACGAGATCAGAATCCCGTACGATGATACGCTGCGCATGGACTGCATGTCGCTGGAGACCGCGGGACTTGCCCATGTGGCATCCTGTTTTTCCGACCTGGCAAGAGAGCTGATGCGGCTGTTTGACTCGCTGCGCGTGCAGCTCGCGTTCTACCAGGGCTGCTGCAACCTGCACTCGCACATGGTCAACATGGTATTTCCGGTGTGCTTCCCTGAGGTTGTCAAGGGCAGGCATCCGATCAACGCGACCGACATCTATGATCTCGGCATCGCGATCCGGAACCAGAAGATCCCGACCGGCAACGACATCACGGGAGAGGACACGATCCTGTATCTGATCACCGGCACGAACAACGGCGGCAAGACGACGTTCATCCGAAGCGCTGCGGTTTCACAGCTGATGGCGCAGTGCGGTATGTTCGTTCCCGCAAACGCGATGGTGACGCAGGTGTTTGAGGGTATCTACACGCACTTTGTGCACAAGGAGGACGCGACGATGACCGACGGTAAGCTCGAGGAGGAGCTTCGCCGTCTCTCGAAGATCGTCGACCACATGAAGCCGAACTCCCTCATTTTCCTCAATGAGTCGTTCGCGACGACCTCGGAGCGCGAGGGCGCGCACATTGCCGAGGACATCATGAAGGCGTTCGCGGAAAATGAAGTCACCTGCTTCTTCGTGACGCACATCTGCACGTACGCAAAGAAGTCGTACGACGAGGGGCTTCCGAGGACGAAGTTCCTGCAGGCCGAGCGAACCGAGGAGGGCGCGCGCACGTACCACATTGTTGAGGGAGAGCCGAGCCTGACCGGCTACGGCATGGAGATCTACCGGGATATCCTGGGCTGAGAGAGAACCTCAGAAACGAAAGAAATAAAAAAGACCGGAGCAAAAACTCCGGTCGATGCGGATGGCGGGACTTGAACCCGCACGAGTGTAAGCCCGTCAGATTTTGAGTCTGATGCGTCTGCCATTCCGCCACATCCGCGAACAATGGAGATTTTACCACGACAGTGGGTAAAATGCAAGACTATTTTTGAAAGGAGCCGCGCGAATGGATTGCCGTACTGTCTTGAAACTGAACGAGCAATATCTTGCAGGAGAACTGCCGGATTCCGTTCTCGCGGAATACCTGGATCACATAGAAAATTGCGAGTCCTGCATGGACAACCTGATGACCGATTACTCGATCACAAAGGCGATCTATCAGATCAACCACAATCAGGATTTTTCGACGGATTACTCGAAGGAACTCTACCTTCAGCTGGCTCGTTCCCGACAGAGTCTTGTACGCAAGAAGAGAAATGCAAGATACCGTCTGGCGATCGCGCTCGGGCTCATGGCTCTTTCGATCCCGTTGATGGCAGGAAGCACGTACGGCAAGGCAAAGTATTATCTGCCCGAGGGAAGCAAGGAGTCGCTTCGGCTCAGCTACTACGGATTGGTCGATGAGGAGGATCCCGTGATGCAGACGATCCGGGAGCTCAACGACGAGGCAGTCATCAAATTACGACAATTATCCCAGGGAGGTGTGACCGACGATGGAAGATGAATATTTGCTGATCATTGACGGTTCCAGCCTTCTTTCCACGCAGTTTTACGGCAATCTGCCGCCCGCTGTGCTGATGGCCAAGACGGTCGAGGAGAAGGAGAAGTATTTTCCGAAGATCATGCAGACGAGCGGCGGCGTGTACACGAACGGTATCTACGGATTCCTTCGGTACCTGTTGAAGATCCTGCGGCAGTTAAAGCCCACGTGCCTCGCGGTCACCTGGGATGTCACGAGAGACACGTTCCGCAGGCGCATGTATGCGGATTACAAGGCAAACCGGTCGGAGACGATCGTGCCGCTCAAAGAGCAGTTTGCGCTCTGCCAGCAGGTGCTTGCGCGGATCGGTGTAAAGCAGTATATGTCCACCGAGTACGAGGCCGACGATTACAGCGGTTCCCTCGCAGCGACGTTCCGCTCGCAGATGCCTGTCTGCATCCTCACGAAGGACCATGACTATCTGCAGCTTGCGGACGACCGAACGACGATATGGCTCCTTCAGCAGGCGCAGAAGAAGGCGGACGAGCTGTTCACAAAATTCGGCAACAAGAAGGAGTCGTCCCGCGTTCCCGAGAAAACCTTCCCGATGACGCCCGAGCGCATCCGCACCGAATTCGGTGTCGCTCCCTCCAGTGTTGCTGAGCTGAAGGGACTTCAGGGTGATGCCTCCGACAACATCAAGGGTGTTCCCGGCATCGGCGCCAAGACGGCGCTCTCGCTGATCGAGCATTACAAGACCGTGGACGCTCTGTACACCGCGATCCACAAGGCAGGAAGCGAGGGGGAGAAGGAGCTTGCGGCGTTCTTCAAGGAGAGCCTCGGCATCCACAAGAATCCGATCGGCACGCTCACAAAGGAGGATCCGGAGGCGCTTGTCGGTGAGCAGGCAGCGCGCTTAAGCCGAGATCTGGCAACGATCAAGCGCGACATTCCGATCACGGAGACGATCGCCGATCTTCGCGTTCGGATCGACTATCCGGAGCTTGCAAAGATCCTCGAGGAGCTCGAGATCAAGAGCATTTCGCTTCCCGAGTGCTCCGTCCCGAAGATGCGTTTTGACACGATTTCCGTCGCGGAAAATGATATCGACAAGACGCTTGCAAAGATCATCGCCGCAGCGAAACCTGTCGGCATCCACCGCATGGCCGAGGAGGTCACCGAGGACTGGATGCAGGCGTTCGGCATTGTGCCTGACGGCGAGGTGCTCGCTCTGGCGCAGGGGGAGACCATTTTCCGACTGACCTTGAACGATACGACCAAAAGCCGGATCTACGAGGCTTTGAATACAATTGCAAACACATGCGATGTCTATTGCTTTGACGCGAAGACTTCCTGGTGTGACGAGATCGCGCGCACGAGTCATCTGTGCGACGTGTCCGTCATGGACTACCTGCTGCGGCCGCTTCAGACGCAGCACGGAGCCGCGGATGTGTGCCGCGAATGGCTGCCCGGCGAGATCGTGGAGGAGGGAAGCGCGGATACGGCTGCGCTCGCACTTACGGCCGGTGAGATGCTGCTTGCTAAGGTGAAGGAAGCCGGCATGGAGTCGATCCTCCGCGACATGGAAACGCCTCTGATGTGGGTGCTTCGCGGCATGGAAGTCACAGGCGTGCAGGTGGACCGCGGACAGTTGCGGGCATTTGCCGCAATGCTCTCGGTCGAGATGGAGCGCGCAAAGACAGCGGTTCATGAGATGGCGGGATGCGAATTCAACCTCAATTCGCCGAAACAGTTGGGCGAAGTATTGTTTGAGAAGCTGGCGATCCCATACCCGAAGAAAAAGAAGCCTTACACGACGTCCGCGGAAGTGCTTGAGAAGGTGCGGGAGGAGCATCCGATCATCGATGAAGTGCTCCGGTATCGCCAATATGCCAAGCTTTATTCTACGTACGCGGATGGCTTGGAAAATTATATCGCGGACGACGGAAGGATCCACACAACGTTCCGTCAGACAGTCACGGCGACCGGGCGTCTCAGCTCCACGGATCCGAATATGCAGAACATCCCGGCTCGTACCGAGCTCGGACGAGATATCCGCAAGGCGTTTGTTCCGGCGGAAGGCTGTGTGTTCGTCGACGCGGACTACTCGCAGATCGAGCTTCGGTTGATGGCACATCTCTCCGGAGACACCAGACTGCAGGCCGCATACCATGAGGCTGCCGACATTCACCGACTGACTGCGAGTGAGGTGTTCGGCATCCCGTATGACGATGTCACAAGCCAGCAGCGAAGCGCTGCAAAGGCAGTTAACTTCGGTATCCTGTACGGAATCAGCTCGTTCTCACTGGCACAGGACCTCGACATCTCGAGGAAGACGGCGGAGGAGTATATCAAGGGCTACTTTGAGCGCTTCCCGCGCGTGAAGGAATACCTCGACGAGACCGTTTCCGAGGCGAAGAAAAACGGAATGGTCCGCACGGCATTCGGTCGTGTTCGCCCGATCCCGGAGCTCGCCTCGAGCGAGTTCGCCAAGAGAGCGTTCGGCGAGCGTGTTGCGATGAATTCCCCGATCCAGGGAACTGCTGCGGACATCATGAAGATGGCGATGCTGCGCGTCGATGAAAAGCTGCGCGAACAGGGCCTTACATCCAAGGTGCTGTTGCAGGTACACGACGAACTCCTGTTGGAAGTGCCGCTTGCCGAGGAAAACGCGATCCGCGAGCTTCTTGCAGACGCCTTTGAACATGTTGCCGAACTTGCGGTACCGCTTGTCGCGGAGATCCACAGCGGCGCAACATGGTTTGATGCAAAGTAAGCACATCAAACAGGTACAAGTTTTTGAGTAATCATCAATCAGGGGAAAGAGGTGATCTTCATGTATGTGATCGGGCTGACCGGCTGTGCCGGGAGCGGCAAGAGCTTTGTTTGCGATTGCGCGAGAAGATCTCTCGGGATCCCGGTGATCGACTCCGACACGGAGTGCCGTCTGATGCAGGTGCCGGGAACCAAAATGTTTGACGATATGATCGCGGAGTTCGGAACTTCGATCCTCACGGAGGACGGACAATTGAATCGCGCCGCGCTTGCAGCGATCGTCTTTGCGGACAAAGAAGCGTTGCTGCGACTGAATGCGATCACACATCCTGCCGTCATCGCTCACATCAAGGAATTGATCAAGGAGCATGAGAAGAACGGTGAGGAGTTTGTCTTCGTCGAGTCTGCATTGGCCAAGGAAGCCGGTTACAAGGATTTCTGCGATGAGCTTTGGCTTGTCTATGCGAACGACGAGACGCGCGCAGGGCGTTTGCGTTCGACTCGAGGATACTCGGACGAGAAGATCGCATCCGTGTTCGCATCCCAGGTCCCGCAGACGGAGATGTTCGATGTGTGCGACCGCGTGATCGACAACGGCACCGGCGCTGACGCATTCGGTATAGTACACCAGATCGGATATTATCTCAGAGACATAAGAAAGCGTCTGAACACCTCAGACTGAAAGGCCTCGCTGCGAATGCAGCCGAGGTTGAACAAACCGGGGCGCTATGGTATAATGCGTACTCGGTTTGAGAATCATTTTCTAAAGAAACGGAGACTGTTCGTTGAGAGTCATAAGCCTGTCAAGCGGAAGCAGCGGAAACTGTATGTGTGTCGTCACGCAAGAGGCGCGCATCCTGATCGACGCGGGCATATCCGCCAAGAAGATTGTTGAAGGTCTGTTGGGCGCGGGGATCGAGCCGGAGACCGTCGACGCGGTGTTCATCACGCATGAGCACACCGACCACACCGCAGGACTTCGGGTGTTTTTGCAGCGCTGCCCGGTGACGGTGTACGGCACGCACGAGACATTGCAGTCCGTGATCGCGGGATTCGGCGGAAAACCGTTGCCGACGGAGCTGTTTCGGTCGATCACGCCGGGAACTGTCGTGACGGTGCGAGACGCCGAAGTGTCCGCATGTTACACCTCACACGACGCCGCGAAATCGGTCGCTTACGGAGTTCGGGCAAACGGCAAATATTTCGCCATGGCGACGGATCTCGGCTGTTACGACAACACGATCGTAAACCATCTCTCGGGAGCTGACGCAGTGCTCATCGAGTCCAATTACGACCGCGACATGCTGTTGGTCGGACCGTACTCATATTCGCTGAAACAGCGCGTGATGGGCGCGAGAGGACACCTCTCGAACGATGACTGCGGAAGCCTGATGGTTTCGATCATGCACCGGGGATTAAAGCATATCATCCTCGGGCATCTGAGCAAGGAAAACAACTATCCCGAGCTCGCTCTCAAGAGCGCGGAATGTGTTTTGGCCAAGAATTGGCGGTATACGGAACCCTGTCCGAAACTCACGGTGGCAAAGCGTGATTTTCCGACGGAAGAGATTTCATTTTAAGGGAGGAACCCCATGAAAAAAGCAATTATCACCGTTGTGGGACGCGATTGTGTCGGCATTATCGCCAAGGTGTGCACGTACCTTGCGGAAAGCAACATCAATATTCTCGACATCTCGCAGACGATCGTCGGCGGCTATTTCAACATGATGATGGTCGTGGATGTTGCGGAGTCCGCGAAGGGATTTGACGAGATCTCCGGCGAGCTTGCAAAGGTCGGCGAGGGCATCGGCTGCGTGATCCGCATCCAGCTGGAAGACATCTTTGATATGATGCACAGAATCTGAAAGAACCGAGGCAAATTATGATCAGCAGAAGTGAGATTCTGGAAACCAACCAGATGATAGAGAAGGAAAATCTGGATGTTCGCACCATCACGATGGGCATCAGCCTGTTGGACTGCATCGACAGTGATCTGACGGCGTTGTGTGCGAATATCCGTTCGAAAATATTGCGTCTCGCCGGCAACCTGGTTGCGACCGGCGACGAGATCGGACGCGAGTACGGCATTCCCGTGGTCAACAAGCGGATCAGCGTGACTCCGATCGCGATCATCGGCGCTGCTGCGTGCCGGAACGAGGACGATTTCGTGACGATCGCGAAGGAGCTCGACCGCGCGGCGAAGGACGTCGGCGTCAACTTCATCGGCGGCTATTCCGCAGTTGTCTCGAAGGGCATGACGACCTCGGACAAGATGCTGATGCGCTCGATCCCGAAGGCACTCGCCTCCACGGAGCGCGTGTGCAGTTCCGTCAACGTAGGCTCCACGAGAACCGGAATCGACATGGATGCCGTCCGCATCATGGGCGAGGTGATCCGTGAGGCAGCAGAGCTTACCAAGGAAAATGATTCCATCGGCTGTGCGAAGCTCGTCGTATTCTGCAACGCACCCGATGACAATCCGTTCATGGCAGGCGCATTCCACGGCGTGACCGAGGGCGATGCCGTGATCAATGTCGGCGTCAGCGGCCCCGGCGTAGTGAAGAAGGCGCTCGAATCCGCAAGAGGAGCCAGCTTTGAGGCCCTCTGCGAGACGATCAAGAAGACCGCGTTCAAGATCACGCGTGTCGGCCAGCTGGTTGCTAAGCGCGCATCTGAAATGCTCGGCGTTCCGTTCGGCATTGTGGATCTGTCGCTCGCACCGACGCCCGCAGTCGGAGATTCCGTGGCGGAGATCCTGCAGGAGATCGGTCTGGAGCATCCCGGTGCACCCGGTACCACCGCAGCGCTCGCGCTTCTCAACGACCAGGTGAAAAAGGGCGGCGTGATGGCCTCCTCGTATGTCGGCGGTCTGAGCGGTGCGTTTATTCCGGTGAGCGAGGATCAGGGAATGATCGACGCTGTCAATGCCGGATGCCTGACGCTCGAAAAGCTCGAGGCAATGACGTGCGTCTGCTCGGTCGGCCTTGACATGATCGCCATCCCCGGCGACACCTCGGCAGCGACGATCTCGGGAATCATAGCGGATGAGATGGCCATCGGTATGGTTAACCAGAAGACTACCGCAGTCCGTCTGATCCCTGTCATCGGCAAGGGAGTCGGCGATTCCGCGGAGTTCGGTGGATTGCTCGGTTACGCGCCGATCATGCCGGTCAACCGCTTCGACTGCAGCGCTTTTGTCGGACGCGAGGGACGCATCCCGGCACCGATCCACAGCTTCAAGAACTGACGGGAGATTGCATTTTCCGAAATAAACGTTTGCAAGCAAGAGAACACAAGAGAGAAATGGGTTTACATGCGCGGTCATTCCGCGCGACGGAGGAGATATGGAGATACAACTTTGGAGGGAGATCCTCGAGCCGTACGCGCTTGCCGTGGACGAGCTTGTCATCAAGTTTACACACATTCAGAAGTCACTGCGCAAGCAGGACGATTACTGTCCGATCGAGCTGATCTCGGGTCGTGTGAAGACGATCGCGAGCATCGTCGAAAAATGTAACCGCAAGAAGATCCCGCTCGAGCGCCTCGAGGAGGAGATGACCGACATCGCCGGCGTTCGCCTGATCTGCCAGTTCGTCGAGGACTGCTATGTCGTCGCGGACATGATCAAGAAGAGAACCGATCTCACGGTCGTGAGCGAGGCGGACTACATCGCCGAGCCCAAGGACAGCGGTTATCGAAGCTACCACATGAAGATCCGCTACACGGTGCAGACGGTCAACGGACCGAAGACGCTGAACGCGGAGATTCAGATCCGCACGCTCGGTATGAACTGCTGGTCGACGATCGAGCACTCGCTGCAGTACAAGTACCGCGGCAACATCCCCGTAGAGCTTCGGGAGCGCCTGGAGCATGTTGCGGATGAGATGGTGCAGACCGACCGCGAGCTCTCGGAGATCCGCGATGAGATCAAGGCTGCTCGCGAACAGCGGTTTGAGGAGGAGCGCATCGTCAACGACATCCTGCTCACGATCCAGAACCTGTACCGGTTTGCGAGCCGCAGAGAGGCCGTGCGTATCCAGGAGGAGTTCTTCCGCATCTATGAGGAGAAGAACATGGACAAGCTGCGGTATTTTGCGAACGAGCTTGACATCATTGCCGAAGGGTACCGTGCGCAGACGATGAACTGATCTCCCGGAAGCTAGAGTACACTGTGAGGAACGTTATTCATGAAACTGCCTAAGGAATTCGAACAGCGAATGCGAAGCATGCTCGGTGAGAGCGAGTACAGCGCCTACGAGGCGTGTCTCGACCGGCATGCGAGTTCTGCGCTGCGCGTGAACACGCGGAAGGTGACGACGTCGGAGTGGGAGAAGATCTCCCCCTTTACGATGCGGCGCGTTCCGTGGATTTCCAACGGATATTACTATGATTATGCGGATGCTCCATCGAAGCATCCGTATTACTATGCAGGGCTGTATTATCTCCAGGAACCCTCGGCGATGACGCCGGCAAGCCTTCTTCCGATCGAGGAGGGCGACCGCGTTCTCGACCTTTGCGCGGCACCGGGAGGAAAGAGCACCGAGCTCGCGGCGAAACTGAAGGGCACAGGTCTTCTGGTGGCCAATGACATCTCTGCTACGAGAGCGAAGGCGCTCCTTAAGAACCTCGAGCTCTTCGGAGCAACCAACGTGCTCGTCATCAGCGAGGAATCCGGGGCTCTTGCGGACCGTTTTGCTGGATACTTCGACAAGATCCTTGTGGATGCTCCGTGCTCCGGCGAAGGGATGTTCCGCAAACAGCCGGCCATCATGAAAAACTGGGAGCAGTACGGGACCGGCTACTACAACGACCTGCAGAAGCAGATCCTTCCGCAAGCTGCGGCAATGCTGAAGCCCGGCGGGTTGATGCTGTACTCCACGTGCACATTCGCTCCGCTCGAGGATGAGGAGACAGTCGCATGGCTTCTGAAGGAATGTCCGGAGCTTGAACTGATGCCCGTGATCCCCGAGGGACGCGAGGCTGACTACGAGAGCTACGGCTTTATGACCGGACGCCCCGACTGGATGGAAACGCCGCTCGAGGAGACCGTAAAATGTGCTCGCTTGTTCCCGCATCGTCTTGAGGGGGAGGGACATTTTACGGCGCTGTTCCGAAAGAAAACAGATGCGCATGCGACCGGCATCCCGGATCCGTTCCGTGGGTATTGCAAGCCGACGTCACTGCCCTGTGAGCTTTCTGAGATGCTTGACATCCTCAAGCTTCGTGACAATCGGATTGACCGTAACCGCATCGTGATCCGCGAGGAACGCGTCTATGCGATGCCTGAGGATATGCCCTCGACCGTCGGGCTCCGAGTACTGCGAAGTGGCTGGTACCTTGGCGACGCAAAGAAGGGCCGCTTTGAGCCGAGCCAGGCATTCGCGATGGGATTGTTTGCGGATGAATATCCGAATGTCTGCAAGTTGCCGGTCAACGATCCTCGCGTCGTTCGCTACCTAAAGTGTGAGACGCTGGACACGGACGGCATGCAGGACGGCAATGTGCTGATCTGCGCGGATGAGTATCCGCTCGGATTTGCCCGCGTCAAGAACGCATCATTTAAGAACCGTTATCTGCCCGGATGGCGCATGATGTAATTAACTTCGGAAAATGGAGGCACCATGGTTTTTCGTCTCGATCGCTACCTGAACGAGTGTGACAGCACACTGACCCGCAAGAGCGCCAAAGCGCTGCTGCACGGCGGTTGCGTTGCGGTCAACGGCAAAGTATGCAAGGATGCCGCGCACAAGGTGGATACCGAATGCGACACGGTGACCGTGAACGGGAAGATGCTTTCGTATGTCCGGTTCCGATATTTTGTGCTGAACAAACCTGCCGGCGTGTTGTCCGCTTCGAGAGATAAGAAAACAAAGACGGTTGTGGATCTGATCGACGGGATCGGGGACATCTGTTTTCCGGTCGGAAGACTTGACAAGGACACCGACGGATTGTTACTGATCACAAACGACGGTGCGCTTGCACACGAACTGCTTTCACCAAAGAAGCATGTGGACAAGACATATATCGTCACGTGCGCAAGCCGCATCAGCGAAGAGGATTGCGTGCGGCTGCAAAACGGTATTGATCTCGGTGACTTCACGAGCGCGCCTGCGCGTGTGCGTATTTTAGATAATGAGAACAACATTCTTGCCATGACCATCACGGAGGGCAAGTTCCATCAGGTGAAGCGGATGATCGCTGCTGTCGGGAGCGAGGTGACACACCTCACGAGAGTTCGCATTGGAGGACTGTGGCTTCCGAAGGACCTGAAACAGGGTGAATACAAGGAGACGGACGGAGGATCGCTCCGCGCCGTATTATATCCGGAGGCCCCGGACGGAGAGGACGATGAAGAACGATTTTTGCGCAGCTATCTTTGATCTTGACGGTACGCTCGTCGATTCCATGTGGATCTGGCGGGATATCGACATCGAGTATCTCGGCAGACACGGGATACCGTTCGACGAAACGCTGCAATCAAGGATCGACGGGCTCAGCTTTCATGAGACCGCCGTATATTTTAAGGAGACCTACGGGATCACGGAGTCGCTTGAGGAGATCCAGGCGGAGTGGAACGACATGGCGATGGAATACTACCGCACGAAGGTATTTCCCAAGGAGGGTGCGATCGAGTACCTGAAAGACCTCCGCAAGAAGGGCATCAAGACCGGGATCGCGACTTCGAACTCCATGGAGCTGCTCACCGCCGTGCTGGAAGCTACAGGGCTCTCGGAGTACTTAGACAGCATTCACACGGCCTGCGAGATCAAGAAGGGAAAGCCGGCGCCGGACATTTACCTTCTGGTTGCCGAAGATCTCGGCGTGGATCCCGCAGATTGCATGGTGTTTGAGGATATCATCCCGGGAATCCAGGCCGGACATAATGCCGGAATGCGCGTGTGCTCGGTATACGACCGAAATTCCGAGGACCGCATGGAAGAGATCATTGCGATGTCCGACTATCACATCCGCAGTTTTACCGAACTATTAGACACTAACGAGTAAGAAGCGCAGCCAGCGCGGAAGGAGAAAACCATGCCGGTCAAGGGCACCAACGGATATATCAAAAAACGGAAGATCATGCTGCTGTTGTTGCTGATCGGAATCATTGCTCTGTCGCTCGGACTGTTTTTGTGCGGATATCTGACGACCGGTACGAAGAAAAATCTTCTTACTGTACTTTCAATCCTTGGCGTGTTGCCTGCCGCCAAATGCCTTGTCAACCTCGTTTTGTTCCTGCCGTACAAGTCGTTGGATGAAACGGTATACAAGGACCTCGAGAGCACAACTGCGGAGACCGGCATTCTGTACTCCGACCTCGTGTTCACTTCGACCAAGCATGTGATGCATCTCGACTCCTTGTACATTACAGGGACCGAGCTGGTCGGGCTCTCCTTAAACGGCAAGGTTAAGAGCGAGACCGAGATCACCGAGTATTTTACGGAGACGATGAAGAAGCGCGGCACCACAGTACATATGCATGTGTTCCGAAACGCTGCGGAGATGAAGTCCAGAATTGAGGCTCTTGCAGACAAGCCTGCAGATGTACCGGAGGAGCTGAAGGAATTTGTGAGTATGATCCTTGTATGACGGAGGAACGATGAAAGAGATTCGTGTCACATCGAAGGAAGCGGGACAGCGGCTGAACAAGTTTCTCGGGCGGATCATGCCTGAAGCAGGCACCGGCTTTCTGTATAAGATGCTCCGCAAGAAAAACATCACCCTGAACGAGGGCAAGGCGGACGGCAGCGAGATCGTTCGCGAGGGTGACGTGGTCAAGGTGTTCTTCTCGGACGAGACCTTCGCCAAGATGAGCGGACAGGCGAGCGCGCCTTCTGCGATCGGACTGATGGCGCTTCACCCCGTGGGCGAGGAGCAGATCGTCTACGAGGATGATACGCTGATGGCTGTATACAAGCCCGCAGGAGTGTTGTCCCAACAGGATGACAGCCGCGCGGAGTCGCTGAACGAACAGGTGCTCCAGTACCTGATCAACCGCGGCGACGTGACCGCGGAGTCCATGCGCATCTTCAAGCCCGGCATCTGCAACCGCCTCGACCGGAACACCGCCGGAATCGTGTGGTTTGCAAAGACTTTGCAGGGCGCGCAGGGCATGGCTACGGCACTTCGTGACCGCATCCCCGGAAAATACTATTTTGCACTTCTCATGGGCAATCTCGAGAAAGAGTATGACGCCCATTGCTATCTTACGAAAAATGAGGAGACCAACACCGTAAAGATCACAAATGAGCCGCTCTCGGACAAAAGTGAAGCGGTCCACACCAAGGTCACACTGGTGATCGCAAACCGCCGCGTGACGCTTGCGCGGATCCGCCTCTACACCGGAAAGTCGCATCAGATCCGAAGCGTGTGCAAGTACTTAGGCTACCCGGTGCTCGGCGACCCGAAATACACGCCGGAAGGGACAGAACTCACGAAGCTTCTTTCGTACTTCCGCGCCAAATACCACGTGCACGGGCAGCAGCTGTTCGCCTATGCGTATACATTTCCCGAAACCGTGCCGGAAGGGCTTTCGGAGCTCGCCGGAGAGACGATCACCGGCATTGTGCCGGACGAATTCGCCGAGATCCTGCTCGGAGAATTCCCGAAGGAAGTGAGCGGAAAGGAGGATGTCGATGGCTACCTGGAAATCCCGGGGCCTGCGGGGCTCCCTGTTTGAGGACCTGATCAACCGCACGAACGATGTGTACCGCGAGCGCGGAACTGCGCTGGTGCAGAAGATCCCGACACCGATCACGCCGATGGAGTTCGACAGTGAGAGCCGTCACATCACGCTCGCGTACTTTGACCAGAAGAGTACTGTCGACTATATCGGCATCGCACAGGGCATCGCTCTGTGTTTCGACTGTAAGGAGTGCGCTGCGGACACGTTCGCACTGCAGAACATCCACGAGCATCAGTACAACTTCATGAAGGAGTTCGAGCGCCAGGGCGGCGTCGCATTCCTTTTGATCTATTACAGCCACCGCGAGAAGATCTATTTCATGCGGTGCGACGAGATGGTGAAATTCTACGACCGCGGTGCCGACGAGACGCGTGAGGACAACCGCAAGAGCTTTCGTTTCGACGAGCTCGATGAGCGTTTCCTGTACGACATGCCGTCGGAGCCGTTTGTCAATTACCTCGAGTTCGTCAACGATTACCTTGATTACCGCGAGGAAAACGGCATCGAGTAGGAACATTTTGCGAAAAATAATGCTTGACAAAGGGATTTCTCCCGTGTATAATTCGGTTCAATATGCTAACAAATTAGCACATTAGCACACTAAAGCGTTAAAACAAGGAGAGATTATGATTCCGTTATTACACACACCCGAGGGCGTGAGAGACATATACGGCGAGGAGATGGCCGGGATGGAGAGACTGTCCCGCAGCATCGAGGAGACGATGAGAAGATTCGGCTTCTCGGCGATCCGCACGCCGGCGTTTGAGTATTTTGACGTATTTTCCAGCGAGAGAGGAACCGTGCCCTCGAAGGACATGTATAAGTTCATCGACCGCGATGGCAACACACTGGTGCTTCGCCCCGATATGACGCCGCAGGTCGCGAGAGCCGCCTGCACGTACTACCGCGAGGATTCGCTTCCGATCCGCCTGTCGTACTGCGGTAACACGTTCATCAACAACTCCGGCTACCAGCTTCGCCTCAAGGAGACGACACAGGCCGGCGTGGAGCTGTTCGGAGATGATTCCGTCGTGGCTGACGCTGAGATCCTTGCGCTGACCGTGGCATGCCTTCGCAACGCAGGCCTCACGGAGTTCCAGATCGAGGTCGGCAATGCCGGTTTCTTCCGTGCGATCGTAGGCGAGTGCGGTCTCTCCGCGGAGGATGAGGAGGAGCTTCGCCGCAGGATCAAGAACAAGAACCTGTTCGGCATCCCGGATATGCTTCGTGAGAGAAATATCGACGGCAAGGCAGCAGAGCTTCTTCTGACGATCCCCGAGCTGTTTGGCTCTGAGGAGATCCTCGACAGAGCAGCATCGCTCACGGACAACCCGGCAGCGATCGCCGCAGTCGACCGTCTTCGTCAACTCAGCAAATGCCTCAAATACTACGGCGTCGAGCAGTACATCTCGTTCGACCTCGGCATGCTCAGCAAATACCGCTATTACACGGGGATCATTTTCCGTGCGATCACGTACGGCACCGGCGAGGCGCTCGCCTCGGGCGGCCGCTACGACACGCTGGCGGAGCAGTTCGGTCGTCCGATGCCTGCGATCGGCATGTCGATCACGGTTGACACACTCATGATCGCTCTGCAGAGACAGAACCTTCTCCCGAAGAAGGAAACCGACCTCCACGCGGTCATTTACACGGAGGATCAGTCGGAAAATGCTATCCGCAAGGCGGAGGAGATCCGCGCGGAGGGCAAGTCGGTAACGCTCGTGCCCGTTACAAAGGTCACCGCCGGAGACGTTGCCGCGAAGCTTGCTGAGGAAGGAGTCACCGTATGGAATATATAACCGTTGCATTGGCCAAGGGGCGCCTTGCGAAGAAAGCGATGGAGATCCTCGAGAAGGCAGGCATCCGCTGCGATGAGATGAAGGATCCCGACACCCGGAAATTGATCTTTACAAACGAAAAACTCAAGATGAAATTTTTTCTCGCCAAGGCGGGAGATGTTCCCACGTACGTCGAGTACGGCGCTGCGGACATCGGAATCGTCGGCAAGGACACGATCCTCGAGGAGGGGCGCAAGCTCTACGAGGTGATCGATTTCGGCATCGGCCGCTGTCGAATGTGTGTGGCGGGACCGGAGAGTGCGAAGCCGCTGCTCGGAAGCGGACAGCGCATCCGCGTTGCGACCAAGTACCCGAACATTGCGAAGGATTATTTTACGAATGTGCTTCACCAGACTGTTGAGATCATCAAGCTGAGCGGCTCGATCGAACTCGCGCCGATCGTCGGCCTCAGCGAGGTGATCGTGGATATCGTGGAGACCGGCTCCACGCTTCGGGAGAACGGTCTTGCGGTGTTGCAGGAGATCGTGCCGCTCTCGGCGCGCATGGTCGTCAACCAGGTGAGTATGAAAATGGAGCAGGATCGGATCCAGAAGCTGATCGCGGACATCCGCGCCGTGCTCTGAGGATACGACGAGACTTTCAATAATGATTATGCTGCGGAACATGACCGCGGCACGGAGGTTACCATGAAGATCATTCCCCTTACGAACGAATCGAAGGACGAGCTTCTGCGCACACTCGCGATGCGCAGCACCGAATCCTTCGCCAAGCAGCAGGCCGCCGTGGATGAGATCATCCGCGAGGTTCGTGCCCGCGGTGACGAGGCGGTATTTGAATACACAAAGAAATTTGACGACATCGAGATCACTCCGGACAACCTGTGGGTGACGCAGGAGGAGATCGACGCGGCGTACGCTGAGATCGATCCCGAGCTTCTCGCAGTCATCCGCGACTCTGCGGCAAATATCCGCGAGTTCCACATGCGCCAGCGCAGAAACAGCTGGTTCGACACGAAGGACGGCATTTTCCTCGGACAGAGAGTCACGCCCATCGCCAAGGTCGGCGTGTATGTTCCGGGCGGCACGGCAGTTCTCTCGTCGAGCGTGCTTATGAACATCATTCCCGCGAAGGTTGCAGGAGTTCCCGAGATCATCATGGTGACACCACCGCAGAAGAGCGGCGGCCTCAACGCGACCTCCGTTGTCGCGGCGGTTGAGGCGGGCGTTGACCGCATTGCCAAGGTCGGCGGCGCACAGGCGATCGCAGCCCTTGCATACGGTACGAAGAGCATCCCGCGCATGGACAAGATCGTAGGGCCCGGCAACATCTATGTGGCTCTTGCCAAGAAGGCTGTGTACGGCAGTGTCGGCATCGACTCGATCGCAGGCCCGAGCGAGATCCTCGTTCTTGCGGATGAGACCGCAACACCCAAGTATGTCGCTGCGGATCTGTTGAGCCAGGCGGAGCACGATGCGATGGCTTCGGCGATCCTTGTAACTACGAGCAAGGAACTCGCCGAGAAGGTCAGCGCAGAGGTTGATCGCATGACACAGAAGCTGTCCCGCAAGGAAGTGATCGAGAAATCCCTCGACAACTACGGACGCATCTTCGTGGCAGACTCGATGGAGGCAGCGATCGACGCTGCCAACGACATTGCATCCGAGCACCTTGAGATCCTCACGAAGGATCCGTTCGACACGATGACGTACATCAAGAACGCGGGAGCTATTTTCCTCGGAGAATACTCGAGCGAGCCTCTCGGAGATTACTATGCAGGTCCGGACCACATCCTGCCCACCAACGGCACGGCGCGGTTCTTCTCACCGCTGAGCGTCGATGATTTCATCAAGAAGAGCAGCGTGATCCGCTATTCGCGCGAGGCGCTTGCCCCGGTGTACAAGAAGGTTGTGAAGTTTGCCGAGGCGGAGGGCCTGACGGCACATGCCAACTCCGTCAGAGTGCGCTTTGAGGACGAGCAGTAAACGATTTTGTTTGACCGAACGGCGGAATCGCGGTACAATAGGACAGAATTCATCGGAGGAGGAACACTATGGAAGCAGAACGCAAGGCCAAGGTAGTTCGCGACACCAAGGAGACAAGCATTGTCGCGGAACTCAACATCGACGGTACGGGTGTCTACGACATCAACACGGGGATCGGGTTCTTTGACCACATGCTCTCAGGATTTGCGAAGCACGGCTTCTTTGATCTGAAGCTGACGGCGAAGGGCGATCTCGACGTGGATTCGCACCACACGGTCGAGGACGTCGGAATCGTGATCGGCCAGGCGATCCGCGAGGCGCTCGGCGACAAGGCGGGCATCACGCGCTACGGCTTCTTCCTGTTGCCGATGGACGAGACGCTGATGGAGTGCGCGATCGACCTCTCCGGTCGTCCGTATTTCGTCTACGATGTTGATACCACGGTGGACCGTCTCGGTGAGATGGACGTGGAGACGGCGAGAGAGTTCTTCTACGCGATCTCCTACAGTGCAGGAATGAACCTGCACATCCGTCAGATCTCGAGCGGCAACAACCACCACATCCTCGAGGCGATGTTCAAGGCCTTCGCGAAGGCTCTCGACATGGCCACGGGCATCGATCCCCGCGTCGCGGGCGTGCTGTCCACAAAGGGCTGCATCTGATCGATCATTTTCAGAAGAAAACAGATTTGCGCAGGAGCGAATATGGAGAAAAACATCATTGCCTACATCAACGCGGAAAATGCGTTTTCCGCCTCCGTGCTGGAACTCGCGATGAGCTACGAGCAGAACGGCGCGGACGGGCTGTATATCTACAACTACGACGACAACGAGACGACACAGATGCATTTCCTGCAGATGGTCAAGCTTGTCCTGAAGAAGGTGGACATCCCGCTGTATCTCGGTTGCCATGTAGAGCGGTTTGAGGACATCAAGAAGGCGCTGTACACCGGCGCTTCCTATGTCGTGATCCCCTACGAGCGCAGTTTCCCGAAGGAGGAGGTCAAGAAGGCGATCGAGCGCTTCGGCCGCGACAAGATCGTGATCGAGTTCAACGCCGATGTCGACAAGCCCGAGCATGCGTACGAGAGCGAGAAGCTTCTCGAGGAGCTCAAGGACCTCGGTGTGGCGAGCTTCCAGATGAAGCATGTCACCGTGTCCGCGGCGATGAACCGCATTCTCGAGCGCTGCCCGTTGCCGGTGATCGTGCGCGACAGTCTTGTCCGCAACGATATCGAGACGCTTCTGTCGCTTCCGAACTGCTACGGCGTGGCGACGAACTACTATGAGCAGAAGAATGTGCTGAAGATCAAACAGGCGCTCAGAGTACAGGGCTTGGAGACCAAGTGCCTGGAGTCGACGCTGTCATTTTCCGAGTTCAAGACCGATGATAACGGTCTGATCCCCGTGGTCGTGCAGGATTACCGCACGCTCGAGGTGCTGATGGTCGCTTACATGAACGAGGAATCGTTCAACAAGACGATCGAGACCGGCCGCATGACGTACTGGTCGAGAAGCCGTCAGGAGCTGTGGGTGAAGGGCGAGACGTCCGGCCACTACCAGTTCGTGAAAGAGCTCCGCATCGACTGCGACAACGACACGCTGCTCGCGAAGGTACACCAGCTCGGCGTGGCATGCCACACCGGCAATCCGAGCTGCTTCTTCACGACGCTGTGCAAGAAGGAGTTTGCGGACTTCAATCCGCTCACGGTCCTCACAGAAGACTACAATATCATCATGGACCGCAAGGTAAACCCGAAGGAGGGTTCGTACACGAACTACCTCTTCGACAAGGGCATCGACAAGATCCTCAAGAAATGCGGCGAGGAGGCGACCGAGATCACGATCGCAGCGAAGAACCCCGACGCCGAGGAACTCAAGTACGAGATCGCGGATTACCTGTACCACCTCATGGTTCTCATGGTGGAGTGCGACGTCGACTGGAACGACATCGTCAAGGAACTTGCGAACCGCAGAAAATCCTGATCGGAGGACGTGGAAAATGGGAGTATTGACGGAGTTTCTCCGGGAATTCGGATTGTTTATCGTGTATATCATCGTCGCGATCTGCGGCGTGTTCGTCGGCAAGACTGTTCGGAACCGCAAGGATGCGAAGAAAGCGGCACAGCAGGAGGAGATCGACGACTAAAAAAGTTCTTGCATTTTGCGGGAATGCGTGATATTATGCTTTACGGTAACTATTGTGTGATTGAGAGTGGGTTCGAAACGACCCACTCTCAGTTTTATGTGCGATAAGCGAATGCACTCGATGTAAGTATAAGCATGCTTACATCAAATGCTGAGCGAACGGTAACCGAGTGAGTTTACTCACGAGGTGACTGAAAATGCGCGTTCACCGGGCAGGGTTACGGCCCGGACGGAGGAAGCATGGCGACTGCAAAACAGTACGAGGAAAAGACAACGGCCCTTGTACAGCCGATCCTCGATGAACACGGCTTTGAGCTCGTGGATGTCGAGTATGTGAAAGAGGCCGGCAACTGGTACCTTCGGGCCTATATTGATAAGCCCGGCGGCATCACGATCGATGATTGCGAGATTGTCTCGAGAGCGCTCAGCGACAAGCTCGACGAGGAGGACTTCATCGATGCGTGCTACGTGCTCGAGGTGAGCTCACCGGGTCTCACGAGACCGCTCAAGAAGCCGAAGGATTATGAGAGAAATATCGGTAAGCCGATCGACATCCGGCTGTTCCGCGCCGTGAACGGCGTCAAGGAGCTGACCGCAGAGCTTGTGAGCTACACGGACGACACCGTGACCGTGAAGACGGACGACGCAGAGCTTACGTTGGAGCGGAAGAACATCAGCATGATCCGCCAGTCATTTACCGAATAATATCTTAACAATTAACAAAATACTATGAGAGAAACGTTGCAAGGAGGTACGTTATGAAAAAGGTTGTAAAGAAGTCCGCTGAAGAGTTGAAGAAGGAGGACTTTAAGGAACTGATCACCGCGATCGATCTGATCGAGCAGGAGAGAGGCATCAGCAAGGAAGTGCTTTTGAAGGCTGTGGAGGATTCGCTCCTTCAAGCTTGCAAGGAAGAGTATAAGCAGAACGAGAACATCCGCGTTCACATCGACAGCGAGACCGGCGAGTACAATGTGTACCGCGATTTCACGGTTGTGGACGAGGTTCTTGACGACACCTGCGAGCTCACGCTCGAGCAGGCGAAGGCGAAATTCCCGCTCCGCGAGGTGCTTGTCGGCGATGTTGTCAGCGAGGAGATCGCTACAAAGGGCTTCGGCCGTATCGCAGCCGGCAAGGCAAAGCAGGTGATCGTACAGAAACTCCATGAGAAAGAGCGCGAGATCCTGTACGCACAGTACAGCGGCAAGGAGAAGGAAGTTGTCACCGGTATCGTGCAGAAGTACTCGAAGAAGAACGTCATCATCAGCCTCGGCAAGATCGACGCTTCCCTGATCGACACGGAGCAGATCCCCGGCGAGGTGTTCCGTACCGGCGACCGCGTAAAGGTTTACGTTGTCGAGGTCAAGGACACGACTAAGGGCCCCCGCGTGATCGTTTCCCGCACGCACCCCGAGCTTGTTAAGAGATTTTTCGAAAATGAGGTTGCCGAGGTTGCAGACGGCACCGTAGAGATCAAAGCGCTGTCCCGCGAGGCAGGCAAGCGCACGAAGATGGCCGTATACTCGAACGATCCCAAGGTGGATCCGGTCGGCGCATGTGTCGGCGTAAACGGCAGCCGTGTCAATGCGGTTGTCGACGAGCTGAACGGCGAGAAGATCGATATCATCAACTGGAGCGACGACCCCGAGCATTTGATCGCGAACGCGCTGTCGCCCGCTGAGGTTATCTCGGTGAGCGTCAACGAGGAGGAGCGTATCGCCAACGTTATCGTTCCGGACGACATGCTCACGCTTGCGATCGGCAGCAAGGGACAGAACGCGCGTCTTGCCGCACGTCTCACCGGCTACAAGATCGACATCAAGAGTGAATCGCAGGCGGCCGACCTGTTGTAATCGGCTGAAAGGAACTGTCTATGGCTACGACGAGGAAAATTCCGCTGCGCCGCTGTAACGGATGCGGCGAGATGAAACCGAAGAAGGAACTGATCCGTGTGATCTTAACGCCGGAGCAGGAGATCGAGCTCGATCTCACCGGCAAGAAGAACGGACGCGGCGCCTATGTGTGCCGCAACGCGGAGTGCCTTCGTCTCGCGGAGAGATCGCACGCGATCGAGCGCTCGCTCTCGGTGTCGATCCCGGCGGAAATGTACGAGCGTCTGCGAAAGGAGATCGCCGATGCGTGACAAGGTGTTGTCGTTGCTCGGCATCGCACAAAAAGCAAGAGCGGTCGTTGCCGGCAACTTTCTCGTGGAACAGGCCGTCAGCAAGGGCACAGCGATGATGGTGATCCTTGCGGAGGACGCCGCCCCCAACACGACGGACGGCATCCGGAAGATCACGCATCACTACGGTGTTCCGGTGTTTTTGTACGGCACCAAGGACACGCTCGGACATGCGATCGGCAAGAACGAACGGTCCTGTGCGGCAGTGCTTGACGACGGTTTTGCGAAAGCGATCCGCACGGCGATCGAGAGCGCCGGCGGCAAGGAGTTGGAAAATTAATTCGGAGGAATAAAAGCGAATGGCAAATATTAAACTCGGAGACCTGTGTAAGGAAATCGACGCGTCCTACAAGGAGATGATGACCTATCTGCGCGAGCACGGATGTGATGTCCGCAGCGCAGGCAGCGTGATCGACGACGAGGACCCGGAGGTGAAAATTGCGATCCGTCTGTACGGCAACAAGAAGCGCCGTCCGGCAGAGCGTAAGGACGATGTCAAGCGTCCGCACGGGTACTATGATGACAAGGGAAACCGTGTCGTCAAGAAGGACGGTATTATCTACAGCATCGACAAGGGCGGCAACTACACCGCTTACAACGGACCTCTCTATGACGAGAACAACCGTAAGCTTGAGCCCAAGAAGACGTTGTATGATGCCGACAAGAACGTGATCATCCGCAAGGGGAACGACTTCTTCCGCAAGAAGGAGAACGGCGAACTTGAGGCTTATGACGGCCCTATTTTCAACGAGGAGGGCAGACGTCTGAAGCGCCCGACAAAGGCGGAGAGCGAGCAGGCGGAGAAGTCGGTGAAGGAGACTCCCGCGAAGACACAGGAGCCCGAGGCAACCGTTGCCGAGCCCGTGAAGACGGAGGCTCCGGAGACTGTTGAAGCACAGCCCGCAGCAGCACCTGCAGCCGAGCCTGCACCGGCGCCGCAGCGCAAGGAACAGCCCGCGCGCAGCACCGAGGAGCGTCGTCCGGAAGCAAGACGCGACGGTCAGGGACAGGGCGCACAGGCGCAGACTCGTCGTCCCCGCGAGGGACAGGGCAGCTACGGTGACCGCAGACCGGCTGACGGCACGAGAGCGCCGTATAACCGTGACGGCCAGCAGGGCGGCGCAGGCAGAAGACCTGCCGGCGCAGGACGTGACGGCCAGGGCAGCTACGGCGATCGCAGCGCTCGTCCCGGTCAGGGACAGGGCGGTTACGGCGACCGCAGACCGTCTGACGGCGCAAGAGCACCGTACAACCGTGACGGTCAGCAGGGTGGTTTCAACAGAAGACCCGCAGGAGCAGGTCAGGGCGCAGGCCGCGGATTCGGCCAGGGCTTTGACAAGGGCGGCGGATTCGACAAGGACAAGGATTCCGGCGAGAGAAGACAGTTCACGCGCCGCAACGATAACCGCAACAATTCCGGCAACTCGATCAAGGCGGATTTTGCGAGCGATATCAACCGCGAGCAGCGCGCCGTCGCATACAACAACCGCGACCGCGACAAGAACCGCAACAACCGTGATTTTGACGACGGAAAGAAGGGCGGCAAGAAGAACCAGCAGCCGAAGAAGGATGCGAACCGCAAGGGCGCATTCATCATGCCGAAGGTAGAGCCGAAGAAGGAAGAGGATCCGAACGAGATCAAGAACATCACCATTCCCGAGGTGATCACGATCAAGGAACTCGCCGACAAGATGAAGCAGAACGCATCTGCGATCATCAAGAAGCTGTTCCTCGCAGGCAAGCTCTATAACATCAATTCCGAGATCTCCTTTGAGGAGGCGGAAGAGATCGCACTTGATTACAACTACATTGTGGAGAAGGAAGAAGTCGTGGATATGGTCGAGGTGCTCACCAGAGACACCGAGGATCCTGAGGAGACGCTCGAGAAGCGTCCTCCGGTTGTCTGCGTCATGGGTCATGTCGACCATGGTAAGACATCCATCCTCGACGCGATCCGCTCCGCGCATGTTGCAGCCAAGGAGGCAGGCGGTATCACGCAGCACATCGGTGCTTACATGGTCGAGAAGGAAGGTCGCAAGATCACGTTCCTCGACACACCCGGCCACGAGGCATTTACCGCAATGCGTCTCCGCGGTGCCATGGCGACCGATATCGCAGTGCTTGTAGTCGCTGCGGACGACGGCGTTATGCCCCAGACGATCGAGGCTATTAACCATGCGAAGGCAGCAGGCGTTGCCATCGTCGTGGCGATCAACAAGATGGATAAGGAAGGTGCCAACCCCGACCGCGTTCTCACCGAGCTCTCCGAGCAGGGTCTCGTGTCCGAGGAGTGGGGCGGCGACATCGTTACCTGCCGCGTTTCCGCGAAGAAGGGTGACGGTATCGACAACCTTCTCGAGATGATCCTCCTCTCGGCGGACGTTCTCGAGCTCAAGGCAAACCCGAACCGCCGTGCGAGAGGTCTCGTGATCGAGGCGAAGCTCGACAAGGGCCGCGGTCCTGTTGCCACGGTACTGGTTCAGAAGGGTACGCTGCATGTCGGCGAGACCGTGTCCATCGGTGCATCCTACGGTAAGATCCGTGCGATGATCAACGATCAGGGACAGAAGGTGACGGAGGCAACTCCTTCGACGCCTGTCGAGATCCTCGGTCTGAACAGCGTTCCGAATGCCGGTGACGTTGTGATCGCTACGGAAAATGAAAAAGAGGCGAAGAACATCTCCGACGCGCACATTGCGCAGAACAAGGAGAAGCTCATTGCGGAGACGAAGCAGAAGCTCTCGCTCGAGAGTCTGCATGACGCAGTTGCCGCCGGCGAGATGAAGGATCTCAACATCATCGTCAAGGCGGACGTTGCAGGTTCTGTTGAGGCTGTCAAGCAGTCGCTTCTCAAGCTTTCGAACGACGAGATCGCGGTTCACTGCATCCACGGCGGCGTTGGTAACATCAACGAGTCCGACGTCACGCTCGCAAGCGCTTCGAACGCGATCATCATCGGTTTCAACGTTAAGCCGGACAACACGGCGAAGGAGACCGCAGAGCGCGAGAAGGTTGACGTGCGTCTGTACTCCGTCATCTACAACGCGATCGACGACATCGAAGCAGCGATGAAGGGCATGCTTGATCCGGTTTACGAGGAGGTTGTCATCGGCCATGCGGAGATCCGTCAGATCTTCAAGGCGAGCGGCCTCGGCACGATCGCCGGTTCCTATATCCTCGACGGCAAGGCACAGCGCGGCTGCAAGGCACGCATCACCAGAAACGGCGAGCAGATCTTCGAAGGCAACCTTGCTTCCCTGAAGCGTATGAAGGACGACGCGAAGGAAGTTGCCGCAGGCTATGAGTGCGGTATCCTCTTCGAGAAATTCAATGACATCGCGGAGGGTGATCAGGTCGAGCTTTACATTATGCAGCAGGTTGCGAGATAACATTTTCCGAATGAGCAACCGACTGTGACCAAACAGTCATACCCGGGCCGGGCGCACTGCGTCCGGTCCGTTACAACACAGGAGTAACATGAGAAAGAACAGTACGAAAAACAGAATTGTCAGCCAGGAGGTCCGCAGGGAACTCAGCAGGCTGATCCTTGACGGCGTCAAGGACCCGCGCATCGCGCCGCTCACCACCGTGACGGACGTGACGGTTGCGCCGGACCTCAAGACCGCCAAGGTATACATCAGCGTCTACGGAGACGAGGACGCGAAGAAGCAGACGATGGAAGGCCTCAAGCATGCTGCGCCGTATCTTCGCTCGATGCTTGCGAAGAACATGAACATGCGCATCACGCCGCAGTTGTTCTTCCTTCCAGACGATTCGCTCGAGTACGGCATGAAGATCGAGGCGATGATCGCATCGCTGCACGAGGGAGAAAACGCTTCCGATGAGGACGATGAGGCGGAGTCCGAGGCGGAAGATACCGATGAGACGCAGGAGGATCTATGAACCGAGCTTTGTTAAATGCCGTTGAGGCGGCGGACTCGATCGGTCTCACCGGGCACATTCATCCGGACGGTGACTGTGTCGGTTCCTGCCTGGCATTGTATCGATATATCAAGCGGGTTTACCCGGAGAAGACCGTGCGCGTGCACCTGGAGCTTCCTCCGGAGAACCTTCGCGTTGCCCCCAGTTTCGATGAGATCGAGACAGAGTTTGTCAAGCCGGAGCGGCCGTACGATTTGTTCGTTGTCCTGGACTGCAGCAGCGCGGAGCGCTTTGAGCCCGCAAAGGAACTGGTCGAGGATGCGACCAATGTGTTTGTGATCGACCACCATATGACGAACACACATTTTGCAAATGACGGTGTGATCCTGCCGAACGCAAGCTCGACGTGCGAGGTGTTGTTTGACCTCATCGACGAGGATGAGATCGACAACGAGATCGCAACATGGCTTTACCTCGGCATCATCCACGACACGGGTGTATTCAAGTACCCCGCGTGCACCGAGCACACGATGAACATCGCAGGCAAACTGCTCAGCAAGGGCGTCGTTGCGCAGCGCATCATCGACGATTCGTTCTACCGCAAGACGTATGAGCAGAACCGTCTGATCGGCGATGCGGTCACGCGCTCCGTTTTGATGCTCGACGGGAAAATGATCTACTCCGTCGTGACGCTCGACGACCTCGCAAAGTTCGGCGCACAGCGCAAGGACACGGAAGGGCTGATCGATCAGCTGCGACTGACAAAGGGCATCGAGGTCGCCGTGTTTGCAAGACAGGACGACGTGGATACATACAAGATCAGCATGCGCGCCATCGACAAGGTCAATGTGGCAGCCATCTGCGCGGAATTCGGCGGAGGCGGGCACATGTTTGCCGCAGGCTGTACCGTGAAGGGTGACCTGGCTGACGCGATCACACAGATCGCTGCGATGGTCATGCTGCAGCTGTAATTCGGGTAACTATGGACGGAATCATTGTAGTCAACAAAGAAAAGGGATTTTCCTCGTTCGATGTGATCGCCGTGCTGCGCGGTGTGCTCGGGATGAAGAAGCTCGGTCACACGGGAACGCTCGACCCTGATGCGGAGGGCGTACTGCCGGTCTGCCTCGGGTTTGCGACGAAGATCTGTGACCATTTGATGGCGCAGAAGAAGGAGTATGTTGCGAAGGGCAAGCTCGGCATCACGACGGACACGCAGGACATCAGCGGTACCGTTCTTACGGAGCGGCCGGTTCATGTGACGAGAGAGCAGTTTACGGAAGCGCTCGCAGGTTTCGTCGGTGAGATCCGCCAGCTCACGCCGATGTATTCCGCAAGAAAGGTCGGCGGAGTCAAGCTGGTCGATCTGGCGCGCAAGGGCATCACCATTGAGCGCTCGGAGAAGACGGTTCGCGTGTACGAGGCGGAGGTCCTGGCGTTCGATAAGAGCGAAGGCACCTACGAGATCCGGATTGTCTGCCAGAAGGGCACCTACATCCGCACGATCTGTAACGACCTCGGAGAGGCACTCGGCTGCGGTTCCTGTATGACCGCACTGACACGCACCGCGACAGGACGGTTCACGGTAGGTCAGAGCTACACCATCGACGAATTGCGCACGCTCCGAGACAGCGGAAGACTGCAGGAGGCCGTTATCCCGATCGATGCGATGTACCGCGGCTGCCGTCCTTTTGAGCTGAAGGAAGAGTATGCCAAGAGCATACGAAACGGAAATTATCTGGAGCCCGAGTGGCTCACGGAATGTGAGGAACCGGTCCCCGCACAATATGAGAGCATCTACGAAAACCTTCTTGGTAAATCGGAGCCGTATTGCATCCGCGTCTACCTGGGAGGAGAATTTTACGCGATCTACGAAAAGCGCGGCAGACGCTACCGGCCGTTACAGATGTACCACGAGGTCGACAACGAGCAAAACTGCGCGAAGAACAAAGCGGAGGCAGCTGCACGATACGACGCAAGCGTCGTCGTGACCGTCGGCAAGTTTGACGGGCTGCACACGGGGCACCGCAATCTTCTGGAAGAGATGAAGAAGATCGGTCTCACCCGGAAAATGATCTCCGTCATCCCGAGCGCGGACACCAAGGGCATCTTCACACAGGACGAGATCCGGGCGATCGCAACAGACCTCGGTGTCTCTGAGTACATCCCGTGGCCGCTCACGGAAGAAAACCGCTCGATGTCGCCGGAGGAGTTCGTCCGGAACGTCCTGATCGGACAATGTCACGCGACCGATGTTGTCGTCGGAGAGAACTTCCGCTTCGGCAGGGATCAAAGCGGTGACGCCAAGGCAATGCAGGAGATCGCTGCCGCAAACGGCATTCGCTGCCGCATCGTTCCGATGGTCGGAGAAGGCGGAGAGCCTGTGTCCAGCACGCGGATCCGCAGTCTTCTTGAGGAGGGCGACATGGAATCGGTTTCGAAGCTTCTCGGGATCCCTTACTCCGTTGAGGGGATCATCCAAAGAGGCAAGGAGATCGGGCATACGCTCGGTTTTCCGACGATCAACCTGATCCCGACGGAGGAGAAGCTGCTCCCGCCGTTTGGCGTGTATCGCACCAAGACGACGGTGCTTGGGCGCACATACCGCTCCGTGACCAACGTCGGCGACAACCCGACCGTGCGTGACGGCATCCATCATCAGATCACCGTGGAGACGCACATTCCGGGCTTTGACCGAGATGCGTACGGGGAGTACGCCAAGGTGCGTTTTTTGTCAAGGCTGCGCGGACAGGTACAGTTCGGATCGCTCGACGAGCTGCGCGAACAGCTGCAGAAAGACGTAGCGGATGCGCTGCGCACAAAGTAAGACAGTATTTTCCGCGGAAAATGCCGTATTTTTAGTGAAATTAGCGGTTTACAAGCGCGGATAACTGTGATATAGTATCGAAGTCAGCCTGATCCCAGTCATTGGATTCTCCAACCGTGGCCTGGATCACGGCGGTTACTAATTCATTCTAGGAGGAATCAAACATGATCACGAAGGAAAAGAAAGCAGCGATCATCGCTGAGTACGGCAAGACGCCGGCAGACACCGGATCGCCTGAGGTACAGATCGCAATTCTCACCGAGAGAATCGCAGAGCTCACTGAGCATCTGAAGAACAACAAGCAGGACAACCATTCCCGTCGCGGCCTTTACATGATGGTAGGTCAGAGAAGAGGTCTGCTTGACTATCTCAAGAAGAAGGATATCAACGCTTATCGTGCATTGATCGAGAAGCTCGGCATCCGTAAGTAATTCGTACGCAAGAGCTGTCGTCACCATGCGGCAGCTCTTTTTACGGAAAATGAGACCATTTTCCGCACACAATCAAACAAAAGAAAGCAGAGTAAGAGCGGAAGCGTCAAGTGTCCGAGGGACGGGGAGTTGTCCTCGGAACGAAAAGCCGAAAGGCTTGCGGTTTCCGGTCTGCATCCCGCTGCTACCTTAAGGATTTCCTCCTTTTCGTAGCGAACCACGGGACGAAAGGAGGATTTTATTATGATTCGAAACGCAAAAAGAAATTCCGGAGCGTATGTCAAGCTCGTCAGTTTCATGGGCATTCTCATCGCTCTGCAGTTTGTGACGGAGTATTATCTGTCGCTGACGATCGCCGACAAATACCGCATTTCCTTCACCTTTCTGATCCGCGCCGTCACCGGTTATTGCATCGGCTGGCTCGGCGGTGTCGTGTCGGCACTCACGGACGTCCTCGGCGGATTTCAGTTGTACGGCGGTTCGATGAACCCCGGCATCACGCTCACGCGTTTTCTGCAGGGCCTTGTCGTCGGTATCATCCTGTACCGCAACAGCAAGTCAAAAAGGATCATTGCAGCCTCGGCCGCTGACAACCTTGTGCTGAGCTTGATCCTGAACACCTACTTCATCTTCACGTACCTGGGAACGCCGTTCACGTTTGAAACGATCCTGCCACGCGTCATCATCGCGGGAGTCTCCTTTGTCCTTGAGATCATCCTGATGTTCCTTCTGATGCCGAAGATCCTTCCGGCGCTTCGGAAATTCATGTACAAGGGACTGTGGAACGACAGCGAAAATGCTTCGAAAGCTATGCCTCCGACCGCGAAAGAGGACACGGAAGACGACTCGGCCGTCTCAAACGACTGAAATGTATTGAAATACTCTGATAAATGAGATAAACTAAGAGAAGAAGAGAGAATCGGCATTTTCTGCCGCGTAATTCAGAGGTACTTATGAGATATACAGATGCTGTACGCTTCATAAGAAACGAAGAAACCAACAAGTCAAAACCGGGACTCGATCGAGTCAACTACTGCCTCGGATTGCTGAAGCATCCCGAGGCTTCTCAGCGTATAATCCACGTTGTCGGCACGAACGGCAAGGGCTCGACAGCCACGATGATCACAAACATCCTCGTTGCGGCAGGCTACCATGTCGGCACCATGATCTCGCCGGCACTTCACGGCGTCACGGACTATTACCGCATCGACGGAAAGCCGATCACGACGGCGCAGTTTGTGAACAGCGTGGAGACACTGAAGTCTGCGCTTCGCCCGGTGGAGATGAGCGTGGAAGCCAAGAAGGATCTCGATCCTACGGAGTTTGAGCGCGCCGTGTGTGTCGGTCTGATCCTGTTCAAGATGGAAAACTGTGATTTCACGGTGCTCGAGGCCGGCATGGGCGGCATCAACGACGCGACGAACGTAGGGCAGGGATGCCTTACCGTAGTGACGAAGATCGCTCTTGACCACATGCAGTACTTAGGGGACACGCTCGAGGCGATCACGAAGGAAAAGCTCGGCATCGCAAGCGCAGGGGAGCCCATCGTCATGGGCGTGAACTCCACGATCGTGTCCGACACCGCAACCCGCTGGTGCCGGGATCACGGACACGAGCTTTACATCGCATCCATCGCGGACGACAGCTTCTTCCCGAAGGAGCGCGCGATGATCGCCGACTACCAGAAGATCAATATCGCGACCGCACAGAAGGCAGTGGAAGTGCTCGCCGGCATGACGTTTGACGACAATCCGCTGAACATCGACGATTTCGCGATGGAAGCGGGCATCCGCTCCGCGAGTCTGCCGTACCGCTTTGATGTGCGCAAGCAGGATCCCTACCTGATCTTCGACGGCGGACACAATCCCGACTGTATCGATTCGTTGTGCAAGTCGCTCCGGACATTTTCCGGAGATATGAAATACTACATCGTGACCGGTGTGCTTGCGGACAAGGACTATCCGGCCATGTACGAGATGCTGCAGCAGTACGCGCTCGGGTTCGTGTGCATCACGCCGCCCGGCAACCGCGCACTGCCCGCGAAGGACCTGTGCGAGTTCCTTCGCAAATTTGAGAAGCCTGTCGAGGTGGCGGAGACTATGGTCGACGCCGCTGCGCGCATCAAGGAACTGCGCAAGAAGGGCTGCCCGGTTCTCGTGACCGGCTCGCTCTATATCATGCCTGAGATCGTCGCCGCTTGGAACAAGACCGGCTGACGAGAGGCGGAGGTACCATGACCTACGAAGAAGTCTTAAATCGACTGACAAACACGGAATTCTTTTCGGCATTTGCCGGGCTGTACCGGATGCGCAACATGCTCCGGTACTTCGACGATCCGCAGGATGCGATTCCCTGCGTACACGTCGCCGGCACGAACGGAAAGGGTTCCGTTTGCGCTATACTGGATTCCGTATTGCGCCGCGCCGGCTACCGCGTCGGACTGTTCACATCACCGTTTCTTTATGATTTCCGCGAGCGCATCCGCGTGAACGGAGAGCCGATCCCGCAGGATGACCTGGCGCGCATCGGCACGCAGATGTACGACTATGTCGACAAGCTGTTCACGCCGGCCAACCAGTTTGAGCTGCTGACCATTCTGGCTCTTCTGTATTTCCGCGAACAGAAGTGCGATATCATCGTGATGGAGACCGGTCTCGGCGGAACGTTCGATCCGACCAACGCCGTGAAGCGCCCGATCGTTTCGGTCATCACAAACATCGGTCTTGATCACTGTAACGTGCTCGGTGACTCGATTGAGAAGATTGCAGCAGCCAAGGCAGGCATCATCAAACAGGGGTGTGACGTTTGCGTCTATCCCGTTTGCACCGAGGCGGAGGCCGTGATCACGCAGTATGCGCTCCGTGCGCCGGCGCCGATCCATTTTGTCGACCGCGACGAGGTGAAGGAGCTGCCTCACATTGCGGGTTACGAACATTTTTCGTACAAGGGTCAGGAATTCTGCCTTGCTCTGAACGGAAAGCACCAGCAGTACAATGCAGCGACCGCCGTTGAAGCGCTGACTGTCATCAATGAGCACGGGTTCTACATCAGTGACCGCGATATCGAGGACGGCATGCGCACCGTTGTGTGGCCCGGCCGTCTTGAGATCATCAACAAAAAGCCCGTCGTGTATTACGACGGCGGACACAACCCGCAGTGCGCGCAGGCAGTCGCTGAGTTTTTTAAGACCGAGGCGTTCCGTGACAAGAAGATCTCCGTCATCGCGGGCATCGTCAAGGACAAGGATTACCGCACGATCCTAACCACACTGAAATCGTTTGCAGACAACATGTATTTCTACCGTTTTGCGCACAAGCGCGCTCTCACGGAGGAAGAGGCGGAAGCTCTCTGCACGGAGTTTGCAATGACACCGGTGACAGATCTCACCGCGGCGGTGGGTGAGTATTTTTCGAAGGCAGGGCGCAACGACGTTCTGCTGATCACCGGGTCTTTATATCTTGCCTCCGAAGCGAAGCAGGCAGTCACGCAGTGTGCGAAAGAAAAAGCCGAACAGGCGTAAGAAGAGGAAACCATGAGCAAGAAGAAACAGTACAAAATGGACAAGACAAGCAGGATCCTGCTCGCCGCATTGATCACGATGGCTTTGATCGCCATTGTGCTCGGCGTTTTGTTGTGGAAGGCAAACTCGAAGAACAACAAGTCCGCAGGAAAGGGTCCGGCTGCGACGGTAACGCCGACGACCGAGGCAGAGCCTACGGAAACGAAGAAGCCTACGGCAACAGAGGCGGCAGATCCGACACCCACAGACAGTGCTGAGCCGACTCCGACGGAGATCGCGTCGATCACACCGACGGGAGAGGTAACTCCCGAAGTCACGCCCACTGAGGCAGTGGAAGAGAACTTAACACCGACTGCGGCGCCGACCGCGGAAGCGACTCCTACCGCAGAGGCAACGCCTACGACTGCCGCTACACCGACTGCAGCAACGACTCCGACAACCGCAGCTACTCCTACGACTGCGCCGACAGCAACACCTACAAGTGCGCCCACGGCAACGCCGACGAGCGCACCGACCGCAACGCCGACCAATGCACCTACGCCGACGCCGACAACGGCAGTCAGCAAGGGCGGCAAGACACCGGTGGCAGAGCACGGACGTCTGTCCGTCAAGGGCACCAAGATCGTCGACAAGAACGGCAAGGAATACCAGCTCAAGGGCGTCAGCACGCACGGCCTGCAGTGGTTCCCGCAGTTCGTGTGCAAGGAGACGTTCCAGTGCATCCGCGATGAGTGGGGTGCAAACGCAGTGCGTCTTGCAATGTATACCGACGAGAACGGATACTGTGCCGGCGGTGACAAGGCAGCGCTCAAAAAGCTGGTCAAGGACGGCGTACATATTGCATCCGACCTCGGACTCTACGTCATCATCGACTGGCATATTCTGCACGACTACGACCCGAACACGAACAAGGCCGAGGCGATCAAGTTCTTCGACGAGATGTCGAAGGAGTTCAGCGGCTATGAGAACGTATTTTACGAGATCTGTAACGAGCCGAACGGCGGCGTCAGCTGGTCGACCGTAAAGAAGTACGCCGAGGAAGTCATCCCCGTGATCCGCAAGAACGATCCGAAGGGCATCATTATCGTCGGAACGCCCACATGGTCGCAGGATGTCGACATCGCAGCCAAGGATCCGATCAAGGGCTACGACAACATTATGTACGCGCTTCATTTCTACGCAGGCACTCATAAGGACAACCTCCGCAGCAAAATGAAGACCGCGATCGAGCTCGGGCTTCCCGTTTTCGTCTCCGAGTACGGTATCTGCGATGCTTCCGGCAACGGCGCATGCAACGAGACCGAGGCGAACAAGTGGGTCGCGATGATGGACAAATACGGTGTTAGCTACATGATCTGGAACCTCGCAAACAAGAACGAGTCCTCCTCGCTGATCAAGCAAAACTGCAAAAAACTGTCCGGATTTACCGAGGCAGACCTCAACCAGGAGGGTCGCTGGCTTGTGAAGATGCTCGGTGGCCAGCTTCCGAAGATGACCGAGGAGGATCTGAAGAAGCTCGAGGACGATGCCGGCGGAAGCGGCGGCGGTGACGTAGCGGTCCCGGACGGTATCGAGAAGACCGTCAAGAGCGGCAGCGCGATCGTGTCGCTGACGACCTCCAACACCTGGAACGAGACCGCCTACAAATGCTACCAGTTCGGTGTTACCATCGAAAATGAGGGCAGCAAGCCCATGAGCGACTGGAAGATCGTCGTCACCTTCAACAGCGAGGTCAAGACCGACAACTTCTGGTGTTGCGGCGTTGAGATCAAGGGCAAGGTCATGACACTGACTCCCGCGGACTTCAACAGGACCGTAGCGGCAGGCGGAAACACGATGGATATCGGTCTCATCGTGCAGTCCAAATCCCTGCTCAAGATCGAGAAGATCGAGTTCAGCAGCAAGTAAATACGACCGAGAGCCCGGGGCAGATCTGCTCCGGGCTTTTTCATTTGCGGAAAATGTAGTTTCCCCGCCGAAAAACACCATTTTCCGAGTCCGAAAACGTGTTAAATTCGCGAAAAACAGTAGAAATAAACGGGGAAGTGTGGTAAGATGATATGCGGTATGAAAATAAATTGAGAGCATGGGTCGGATGGAGTCAAACTCCGTGACTACTGAAGAACGCGCGACAGATTCTCACGCACGCTTTTCAGTTGTTACGGCAGGCTCCGTCCCTCGAGTGACTCCGGGACGCGCGCTGCATCGTCCGTAAAATAACAGCGCAGAAAGAGGTATTATGTATAAGAGTTTTTCCATGGAACTCGCCGGCAGAACTCTGACGGTCGACATCGACCGCGTAGCGAAGCAGGCAAACGGTGCCGCGTTGATGCACTATGGTGACACCACGGTACTTTCCACGGCAACCGCGAGCGAGAAGCCCCGTGAGGGAATTGACTTCTTCCCGCTGAGCGTGGAGTATGAAGAGAAGATGTACGCAGTCGGCAAGATCCCCGGCGGATTCAACAAGCGCGAGGGCAAGGCAACCGAGAATGCGGTTCTTACGTCCCGCGTTATCGACCGTCCGATGCGTCCGCTCTTCCCGAAGGATTACCGCAATGACGTAACGATCAGCAACCTGGTTCTCTCGGTTGATCCCGAGAACACGCCTGAGCTTACGGCAATGCTCGGTTCCGCGATCGCAGTAGCGATCTCCGACATCCCGTTCGACGGTCCGTGCGCGATGACGCAGGTCGGCATGATCGACGGACAGTTCATTCTGAACCCTTCCCAGACGCAGATGCAGGTTTCCGACCTCAAGCTCACCGTGGCTTCCACGAGAGAGAAGGTCATCATGATCGAAGCAGGCGCTAACGAGCTTCCCGAGGACAAGATGATCGAGGCGATCTACCTTGCAGACAGTGTCAACAAGGACATCATCAAGTTCATCGACAAGATCGTTGCCGAGTGCGGCAAGCCGAAGCACAGCTACACGAGCTGCGCGATCCCCGAGGAAGTATTTGCGGCGATCAAGGAGATCGTTCCTCCGGCAGACATGGAGGTTCTGATGTTCTCGCCCGAGAAGCAGGTTCGCGAGGAGCGCATCCGCGCTATGAAGGACACGCTCGCCGAGAAGTTTGCCGACAAGGAAGACTGGCTCCCGCTCATCGACGAGGCAGTTTACCAGTACGAGAAGAAGACGGTCCGCAAGATGATCCTCAAGGATCACAAGCGTCCCGACGGTCGTGAGCTCACGCAGATCCGTCCTCTTTCCGCAGAGGTTGACATCATCCCGAGAGTACACGGCTCCTCGATGTTCACCAGAGGCCAGACGCAGATTTGCGACATCGTAACGCTCGCACCTCTTGCGGATGCTCAGAAGCTTGACGGTCTCGATGAGACGGCAGTCAACAAGAGATACATGCATCACTACAATTTCCCGTCGTACTCCGTAGGCGAGACGAAGCCTTCGAGAGGACCGGGACGCCGCGAGATCGGTCACGGTGCTCTTGCAGAGAGAGCGCTCCTTCCGGTTCTCCCGAGCGAGGAGGAGTTCCCTTACGCGATCCGCGCCGTATCCGAGACATTCGAGTCCAACGGTTCGACGTCCATGGCTTCGACCTGCGCGTCCTGCATGTCCCTCATGGCAGCAGGTGTTCCGATCAAGCGTATGGTAGCCGGTATCAGCTGCGGTCTTGTGACCGGTGAGACGGATGACGATTACGTACTCCTCACCGATATCCAGGGTCTTGAGGACTTCTTCGGTGATATGGACTTCAAGGTCACCGGTACGACCGAGGGTATCACGGCGATCCAGATGGATATCAAGATCCACGGCCTTACCCGCCCGATCGTTGAGGGTGCCATCAAGCGCTGCCGCGAGGCAAGACTTTTCATCATGGACACCTGCATGAAGCCTGCGATCGCAGAGCCTCGCAAGGAAGTAAGCAAGTACGCTCCGAAGATCGTTCAGATCCAGATCGATCCTGCGAAGATCGGCGATGTTGTCGGTCAGAGAGGAAAGACGATCAACGCGATCATCGAGCAGACCGGCGTTCGCATCGATATCGACGACACCGGTGCGGTATCCATCTGCGGAACCGACAAGGATGCGATGGACAAGGCGATCAAGCTTGTACAGACGATCGTCACCGATTTCGAGGAGGGCATGATCCTCGAGGGAACCGTAGTCAGCATCAAGGACTTCGGTGCCTTCATCGAATTCGCGCCCGGCAAGGAGGGAATGGTTCACATTTCCAAGATTGCAAAGAACCGCATCAACCGCGTCGAGGATGTTCTCACGCTCGGCGATCACGTGCGTTGCGTCTGCCTCGGCAAGGACAAGATGGGTCGCTTGAGCTTCTCCATCAAAGACGCGCAGTAAACCCGTAATCTGAGGCAACAAGGGTGCCATTCCATGGCGCCCTTGTTTCGATTTTACACACAGGAGGGGAACGATGAAAACGTATATGACATTCCACGAAGACCCGGAGCTTCTGCACATCAACACGGAGCCGGACCGCAATTATTACATTCCGTTTCCGGCCGGAGAAGATGCATTTGCTTCCCGCATCGCGTCGACAAGTCTGGAGATGCTGAACGGCGAATGGAATTTCGCCTACTACGACAGCTTCGCCGACATGCCGACGAACGCGGTGGATCTTCCGAAGGAGAAGACGATCCCCGTTCCCTCCTGCATACAGTTGTACGGCTACGACCGCTGCCAGTACTCAAACATCAACTATCCGATCCCGTACGATCCGCCGTATGTCCCCTCGGACAATCCGGTCGCAATCTACGAGAGAACTTACGACTACAAGGAGGACGGTCTCGAGCGTTACCTTGTGTTCGAGGGCGTTGACAGCTGTTTCTATCTGATCGTCAACAATCAGATGATCGGCTACTCACAGGTGTCCCACGGCATGACGGAATTCCGTCTCACCTCAGCGCTCCGCGAGGGTGAGAACCGCATCGCGGTCGTCGTTCTCAAGTGGTGCGACGGAACTTATCTGGAGGATCAGGACAAGCTCCGTTTCACGGGCATTTTCCGAGACGTCTATATGCTCAAGAGACCGAAGGAGCACATCACCGGATACCGCATCCAGACGACGCTCGACGAGACGATGGAGCATGCTTCCGTCCACATGGAGATCACGGGCTGCAAGGCGAGCGTGATCGTGAAGGACGACGCCGGAGAGGAAATCTACAAGGGCGAGACCGACGAGGACGGGTTCATCGATTTCATCGTTGACAACCCGAAGCTTTGGAACGCCGAACAGCCGTATCTTTACCGCGCGGAACTCTCCGCGAACGGTGAGGTGATCGGAGAGTGCATCGGTCTTCGCGAGATCTCCGTAACGGACGGCGTGTTCAAGATCAACCGCAAGGCCATAAAGCTTCGCGGTGTCAACCGCCACGACTCGAACCCCGTCACGGGTTCCGTCGTCGCGATCGAGGACATGAAGCGCGACCTCTTCCTGATGAAGCGCTGCAACATCAACTGCATCCGTACCTCGCATTATCCGAACGCGCCTGAGTTCTACAAGCTCTGCGACCGCTACGGCTTCTACGTTGTCGACGAGGCGGATATGGAAGCACACGGCAGCGAGCCTGCAGGGCAAGTGTACGGACAGAACTGGGATCACCGCAAGGTTTCGATCACCACGGACAATCCGATCTTCGCCAAGGCCATCCTTGACCGCGCCATGAAGCTTGTGACGAGAGATTACAACCGTCCTTGCGTTATCCTTTGGTCGCTCGGCAACGAGGCCGGCTTCGGCAAGATCATCAACGATGTCGCCAAGATGGTCAAGGCCACCGACGTGACCCGCCCGCTGCACTACGAGGCTGTTCACCACTCGATGGACGGCACGGACGACTCCGAGATGGACATCGTGTCCTACATGTATCCGTCGCTTCCCGACATGTACAAGTTCATCACCGACGAGTCGGAGAAGAGACCGTACTTCATGTGCGAGTACAGCCACTCGATGGGCAACAGCAACGGCGATCTGGCAGACTACTGGCGCATGATCGACTCCAACGACCGCTTCATGGGCGGATGTGTCTGGGAATGGTGCGACCACGCGATCGAGGCAACCGACAAGGTTCCCGGCGACATCAACGGAAAGACCGCGGAGGAAGCCTCTGAGGTACGTCCGGGATTTGACGGCGCCAAATATCTCTACGGCGGCGATTTCGGAGACAAGCCGAACGACGGAAACTTCTGCTGTGACGGTCTGACGTATCCCGACCGCACGCCGCACACCGGTCTGATGGAGCTCAAGCAGTGCTACCGTCCGCTTGTCGTAACGGCAGGCGAGGTACCCGGACAGTTCCTTCTGACCAGCCGGCTCGCATTTTCCGCGATCGAAGACAACTATGAGGTATCCTACGAGCTCAAGGACAACGGCTCGTTCATCAACGAGGGCAAGCTCGACGTGCACATTGCGGCGGGAGAGACCTCGGTATTCACGCTCCCTGAGCCCGCAGTCGTCCACGGCAAGGATCTTCGCATCCGCTTCCGCGTGACCGCGAAGGAGACGACCGACTACTGGGAGAAGGGCTCGGAGATCTGCTTCGACCAGATCCTGATGGATTCCGAAAACCGCAGATTCGCTCCGGAACCGATCCCTGGACGCAAGTTCCTCAAGCTGGAGGACCTTCCTCTGTGCTTTAAGATCACGACGAAGGACACGGTATTCATGCTTCGCAAGAAGGACGCGATGCTCATCTCCGCACAGTACAAGGAGCAGGAGATGTTCGCGAAGCCGATGGAGCTGGATTTCTTCCGCGCGCCGACCGACAACGACGGTTACATGGTAAAGGCATGGAAGGACTGGGGCTACGAGAACCCGAGCTGCCGTCTGTATTCGCTTCGTCTGATCGAGCCCGGCAACGAGCTTATCTTCAAGGCGGACCTCGCATACGGCGCACCTTCGAGAATGCCGTTCATGCGTGTTCAGCTGGAATACAGCTTCCATCCGAACGGAGAGTGGAACGTGAGCGCTCGCTTCCACAAGTCGGAGACAAGCCCGTATCTGCCGAGAGCAGGCGTTCGTCTGTTCCTGAACAAGGATTTCGAGGACTTCGATTTCTACGGCTACGGACCGACCGAGAGCTACATTGACAAGCACCTTGCGTCCTATGTCGACTGGCATCACTCGACGGTCACCGGCAACCACGAAGACTATATCCGCCCGCAGGAGAACTCCTCGCACTACGGCACGCAGCAGGCGTCCGTGGGCAACGGAAAGATCCGCCTATCGGTGATCTCGGACAACGATTTCTCGATCAACGTGTCCCATTTTACGAGAGAAGAGCTTGCGGCTAAGAAGCATAACTACGAGCTTGCGGAGAGCAACATGACGGTTCTGAACGCCGACGCGTTTATGTCGGGAATCGGTTCCGCCAGCTGCGGCCCGCAGCTCGATCCCATGTATCAGTGCAACGACGAGGATATGGACTGCTCGCTGTGGTTCCATTTCCGCGAGGTCTGATACCGGGTGCGCAATATAAACTTACGGGGAATATGATATGAGTTTACTCACCTATGACATCTGGGCCGGCCGCGACTGGAACCGCGGACTTCCCATCGGCAACGGAAAGCTCGGCGCCATGATCCTGGGAGACGGAACCTCCACAAGACTCATGCTCAACGAGGACAGCCTGTGGTACGGAGGTCCGATCGACCGCATCAACCAGGACGCAAAGGAACATCTCGACGAGGTGCGGCAGCTTCTGTTCGACGGCAAGATCCCGCAGGCGGAAGAGATGCTGCTGAAAACATTTTCCGGAGTGCCCACGAGCTGCCGGACATACTCGGTGCTCGGCAATCTGTCGATCTATTACGGTGCGCTTTCGGGAGAGTGCATCAAGTATCGTCGAAGCCTCGACCTCGACAACGCCGTGGCGTCATGCATGCGGGAGTTTGAGAACATCACGATCACGGAGACATTGTTCTGTGATGAGCGCAACAACCTCCTCGTGTTCGAGGTGAAGTCGGAAAATGATATTCCCTTCGACGTGAGTGCGGAGTTCGACCGTATGAACTGGTACGACGCCGGCTTCCACGACGGAAGAAACGTCTATGCGACCGGAAACATGGTCGGTGACGGATACTCGTTCTGCGCCGGCATGACCGGTTTTGCGGAAGGAGCGGACATTGATATCAGCGCGCGAAGGATCTGCGCCAAGGGAACAACAAGGTTCTGCCTGTTATTCACGGCAGCGACCACGTACCGCGAGAGCGATCCGCTTTCGTATGTGCGTTCCTCACTGGGATTCGCAAATTCGCCGTTTGACAAGCTTCTTGCGATCCACAAGGAGGACTACCGCGAGCGCTTTGACCGCGTGAAGCTCACGCTGCCCGAGGAAGCCATGTATTCCAGGCTCACGACCGACGAGAGGCTCAAGGCGTTCGACGAGAAGGAACCGGACCTCGGTCTGATCAAGACATACTTTGACTTCGGTCGCTATCTGTTGCTGTCCAGCTCGGCGCCGGGTTCGCTACCCGCCAACCTGCAGGGCGTATGGAATCCTCACATGGATCCGCCGTGGGGCAGCAAATACACGATCAACATCAATCTTCAGATGAACTACTGGCCGGTTGACACTCTCGGCATGTCCGAGTGCGCAGAGCCACTGTTCACGCTGATGAAACGCATCTGCGAGCGCGGACAAAAGACCGCACGCGACATGTACGGATGCCGCGGCAGCGTCGCGCATCACAACACCGATCTGTGGGGCGACACCGCGCCGCAGGACGAGTGGATCCCCGGAACCTACTGGGTGATGGGCCTCGCATGGCTGTGCACGCATGTGTGGAAGCATTACTGCTACACGCAGGATATTGCGTTCCTTGCTGACATGTATCCGGTCGTGCGCGAGAGCGTGCAGTTCTTCCACGATTTCTGCATCGAGAAGGACGGTTATGCCGTGATCTCGCCGTCTGTCTCTCCGGAAAATACATACATTCTCCCGGACGGCACGAGGGGCTGTGTCTGCTACAACTCGACGATGGATGTGGAGATCCTACGGGACCTTCTCACGCAGTTCCTTGCGATGGCGCAGATCATCGGCCATGAGGATGAGGATTTTCTGAAGACGACGGAAGAGCTTCTTGCGAAGCTTCCTCCGATCCGCATCGGAAAGCACGGCCAGATCATGGAATGGACTGAGGATTACGATGAGGCGGAGCCCGGACACAGACACATCTCGCATCTGTACGCGCTGTATCCTTCGGACCAGATCATGACAGACGAGACTCCGGAGCTTGCCGAGGCAGCCCGCGTGACGCTTACGCGAAGACTCGCTAACGGCGGAGGTCACACCGGCTGGAGCCGCGCATGGATCATCAATATGTACGCAAGGCTCGGAGACGGAGAGCAGTGTGCTCACCACCTCGGACAGCTGCTGCAGAAGTCCACATTGCCGAATCTTCTCGACAACCATCCGCCGTTCCAGATCGACGGCAACTTCGGAGCGATCGCTGCGATCGGCGAGATGCTGCTGCAGTCCAACGAGAATCGAGCGCTTTTGCTTCCGGCGCTTCCGGCAAACTGGAGCGAGGGCTCGATCGAGGGGATCGTTGCTTACGGCGGTGCTCATTATGACATTCGCTGGAAGGACGGCGCCGTGGAATTCACCGTGACGGCAGGTCCGATCAACTACGATACGAACGTTTCCTTCCGCGGAACCGTAACGAAGGTTTCACTGGCCGCGGGAGAGAGCGCAACATTTAGAATTTGACACAGGGAGGTTACGCCGCGTGGGATTTTTTGACATTCTGAAAATGCTCCTGCTTGCCGCGGCGGAAGGCCTCACCGAATGGCTTCCGGTCAGCAACACGGGACACATCTCCGTGCTCGGACATTACCTTGGGTTTGCCGACTGGAACACAAGCACCGTGCTTCGCGAACTCTACGTCGGAGCGGCCACGCTCGGCGCTGTCTTGGCAGCCTGTGCGCTGTTTTTGCCCGGCAACGGACCGTTCTCGAAGACGCTGGACGGAAAGCGCGTTGTGGCGGATGAGCGAGTTCGTTTTTTCACCGCAATCGGGATCGGCTGGATCCCGTGCCTGTTGTTATCACTGATCTTCGGATCAAAGCTTTCGGATTTTCTGTATGATCCGAAAGCCATGCAAAACCAGAGACTGACGGTAGTATGCATGATCGTCGGCGGCGCTCTGTTTCTTCTTGCGGAGCTTCGCAACCGGAAACGCATACCGCAATACGAGCGGATGGAAGAAGTGCCGGTGAAGATCATCATGGTGCTCGGTCTCACCCAGTTAGCAGGTTTTCTTCCCGGCGCAAGCCGCTTCGGATTGGCAATACTGGTTGCCATGGCGTTGGGCGTCAGTCGCAAAACATCCGTAACACTCGCGGTGTTTGTGAACATGCCCGCTGCCATTGTGTGTGGGGCGTTGCCCATACTGCGAAACTTAGGTCACATCGGAGGCATCTATGTGTCCGAGATGATGATGGCGTCGATCCTGGCGTTTTTGATCTCATTTTTCGCACTTCGGGCAATACTGTCTGTTTTGACAGAGAATTCCATGGCGCGATTCGGGCGCTACCGCATCGCATTCGGAGTTCTGCTGTACTTGTTTTTCATTCTTTGAGGAGGGGAAAATGGCAAACAAGAAATCGATTCCGGAACCTGAAAACAACAAGAAGGACCTCGGCAAAGAGGCCGCCGCTGCCGCTAAGACAACGAAGGACACCGGCAAGAAATCCTCGAAGAAAGAGGAGTCTGTCGATGATTTCGTAGCAGAGCAGAAGGCTTCCAATCAAAAGCGCAAGCAGGTGTATGACGAGGTCGTCCTGATCATCACCGGTCTGATCGGCATTTTGATCTACTTAAGCTTCATGGATGCGTGCGGCATCATCGGAAAGGGCATCAAGAATCTGTTGTTCGGTTTGCTCGGCGGAATTCTGCCGTATGTGTTCCCGATCGCCCTGTTCGGTCTTGTTTTCTATGTGCGCAAGAAGCCGGACGATCCGATGGCGATCAAAAAGACAACGATCTTCTTGATCTCGCAGTTCGTTCTTGCCGCGATCATCCATCTGTTCAGCAACTGTGCCTCGGAGTATAAGTTCTTCGAGTCGTTCCCGGTCGGCTGGAAGTATCATAAGGGCGGCGGATTGTTCGGTGCCTGCCTTGCCAAGCCTTTGTACCTTTTGTTTGGCAAGATCGCATCGGTGATCATCCTGATCGCATTGCTTCTTGTCTGCATCATCCTGCTGATCGGACGTGCCGTGTTCCTCGAGCTTCACGAGTATCTCAAGGAGCGCAAGCGCCTTCGTGAGGAGGCGGAAAATGCGCAGTTCGGCGACGACTCGCCCTACGCGATCCCCGCGGAATCCTCGCAGCTGTTCACGATCGAAGACATTCAGGAGCAAAACCGCAAGAAGCGTGTCCAGATGGTGGATGCCGTTCCTCCGGAAGGCCCTGTGGACCTCAGTTTCTACGGAGAGCAGCCGGTTCGCAGAACTCCTGTCGAATCAAAGCAGAGCTTTTTGGACAAGCTTCTCGGGCGCAATAAGCCAGCTCCCGTAACAACGCCTACCTACACTGCGATCTTCACCGAAAACGGCGTTCAGACGACTCGCACGGACGCACAGGGTGTTACGACGCCTGTGGCGACGGAAAGTGCATTCCAGCCCGGCGATCTCGGACGCGATTCCCGTGTCACGCAGAGCGGTCATCCGTTCTACCAGATCGAGCTTGACCAGAAGTTCCGCGAGACAAGCGGTGCTGCAGGCAACAGCATTTTAAAGACAGACTATCCGAATCATGTGGAAAATGATATTCCGGTTTCCGAGCGCGAGGCAGCACGCCGCGCAGAGGTGGAGCGCAAGCTGAATGCCACGAATGCCACCGAAACCGCTCCGAAGGCGAAGCCCGTGGTTGACATTCCGATCAGCGGTCTCACTGACAATACGAGACCTGCTGCTGACCCGGATTACAACCCGTACGATGCCGTAGAGGCTTCGGAGGCTGTCGCTCCTACGAGAGAAGAACTACTTGCAGGCGGTGTGAGAAAGCCGCAGGGAACTTCCGGAGAGGCTTCCGGTGCGCAGTCTGACGCGCAGGCAGGAGCACAGCAGGGAACTGCACAGGCCGGTGCTAACGGCGGATCCGCCGCTGCCGGCGAGGGCAACACCGCAGACGAGCTCATGGCGATCGCACAGGCACCCAAGCCGGTGAAACCGTATCGTTTTCCGCCGGTTGACCTTCTCAAGAGACCGTCCGGCAAGAACGACGGCATGACTCCGGAGCAGCTGAAGGCGACCGCAGCCAAGCTGCAGTCCACATTGCAGAGCTTCGGCGTCAACGTGACCGTAACCAACATCAGCTGCGGTCCGAGCGTCACCAGATACGAACTCACTCCCGAGCAGGGCGTAAAGGTAAGCCGTATCACGAATTTGGAAAATGATATCAAGCTCAACCTTGCTGCGGAGGACATCCGCATCGAGGCTCCGATCCCGGGCAAATCGGCCGTCGGTATCGAGGTGCCGAACGCAGTGTCCTCAGGCGTATTGCTCCGCACACTGATCGAGTCCAAGGAGTTCCGCGAGAACAAGGGCAAGATCTCCTTTGCCGTCGGCAAGGACATCGGCGGAAGCATCGTTATCTCCGACATAGACAAGATGCCGCACCTGTTGATCGCAGGCGCAACCGGTTCCGGTAAATCCGTCTGCATCAACACCATGATCATCAGCCTCCTGTACAAGTACAAGCCGGAGGATCTGAAGCTGATCATGATCGACCCGAAGGTCGTGGAGCTGAGCGTATACAACGGCATTCCTCACCTGATGATCAAGGTCGTGACCGACCCGAGGAAGGCAAGCAACGCACTCAACTGGGCCGTGCAGGAGATGACACACCGCTACGATCTGTTCTCGCAGGTCGGCGTGCGCAACCTGGAAGGCTTTAACGAAAAGATCAAGAACAGTGAAACGCCGCTGCAGGACAACGAAGGCAACACGCTTCGCAAAATGCCGCAGATCGTGATCATCGTCGACGAGCTCGCAGACCTCATGATGGTCGCACCGGGCGAGGTCGAGGACGCTATCTGCCGACTTGCACAGCTCGCGCGTGCCGCAGGTATCCACCTCGTGATCGCAACGCAGCGTCCGTCCGTGGATGTCATCACCGGACTGATCAAGGCAAACATTCCTTCGCGTATCGCATTTGCGGTATCCTCAGGAATCGACTCGAGAACGATCCTCGACCAGATCGGCGCGGAGAAGCTTCTCGGCAAGGGCGACATGTTGTTCTTCCCGCAGGGCATTCCGAAGCCGGTACGTCTTCAAGGCCCGTTCGTATCCGACGAGGAGATCCAGAGCATCGTCGACTTCCTCAGCGAGAAGAACGGTGCGGACTACGACGAGGCCGCCGCTGCCGGCATTCAGAACGGTGTCAGCACTGTCGCCGAGCAGATGAAGGGTGCCTCCGCAGATGCAGCTCCCGACGACGGAAGAGATGAGTATTTTGCGCAGGCAGGACGCTTCATCATCGACAAGGACAAGGCTTCCATCGGTATGCTGCAGCGTGTATACAAGATCGGTTTCAACCGTGCGGCGCGCATCATGGACCAGCTCTCGGACGCCGGCGTAGTCGGACCCGAGGAGGGAACCAAGCCCCGCAAGATCCTGATGACGGCGGAAGAGTTCGAAGCCTTCCTGCAGTCCGGCAAGAACTGATCATTTAGGGAGTCCTTATGGGAATCATTCATGTTTTAAATCCGGAAACCATCAACCAGATCGCGGCCGGGGAGGTCATTGAGCGCCCGGCCTCGGTCGTGAAGGAGCTTGTGGAAAATGCTTTGGATTCCGGCGCAACAGGGATCACCGTAGAAACGGAGCAGGGAGGAATCTCCATGCTCCGTGTTTCTGACAACGGAAGCGGTTTTGCGGCTGACGACATCCGCACCGCATTTCTTCGTCACGCCACAAGCAAGATCACGACCGGAGAGGATCTGTTCCGCATCCACAGCCTCGGTTTCCGCGGCGAGGCGCTCTCGAGTATCGCCGCTGTGGCGCGCGTTGAACTTCTCACGTACAACACCGAGGACTATCTCGGCAGCCGCTACGTGATCGAAGGAGGAGAGGAGATCTCCCTCTCGGAAGCCGGATGTCCGCAGGGCACGACGATGATCGTTCGCGACTTGTTCTACAATGTTCCCGCGCGACGCAAATTCTTAAAGACGCCTGTCGCCGAGACCGGATATATCAACGAGCTGATGTGCCGCTTCGGCATCGCACATCCCGAGATCTCATTCACATTGATCTCGCAGGGCAAGACCTTGCTCCACACACCCGGCAACGGCAAGCTCCGCGATGCGGTGTACGCCTCCTACGGCCGTGAGATCGCCGACAATCTGATCCCCGTTCACGCGGAGACGGATGTCCTCACGATCGACGGTGTGATCGGCAAACCGGTCATCGCGAGGAGCAACCGAAATCTCGAGTTGTGCTTCGTCAACGGTCGTGACATCCGAAGCGCTGTCGTCGGCAAGGCGATCGAGGACGCCTATCAAGGCTACCTCATGCAGCACAAGTATCCGTTCACCGCGATCACGCTCACGATCCGCCCGGAGACGATCGATGTCAACGTGCATCCCACAAAAAATGATGTCCGTTTCTCCGACAGGGAAGCCGTCGCCAATGCGATCACAACATCGCTGCGCAAGGCACTTCGAGATTCCATCCTGATCCAGGATGCCGTGCTCGGGGAAGCTTCAAAGGAGCCGGCAGACAAGCCGCAACCGCAACCGAGACCCGCGGAGTTCTTTGAGACCAACCGAAGAAGCGTGGAGCGGTACACCGTGCCGACGCAGGTTCCTGTAGTCCAAAAAACATCCGAGTCTGTTGCATATTCCGATGATAAGATCAATACCGATCTGAACGAGGGCAGTGTTACCTACGGAACAGTTTCGCAGGAGACATCTGACAAGGTCGAAACCTCGGTTCTCAAAGATACTATTGATTCCGATCATAGTGAAACTGCAGTTTCCGATCATGACAATACCGTTGCTTCCGATCATGCTGATACTTTAGCAAACACTGCACCTGCAGACGTCACGCCTCTTGTCAAAAAGGATCCCGTTCCTTCCACGGCATCGCAGCTGTTGGAGAAGGAGATCATCACCGGCGAGCAGATGACGTTCATGGATGCGAGCGCCGAGCCGACATACCGCATGGTCGGGCAAGTGTTTGACACCTACTGGATCATCCAACTGGACCATGAGATGCTGATGATCGATCAGCATGCGGCTCATGAGAAGATCAATTATGAGCGTCTCCTCGCGCAGGTAAAAAACCACGAGGTTTATACACAGCAAATGCAGCCGCCTTGCGTCGTTCCGCTCACGATCCGCGAGGAGGAAACCCTTCTTGCGAACATGGAGTATTTTACGGAACTCGGGTTTGAGATCCGTGACCTGGGCGGAAGAGAGTACGGCATCTTCGGCGTGCCGACGGTGCTGTTCGACATCTCGCCGAGAGATTATTTTTCGCAGACACTGGATTCGCTGACCGAGAGCGGCTCGAAGGAACCGCTGTTGCGCGTCCTGGAGCGTCTTGCTTCCATGTCGTGCAAGGCTGCCATCAAGGGCGGTCAGACGATCAGCTTCACCGAGGCGGACCATTTGGTAGCCGAGCTGTTGAAACTCGACAATCCGTACCAGTGTCCGCACGGAAGACCGATCATCATCTCGATGAGCGAGTACGAGATTGAAAAGAAGTTCAAGCGTATTGTTTAAGGAGTCACCGTGGAACCGTTGATCATTCTGTCAGGCCCGACCGCAGTCGGTAAAACCGAACTTTCCCTGTCGCTGGCAGAAGCGATCGGAGGAGAGATCATCAGCGCCGATTCGATGCAGGTGTACCGCCGCATGGACGTCGGAACCGCGAAGATCCTGCCGGACGAGCGGCGCGGCATCCCGCATCATTTGATCGACATATTGGAACCGGACGAGCCGTGGGACGTCACACAGTTCACGGAACGCGCTGAAGAAGCGATCCGCCAAATCCGCGCGAACGGACATCTCCCGATCGTTGTAGGCGGCACAGGGTTTTACATCCAGGCACTTGTCAAAGGCCTGCAATTTGATGAAGAACCAAGAGACGGATACCGTGAGATTTTGGAGGCAACCGACTCCGAGAAGCTTTTTGAGATGCTTCAAAACATCGATCCCGCAAGTGCAAAGACCATCCCGATCGGCAATCGAAAGCGCATGATCCGCGCGATCGAATACGAGCACTACCACGGTGAGCCGATCTCAGCGCTGAACAAGCGTCAGAGAGAGCAGCCGTACGAGTATAACAGTGCTTATTTCGTCCTCACGATGGAGCGCGCAAAGCTCTACGAACGGATCGAGATGCGTGTGGATCAGATGATCCGGGAAGGACTTCCCGAGGAAGTTCACAGGCTTCTTGAGGACGGTGTCAGCGAGACGTGCGTATCGATGCAGGGCCTTGGATATCGGCAAATGGTCCCTTACCTCCGCGGAGAATGTTCACTTTCTGAGGCTGCGGACCGCATCAAGCTGGAGACGAGACATTTTGCGAAGCGACAGATGACGTGGTTTCGCAGGGAGAAGGACGTCATTTTCCTCGAGAAGAAAGCCTCTGCCGAGGCAGAGACGGGAATGACCGAGGAAGAAATACTGCAGCAAATGCTTGCTGTGTTACGGGAGAAAGGAATCCTCAGTTAATACTATGAAACTTGACCAGATTTACAAACGTTTAGGAATTGACGAAGAGCTGTTTCAACTTGGCGCAAAGACCGAGTCCGCACTTGCGGAGCGCTTCGCGGAGATCGACCGAACGGCGGAGATCTGCCAGATGAAGGTCATTGCCGCGATGCAGAAGAACAGAGTCAGCGCAGAGTGCTTTGAGACGTCCACGGGTTACGGCTACAACGATCTCGGACGAGACACGCTCGAGGCGGTGTACGCCGATGTGTTCCACACGGAAAGTGCACTCGTTCGCGCACAGATCACCTGCGGCACACACGCACTGGCACTTGCGATGTCTGCAAACGTACGCCCGGGCGACGAGATCCTCTCGCCTGTAGGGAAACCGTACGACACGCTCGAGCAGGTCATCGGCATCACGCCGGCACCGGGGTCTCTTGCGGAGTACGGAGTCACTTATCGACAGGTTGAACTGCTTCCCGACAATTCCTTTGATTATGACAGCATCCGCGCTTCGATCAACGAGCACACAAAGCTTGTGGAGATCCAGCGGAGCAAGGGATACCTGACGAGACCGACATTTTCCGTGGCACAGATCGGAGATCTGATCTCGTTCATCAAGGGAATCAAGCCCGATGTGATCTGCATGGTGGACAATTGCTACGGTGAGTTCGTCGAGACGATCGAGCCTTCCGATGTCGGCGCCGACCTTGTCGTCGGTTCGCTCATCAAAAACCCCGGCGGCGGCCTTGCCCCGATCGGAGGTTACATCGCAGGCCGCGAGGATCTTGTGGAACAGTGCGCGTACCGTCTCACAAGCCCGGGACTCGGAAGAGAAGTCGGTGCATCCTTAGGTGTATCGCGCAGCTTCTATCAGGGCCTGTTCCTCGCGCCGACCGTGGTTGCGTCCGCACTCAAGGGTGCGATCTTCGCAGCCAACCTCTACGAGCCTCTCGGTTTCCCGTGCGTGCCGGGGGCGGCGGAAGAGCGTCACGATATCATTCAGGCGGTTACACTCGGTTCCCCCGAGAGAGTGATCGCATTTTGCAAGGGCATTCAGGCCGGAAGCCCTGTGGACAGCTACGTTTCGCCGGAGCCCTGGGCAATGCCCGGATACCACTCGGATGTCATCATGGCGGCCGGCACATTCTATCAGGGTTCCTCCATTGAGCTCTCCGCGGACGGCCCGATCGAGCCTCCGTACGCCGTGTACTTCCAGGGCGGCCTTACGTGGGCACACGCAAAGTTCGGCATCCTCAAGTCGCTGCAGTCGCTCAAGGACGCCGGGCTGTTGCCCTGTATTGTATGAGCCACGGTTTTGTGGTATAATATGATTTGATGTTTTCCCCCGGAGAAAGGGAAAGGATCAACCATGAGATTGCAAAAACTTCATGAGGGAAGGCTGCTTCCCGACGAAAAGGCCGCCAAATACGGTATGGCTTCCCTGACCGACGCCGAACTGCTCGCGATCATTTTGCGAAGCGGAACGAGAGAGTGCAATGTGCTGGAACTGACCGAAAGGATCGTGCGTGAGATCGGCGGAGACATCGGCGGGATCATAACATACGGTGCGGACAGACTTGATTCCATCAAGGGGATCGGGCGCGTCAAGATGCTGCAGATGACGGCGATCGGCGAATTGTCGAGGCGCATCTGGAACAGCAGGCGTGACTTGCGGGTTCCGCTCTCGACACCGGAAGCGGTGTTTGAGTACTTTCGCGAGGACCTGCGTCATGCGGACACCGAGGAGGTGCATCTGGCGCTTCTTGACGTCAAGTGCCGCCTGATCCGCCACGTGCCGCTTTCCAAGGGCACGTTACACGCATCGCCGCTGTGTCCGAGAGACGTGTTTGAGTCGGCGCTTCGTTACCACGCGGCTTCCTTCATCGTGATACACAACCATCCGAGCGGTGACAGCACTCCGAGCAAGGAGGATATCAGTGTCACCAAGACGCTGCATGAGCTCGGCCGGTCCATGCAGCTGCCGATGCTTGACCACATCATCGTCGGCAATCCCGGCTACTACAGTTTCAAAGACGCGGGAGCGTTGTAACTACAGGAGTTCCTATGGTTAACAAATTATACGGAATTGATTTCGGCACGTACGCCATCAAGATCACGAGAGTCCACCAGGGCCTGTGCTTTCACCAGAAGAGTGTGATCGCATCGCGCGGCAAGGACCAGATCATCGCGATCGGCGAAGAAGCCTACGAGATGTACGGCAAACAGCCCGAATACATCAACATTGATTTTCCGATCCGAAACGGCGTTGTCGCCGATTACGATAAAATGCTGTCCCTGATCAACTGCATCGCGATGGATATGTCGCGTGCCGGAGATAAAATGAAGGGCGCAAGCTTTGTGGTCGCAGTGCCTACTGAGGTCACTGACGTCGAGAAGAAGACATTTTACGACATCATCGACTCCTCGATCATCCGCCCGAAGCGCATACGCATCGCGGAGAAGCCGCTCGCGGACGCCCTTGGGTGCGGCATTGACATTGAGGGAAGCAACGGCTCCCTGATGGTGAACATCGGTGCCGACACGACCGAGATCTCCGTGATCTCGCAGGGAGGCATTGTGCTGAGCCGCCTGTGCTCCTGCGGCGGTGCCAAATTTGACGAGGCGATCATTGCGGCCGTCCGCCGCATGCACAATCTCATGATCGGAGCGCGCACGGCCGAGCAGATCAAGATCGGCCTTGTGAACTACACATACGGTGCCGACGCCGTGATGAAGGCGTACGGACGAGATTACATGAGCGGTCTTCCGAGAGAGCGGGAGATCACAACGGAGCTTGTCAACAAGGCGGTCGCCGAACCGCTTGAGTATATCCTTGAGGCTGTTCGTTCCGTGCTGGAGCGCATTCCGCCCGAGATCTCCGCGGACGTGTACCGCGGCGGCATCACGATCTCCGGCGCATCCTCGGCACTCGGCGGACTTGCCGACTATGTTTCGCAGTCGACCGGACTTCGCGTCAACATCGCGCCGAACGGTGCGACCAGCGTCGTAGACGGACTCTCGCTCATCATGGAGGATGAGAGATACACGCACTTGGCCAAGCCGCTTCGCAGAACCTACTACGAGAACGACTGATCTTTTCATTTTACGAGGTAGTTATGAATTCCCGCAAGAAGCCAAATTACGGAATCGAGCCGAAGTACATCCTCATGCTGTGCATCATGATGTGCCTGTGTCTCATCCTGTTTTCGTACCGGTTTCCGAAGATCTTCGAACCGTTGCGCAAGGGGTTGAACACATGCCTTGTTCCCATGCAGAAGGGCATCCATGTGGTCGGCACGCAGTTCGACGACATCAGCGCCAAGTTCGAGGACATCGATAAGCTTCGCGCGGAAAATGAAGCGCTGCGCAAAGAGTTGACCGATCTTCAGTACAGAAACGAGATGCTCTCGCAGGATCTGTACGACATGGAGCTGTACAAGCAGCTTCTCGAGCTCGACAAGACGTACCCCGAGTACACCAAGGTCGGCGCGAACATCATCGCGCGTGACAGCAGTGGATTTTACGCGACATTCACGATCGACAAGGGCTCCAAAAACGGCATGAAGGTGGACATGAACGTGATCGCGGACAACGGTCTCGTCGGCATCATCACCGAGGTCGGCCCAAACTACTCGATCGTGCGTTCCATCGTAGACGACAACAGCTATGTGAGCGCGACGATCATGAAAACGGGAGATAACTGTATCGTGTGCGGAAGCCTGTCGCTTCTGACGAAGGGCTTCATCCGCGTGCGCGACATCACGGTCAATTCCCAGGCGAAGAACAACTACAAGGTCTACACCTCGGATCTCAGCGAAAAATATCTTCCCGGCCTTTTGATCGGCTATCTGTCGAACATCACGACGGAGACCGACGGCATGACCAAGGTCGGTTACCTGACGCCGGTGGTCGATTTCGAGCACCTGACGACAGTGCTTGTCATAACACAGGTCAAGGAGACGGTGATCATCCCGAAGGACTAAGGAGACAGTATGCTTGCGTTTTTGATCTTCACAATTGAAATCCTCGTGAGCTACCTCCTGCAGAGCACCGTGTTCTCGGCGCTTTCCGTCGCCGGAGCGGTGCCGGATCTGCTGATCATCGTGACGGTTGCGGCAGGGTACCAGAACTCACGCCTGCGCGGCATGGCGGTCGGCTTCTTCTGCGGTCTGATCCTCGACATCGGAAGCGGCGGGATCCTCGGCGTATACGCGTTGTTCTATATGCTGATCGGATACTTCTGCGGCCATTTCAACACCTATTATGTACAGCGTGACATTTTCTTTCCGATGCTGCTCATCGCAGTCTCGGAGTTCGCGATCTGTGCTGCGAACTATGTGTTCAAGTTCCTGGTCCGCGGCGACCTGCAGCTGTCGGTATTTTTCAAAAGCATCTTCCTTCCGAAGATCCTGTATACCGTGCTGATCGCACTGATCTACTACCTGTTGTTGGATCTGTTATATGAGAGAGTACTGAACCGCAAGGCGGAGGATGAGTCCTTCCTCGCGCCGGAGAGCATTCTCACGGAGGAATCCCGCGAGACGCTCATGTAACGTAAATCGGAGAACCTATGAAAGAGTTTGATTTTTCGGACGACAATCAACAATCGATACTCTCGGACAGACTGGTTCCTGTTTCCCTGATCCTTGTCATCATCTGCGGCGTGCTCGTCGGAAGACTGTTTTTCATGCAGATGATCGATGACGAGAAGGCCAATGTCAAACAGGATACCACCTCGTATACGAAGACGATCTCCGTTCAATCGACCCGCGGCAATATCTACGATTGCAAGGGGGTCCTTTTGGCGTACAATGACCTCCAGTACAATCTCGAGATGTTCAACTCCGCATCCCTGTCTACCAACGCCGAAAAGAACGAAGCCATCTACTCGCTGATCCAGCTGCTCCGCAACTTCCACTACAAGCGGGAGTTCGATTTCTATCTCACGCTCGATGAGAACGGGGAGCCGCAGTTCACCGTGTCCGGCAACGCGCTGAACCGTTTTTTGAAAAATGTCTACTCCCTCCGCAGCGTCAACGAACTCACCGAGGAGCAGAAGAGTTCCACGGCGAGCGAGGTGTTTGAATTCCTGCGCAAGGGCAACAAGACCACATCGATGTTCCAGATCGACAGCAAATACTCAATGGAAGACGCGCTTGAGATCATGGCCTACCGCTATCAGCTGTTCACGCTGTACCCGAGCTACACATCCTTCCGCATCGTGAGCGACATCAGCGACGAAGCGCGCATCAGTTTCTACGAGAACACGACCAAGATCCCCGGTATCGAGATCACCAAGTCGACGAAGCGCGTGTACAACAACGCGGAGTATTTTGCGCATATCATCGGCTACATCGGCCTGATCAACGCCGACGAGCTGACTGAGCTTCGCGAGACGAACGAAAAATACTCCGAGACAAGCATCGTCGGCAAGCTTGGCATTGAGAAATCCTGTGAGGCATATCTCTCCGGCGTCGACGGCGAGGCGACCATCATCGTCAACGAGATGGGACAGGTTGTCTCCAAGACTGTCACCACAGAGCCGATCGCCGGCAACGACCTGTATCTCACGCTGGACAGCGATCTTCAGATCGGCGGTTACAACATTCTCAAGAGAAATATCGCCGCGATCCTGCTCAACTATATCGTGCCTACGAAGGACTACGGTTCCAAGGGCGAGAACGCTACGGATATCAAGATTCCGATCTACGAGGTCTACTATGCGCTGATCAACAACCACGTGATCAACACGGATCATTTTACGGCGGAAGATGCCTCCGACCTCGAAAAATACACGTACGAGCTGTACAACACTGAGGAGGAGAAGATCTGGGCGCGTCTGCTGGAACTCCTCGACGCCAAATGTACAACGTCCAACAAGGATTCCGGTGCAACGATGGAAGAGTACCTGCAGTTTTTGTACTCGAAGCTCGGCACCTCCGGCTGGGATGTGCTCAATTCCTCCGCTGTCAACACCAAGGACGAAGAGTACATCAAGTATCAGAACAACGAGCTGAGTCTCAGCAAATTCCTGCAGTACTCGATCACACAGGGCTGGGTAAAGCTGGACCGCCTGAACATCGGCTCCGAGTACTACGACACCAACGAGCTCTACCAGTACCTGTACGAGTACATTGTGAACCACCTGCGCAAGGATTCGGAGTACCAGAGCAAGATCTACCGAACGCTGATCTTCAACTACACGCTGAGCGGCCGTGTATTGGCGCAGCTGTTGTTCGATCAGGGTGTCCTCAAGGAGGACCTGGATACGTACCGTGCGCTTCAGAACCACACGATCTCGGCGTACGATTTCATCACGCGTAAGATCAAACTTCTCGAGATCACGCCGGCAATGCTCGCGCTCGAGCCCTGCAGTGGTTCCATCATCATGACTGACCCGAACACGGGTCTCGTCAAATGCCTGGTTTCCTATCCGAGCTACGACAACAACTACCTGACCAACCAGGTGGATATTGAATACTACAACAAGCTTCTCGCCGACAAATCGTACCCGATGGTTTGCCGTGCGACGAACTCCCGTACGACGACCGGTTCGACGTTCAAGCCTCTGATGGCCATCGCCGGACTCACGGAGGGCGTAGTCAACGTCAAGAACTCCATCACCGACGAGGGTATCTTCGAGAAAGTCGATCCTTCACCGAGATGCTGGGCATATCCTTCCAACCACGGCGCTGAGACCGTCGTGGATGCGATCCGCGACTCGTGTAACTACTATTTCTATGAGGTCGGTTACCGTCTGTCCGTCAACGAGAAGGAAGAGTACATCGACGCCAAGGGTATCAAGAAGATCCAGCAGTACGCCGCTTTGTTCGGTCTGAATGAGCGCTCCGGCGTCGAGATGTCGGAGTATCAGCCGATCCTGTCCGACAAGGATGCGGTCCGTACCGCTATCGGCTACTACCACAGCCTTGCGCCGATCCACATCAGCCGCTACGTGACAACGATCGCCAACGAGGGTACCTGCTACAACCTGACGCTCGTCGACCGAGTCGTTTCGCAGAACGGAGAGCTGATGCTCAAGAACAGCGCCGTTGTGAGGAATACGATCGACACCGTGGCGGACTCCTCATGGCAGGCCGTCAAGCTCGGCATGTACCGCGTGGTCAACGCCGAGAAATCATCGCTTCGCAAATACTATCAGAACCTGAATATCCCGATCGCAGGCAAGACCGGTACCGCACAGATCAGTTTGAACCATCCGAACAACGCGTTGTTCATCTCGTTTGCGCCGTACGAATCGCCCGAAGTGAGCCTCACGGTCGTCATCCCGAACGGTTACGCATCCTCGAACGCCGCGTACGTCGCTCGTGAGTTCTACGGGTTCTATTTTGAGGGCGAGAACAAGGAAGCTCTGTTGAGCGGAAACTTCATCGCCGGTACCATCAACGACGTCGGTCTGACCGACTGATGTTAATACTTGTATGAGGGGAGTACTTCATGAAATCAGATAATTCCGTTATGGTCAAAGGATACAAGGATGGCATTCTTCTTGTGCTCGACGACACGTTGCCCTTCGAGGACCTGCTCGAGCGCATCCGCAGCAAGTTTGCGGACTCAGCCAAGTTTCTCGGTTCCGCAAAGCTGGCGCTGACATTTTCCGGAAGAACGCTGAGCGTGCCGGAGCAGAAGGATGTCCTGCGCGTGATCTCCGAGGTAAGCGACCTCGAGATCATCTGCGTGTTCGACAACGACGAATCGACACAGGACGTGATGAAGCGCACCGTGGACTCGGTGATCAGCAGCCTCTCGAACCAGACAGGCAAATTCTTCCACGGTTCCGTCGCGAGCGGTTCCCATATTGAAAATGAAAACTCGCTCGTCATCATCGGCAATATCGAGAAGGGCGGCAGTGTGTCGTGCGGCGGCAACCTCGTCGTTCTCGGCTGTATTCAGGGCTCGGCGACGGCAGGCACCAACGGCAATCCCGAGGCGCTCATCTACGCGTCGTCGATCGACGCAGAGCACCTGCAGATCGTCAAGACGGTCTATGACCCGAGCTCGCTCGATCCGAAGTCCGAGAAGAAGCGTCAGAAGCTGGAGAACAAGTCGCACCTCGACCGCGCGGCACGGCTCGTAACACTGAAGGACGGCGAGATCGTGATCACTCCGGTGGAGGAGGATACGCTGCGGTTCGACGCAGATCTGGATATCTGATATCCGGAAATGATCGCATAACATTTTTCGCAGGCAGGAGAGCACAGGATGTTCAAAAAGAAAGGCTATTCGCTGGCCAACTATCGATTTTCGATCGTGTTCGTCATCCTTTCTCTGCTCAGCATCAGCTGCTTTATCTTATACCGGCTGCAGAGCGAGGAAAACCTCGTCCTTAAGCAGCTGTTAGGCGGCATGCTGGGTCTGTTTGCGATGGTTGTCGTATCCCTGATCGACTACCATTTCATCTGCAAATTGTTCATCCCGCTTTACTTATTCAACCTGATATTGCTTGCGTGGTGTAAGTTTGTGGACTACAAACACTTTCATCTGGTATACGGCTGGGCGCACCGCAAGGCTCGCCGCTGGATCAAGATCGGCGGCGGTGGCAAGGCAGGGCATGGCTTCGAGTTCATGCCATCGGAGATCACGAAGATCATATTGGTGATCTTTCTGGCCAAGCTGTTGGTACTGTTGGAGAGCAAGATCAACACCATAACCGGAATGTTCATTATCCTGGCGCTGTTCCTGGTGCCGGTGTACTTCATCTACGACCAGCCCGACCTCTCCACGAGTATTGTTCTCATGGCGACATTCCTGTTCATGCTGTTCGTAGCCGGACTCTCATACAAAGTGTTCGCCGGAGGTCTGTTGATCGGCGTTCCGGTGGTCACGGCTTTGTTCTGGTATGTCCAACAGGACTATCAGATCCTGATCAGCAAGTACCAGCAAAACCGTATTCTTTCGCTGCTTCACCCGGAAGAGTATGAGGGACTGATGTACCAGCAGAACAACGCCGGTGCGGCGATATCCTCAGGCGGAATGTTCGGCAAATTCATCATGGGAGACACCGGAAAGCGTCTCACCGACTCCGTTCCCGTTGTGGAGAGTGACTTTATCTTCAGCGCGATCGGAGAGGAGCTCGGATTTTTCGGATGCGCACTCGTCGTGTTCATCTTTATGCTGTTTCTGTTTTTCAGTTTCCGCATCGCAAGACGAGCCAAGGACCGTCTCGGATACTTCCTTGCAGCCGGCGTTGCGGTCATGATCGCGATCCAGGCGATCGTTAACCTCGGCGTGGTTCTTTCGCTGCTGCCGAACACAGGAATCCCGCTGCCGTTCGTGAGCATGGGCTTAAGCTCCCTGGTCACCAACATAGCGACGGTCGGAATTCTGTTGAACATCGGTCTGCAGGACAAGGATGTTGAGATCGACGATCGCTATGAATTTGACGATGAATTACTAAAACAATTGTAGGTTGGAGGCATTTCTATGTTTTTTATGAATGGGCGGAGAAAATGCAAGTCCGCAACAGCACTGATCCTGATCGTGCTCCTGTTCACCTCGGTTCTCGCCGGCTGCGGCGGAAGCACCGAGGACACAGAACTGATGGGAAGCTATGCCGCATCGGACAACGTGATCAACTATGACGTCGGAGCGATGCAGGAGGCGACCTTCGCCCCGCTGTTGTCTGACTGGTTTATCTGTGATGTCACGCAGAGCATGATGAGCGAGGACTATGTGTTCGACGAGGAGAAGCCCAAGAACACGGGCTCTGCATTCGTCATTAACCGCACGACCAACGAGCTGTTGTTCGGCTACAACATGCTTTCCTCCGTTTATCCCGCAAGTATCACCAAACTACTCACGACGCTCGTCGTGCTGCAGCACTGCGACCTCAAGGAGACGGTTACGATCGACTCATTCGTCGCGGATATGAAGCGCGGTTCCGTCACGGAACTCAACGAGGGCGACGTGATCACGGTCTATAACCTTCTCGTACTGTTGCTCACAAACTCCGCCAACAACGCTGCGATCGCGCTTGCGCGCTATGTGGCGGGCACGGAGGAAGAGTTTGTCGTCATGATGAACGAATCCATGGACAACATGGGTGTCAACAACACAAACTTTGAAAATGCGAGCGGCCTTCATCTCGACAAGCACAAGACGACGCCGTACGACATGTACATCGTATATCAGGAGTGCACGAAGTACCCTGCATTCCGGGAGATCATGAAGCTCACGGAGGGAGAGTACGAGTACACGAACGCCAAGGGTGAGCGCTGCTTTCGTCCCTACTTCACGACGAACTGCTTCAAGACCTCAAAGGAGCGCGAGAAGAGCTCCGACAGCAAGACCTACCCGCTGCCGGAAGGCTTCAAGGTTCTCGGCGGTAAGACCGGCACAACAAACTTTGCGGGCTACTGCCTGTTGCTCCACGTGGCCGACGCCGACGGCACCGAGTACATTGTTGCCGCATTTCATTGCGAAAATGAGAAAAAACTTTACGAAAAATTGTACGATCTGATGGTGGAATACTGCAAATGACCGCCACAGTCGCAGAAGAGCAAAAAATCCCGTTTTTTGCGGAAAACGGTTGTCATTTTTCGCTCTGTGTAATATACTGTTATCAAGGCGAACGGCTATTGGATTCGCCTCGATCACATCCTTAAGGAGGTAACGACCATGGTACAGATTATTGCCGGTGAGAAAGGAAAGGGGAAGACCAAGATTTTGCTTGATAAGGTGAATTCGGATGTTATGACTTCGAAGGGAACCATCGTTTATCTGGATAAAAGCAACAAGCACATGTATGAGCTCAACAACAAGATTCGTCTCATCAACGTGAACGATTACTGCATTGAGGCTGCATCGGAGTTCGTAGGTTTCATCTGCGGTATCATCTCGCAGGATCACGACCTTGACAAGATCTATCTCGACAGTTTCCTGAAGGTTGCTTGCCTGAATGTCGATGACATTGAGCGCATGATCACCAAGCTCGACATGATCTCGGTGAAGTTCAATGTAGACATCATCATCAGCCTTTCCGCAAATGCGGAGACACTCACCGAGGCGGTTCGTTCCAAGGTTATCGTAGCACTGTAATGCACTTTGGGGCATGATCCGGAGGACCATCGCGAGATGGTCCTCATTTTGCGAAAGGAGGGGAGAAGTATGGCCGACAAGAACAGTGCGGACAGAAAGAACAGCCGCCGCGACAGGATCCGGACGAACATCCGCACGCGAAGCAACAAGCGCCGCGCTCTGAACATCGGATTCGTATTCTTTGTCTTTATCATCGTCTATATTCTGATCTCTTTCCTCGTTTCGTTGCGCAAACCGCAGCCGAGCATCTATGAGGTGCAGAAAATCAGCCTTGCGACCAACAACCTTGCGAGAGCCGTTGTTGTCCGCGAGGAACAGAACGTTCTGACCGACACCTCCGGCTACGTCAATTTCTACTTAAAGAACGGAACTCGTGTGGCGAAGAACGAGGCCGTCTTCTCGATCGATGACAGCCGCAGTCTTCATGACACGCAGAGCGACAAGTTCGACTACACGCTCTCTGAGGAAGACATCCGCGATGTCAAGGAGAGCATCGCATTTCATGCGCGTACTTACGTTGAGGGCGACTGTTCGAATATTAACGACCTCAAGACAGATCTTCAGACGAGGATCGTCAACATTATCGATATGTACCGTCTGGAGAACCTCTCCAAGCTCTCCGAGGGAGGAGACGGAAGCGGCCTCAAGCTCTGTACGGCTCCTTCCGCAGGCATCGTGTCCTTCTTCACGGATTCCCTCGACGGCTTGACCGCCGACGCTGTGGATTCGAGCACATTCGACGACTCGAAGTACACCAGCTCGACACTGTTCTCCTCGGAGCTTCGTGAGGCCGGTACAACCGCATACAAGCTCGTGACGAATGAGAGCTGGGCACTCGTGCTCAAGCTAAGCGAAGAGCAGTTCATCGCACTCGACGGTTCCGAGTATCTGTCCTTCACGATCACAGACGACAACCTGAGCCTTACGCTTCCGGTCTCGATCTACAAGAAGGGCGATTCCTATTTTGCGAGGATCTATCTCAACAAATACCTGATCCGATACATCAACAAGCGCTTCCTCGTCGTATCCATCGACATGCGCCAGTCGGAAGGCCTGAAGATCCCTCGCAAAGCGATCATCGAAAAATATTTCTATGTCGTTCCGAAGCAGTACATTGTATATACGCAGAACAAGACCGGTATCACGGTCTACGAACTCGATGAGAACAACGAGCCCACCTACACGTTCTACGAGGCGGAAGTGTACTATTTCGATGACGAGTTTGCCTATATCGATGACAATGTCATCAAACAACACGGTCAGTTTATCATCATACCGCACACGATGAACCAATACCAGGTATCGACGCAGAAGAAGCTGGAAGGTGTATATTGTATCAACAAGGGATACGCACAATTCCGCATGATCTCGCGTCTGTACGAGGGTGAGGATTACATCATCGTCAAAGCGGGCGTTGACCGTAGCATCAGCGTATACGACTTCATCTGGGAGGACGCTGAGACGCTCTCGGAGGATCAGCTGATCACCCGGTAGCGGGAGAGTACGTTTTCGGAGGAAACAACCAATGGTTACCGACAATCTGAACGCGGTGCGCGAACGCATCGCCAAGGCATGTGAGGCATCGGGCCGTGACATCAAGGACGTTCGTTTGATCGCTGTCAGCAAGACGAAGCCCGAGGAAATGATCCGCGAGGCTTATGTCGCAGGTCAGAGAGAATTCGGAGAAAACAAGGTGCAGGAGATGTGCGCCAAGGCCGAGGCAATGGCCGATCTCAACATCACCTGGCATCTGATCGGACATCTGCAGAAGAACAAGGTCCGCAAGGCTGTCGCAGTCGCTGCGATGATCCACTCGGTGGACTCCTTAGAGCTCGCTGCGGAGATTCAAAAAGAGGCCGCCAGGATCGGCAAGGTTCAGGACATTTTGCTCGAAGTCAACGTTGCCGCAGAGGAGAGCAAATTCGGTCTCACGCCGGACGAGGTACCGGAGATCGCAAAGCAACTAGAAGCGTTCCCCAACGTTCGTCTTCGCGGACTGATGACCGTTGCTCCGTACACGGAGAACCCCTCGGAAAACCGCGTGTATTTTAGGCAATTAAACAAATTAACAGTTGACATACAATCGAAAAAAACGGATAATATATCTGTTGATTGCCTTTCCATGGGGATGAGCAATGATTTTGAGGAAGCAATAGAGGAAGGAGCAACCATGGTTCGCGTCGGATCACTGATCTTCGGCGAGCGCCAGTATGGATTGCAGGAAGGGAGTAAATGACATGGGAGTCGGCAAAAAGTTCTTAACGTGGTTGAACGGTGACGACGAGGACGATGAAGATCTCGACGACGATTACGCCGAGTATGAAGATGATGACGAGGAAGAAGGAGAAGCGAAGCCTTCTTTGTTTGCACGTTTAAAAGCTAAGGTGTTCCCGAACAAGGGGAACGAAGAGGATGAGTACGACGACGAGGCTGACGATGAGGTAGTAGCTCAGGAGCCTGCCAAGTCCAACCTCACCTCCAAGAACACGATTCTGACAGCAGGAACCTACAATAGCATTCAGCGTTCTGAGACCAACTATCAGAACACAGTGAACCGTCAGGCACAGGCATCGACGCAGTTCTCGCATGCTTCGCAACCGGCGTACCAGCAGCCCGCTTATCAGGCAGCTCAGCAGCCTGCGTATCCGCAGAAGACGCCTCTCGCGCCCACCAAGGAGCGCACCGCGTCGCTGAATCCTACGGCCAATGTACCTCAGAAGCAGTTCTCGGTGATGAAGCCCACCAGTTTTGAAGATTCTTCGAGTATTGTCGATGTTCTTCGCAATGGCAAGGCGATCATTGTGAACTTCGAGGGTGCCAACCCTGCATTGTCGCAGCGTATCATGGACTTTGTGTGCGGTTGTATCTACACGATCGATGGTCAGATCCTTCAGATCTCCGGCTACATTTTCATCGTAGCACCGAAGGATATGGACATCACCGGCGACTACACCGCATTCCTGCAGCAGGATTCCTTCGGCGTACCGACATTTCGCCAGTAATCAACGATAACGCGAAAGGATATTCATCGTGTCGAACAATACCGAGAAAACGCCTCAGCGCATTCGAAAGATCGTATACTTCTGGATCCCGATCCTCAGCGTAGCTCTCGACCTGGCCAGCAAGTACTGGGCCAAGACATATCTGAAGCCACGCAAGAGCATTCCTGTGATCGGAGATGCCGTGACCTTCACATATTTGGAAAATAAAGGAGCCGCGTGGGGTATGCTATCCGGGAAGATCAACTTCTTCGTGATCCTCACCGCATTGCTGATCGTACTGTTCCTGGTTCTGATCGCACGCATGCCTGCAACAAAGCGATATCGTCCGTTGCTGATCACCATGTTGTGCCTTTTAGGCGGAGCGTTCGGCAACCTGTACGACCGGATTTTCCAGGGCTATGTCACGGACTTCATCAGCTTTGATGTGATCCATTTTCCGGTATTCAATGTCGCGGACATCTTTGTAACGTGTTCCTTCTTTTCGCTGATCATCCTGTTTTTGTTTTACTACAGCGAGGAGGAGCTCTCGTTCATTCCGCTTCTCGGCTCGAAAAAATAACGTCTGTTCATTCCCCCTTGAATCCATGATTTAAGGGGGAGTAATTTCACCAGGAGTTTTTTATGGACACCAATGTACAGATCATCAGCATTCCGATCGACGATTCCTACGCGGATCGCCGCATTGATGCCGTGATGTCAGAGGAGATCGCGGAGCTCACGAGAAGCCATGCACAGAAGCTGATGGAACAGGGGCTGGTACAGTGTAACGGCAAGGTCCTGACCAAGCCGAGCACCAAACTGAAGGTGGGAGACATCCTTGAGGTTACGATCCCCGAACCGGAGCCGTTGGACGTTCTTCCCGAGGATATTCCTCTTGCTATCGTCTACGAGGACGATGACATTCTGATCATAAACAAGCCAAAGGGGATGGTAGTTCACCCGGCGCCCGGACACGCAAGCGGAACGCTGGTCAACGCGTTGCTTCACCATTGCGGCGAGCGACTCTCCGGGATCAACGGCGTCGTACGCCCCGGCATTGTCCACCGGATCGACCGCGACACCACGGGTCTTCTTGTCGTCTGCAAAAACGACACGGCGCACCTTTCGCTGTCGAAGCAATTGTCCACGCATTCCATCACACGCGTGTACGAATGCATCACAGAGGGCGTAATTCATGATGATGGAACAGTTGACGCCCCCATCGCAAGAAATCCCGCAGATCGCAAGAAAATGAGCATACAGCCGGGCGGCAGAAGAGCAGTGACGCATTATCATGTCAAAGAAGTACTCAAGAACCGGTATACCTATGTGTCCTGCAAGCTGGAGACCGGGCGGACGCACCAGATCCGTGTTCATATGGCGAGCATCCACCATCCGCTTCTCGGTGACACGGTATACGGACGCCAGAAGCAGCCGTTCCCAACCGAAGGCCAGGTTCTACACGCAGGCGTTCTCGGATTCATTCACCCGACGAGCGGAGAGTACGTAGAGTTCCACGCACCGTTGCCGGAATATTTTGAGCATTTGCTCGCTAAGCTTCGCTGATCAAAATGCGAAGTATCACGAATTGTATTAGTCTTTGTGATTCAATAGTTTTTTAGTGATTCAATAGTCTTTATGATTCAAGCTCGATGATAAGGAAAATGTTATGACTGTTTTTAGACGTGACATTGTGAACGAGATCAGCCGTTTTCTCAGCAACAGCAAACGCTGTATCGCTGTGTTGCACGGCCTGCCTTGCATCGGCAAATCAACGATATTGCAACAGCTCGCAGAAGAACGCTGCACCGGCTATATTCTTGCCGACCTTGCAACGGACCGTGAGTTTCGCAATGTTATGTCGGAAGCGCTGTCCGCACAAAGTTCCCTTCTTTCCGTGTTATGTGACTTCTTCGGACTTTCCGAAGGCACCATGCGCAACACACTTCTGATCCTGGACGGAGCAGAATATCTTGGACCGGACATCCGCAAACTGTTCACGAGCGACCTTCCGGATCGTTGTCTTATTGCGTCAGATCGTGCCGACTATCTGTTTTCGGAAGAGGGTTCCAAAACGCATTATGATGATATAGAAGTACAATTTTTCTCCGTACGTTCGATAACATTTTCCGAGTTTTTGAGTGCTATCGACCATGAGGATTATCGCGATATCATCCGTGCGAGAGTACACGACAACAAAACAATACCGCGCATGCTTCGGGAAGAACTTTCAGAATTGTTTATCGACTATATTCTTGTCGGAGGTTTCCCGCAGGCAGTTTTCCAATATGTTTCGGAGCGCACCAACATTCCTGCGCTGCGCACAATTCACCGTCAGATCTATGCGACGATCCGGAGTACATTGTGTGATCGAAGACTGCCGTATGACGATTCGATCAGTCCCGCTCGGCTCCTGCAAATATTCGATTATTTACAGGATAGTGCAGAAGACTACCCGCTTGTTTTTCATCCCGGACGCATCCGTCGAGGGTTAAGCAAGAGCGACTTTAAAGCGGAAATCCGTTTTCTCGTCTGCAACGGATTACTTGCACCTGTGACCGTCACCGGACCGGAGATGGCAACGTCGGATGTACCTGTTGACTATATCGAAAACAGTATTCCGGCTGTTACTGACCCCGGACTTCAGCGATTGATCGGCAACGACTACGACATTCTTTTTACAACGGAGCAGGATTCTCTTCCTTCATATGTTCTTCAGAGAGCACTGTATGCTATCTGTTACAATAATTATATCGATCCAAAGTATGTAGAGCTTTCACGAGACCGCATCATTCCTCTGTTGATCGAATCGCTGAACACGGCGTTTGTGATCGTCTCAAATCGAACACGAAAAAGCAGGGTAGCAGAAGAGTTTCTCCGCAATAACGGCGCTCTTCAGTGCCTTCATATCACAGACGACTCCGGTCGTAACGAATCCTCCGAGATGACCAACCACAACATAATGTGGTTCGAATTGGACGAAACACTAAAATGCAAAAAAAGCCATTTTTGATTTCACAATACTTATTGACAAGGAAATTCTATAATAGTAGAATTATTAGTGCACAGTATTTTATGTGCTTTGGCTTACTACATGATGTGAAATACGGATGTTAGTGGAGACAGGTATCAATGGGTGAAATCAGACTGCACGAAGGTGAATTGAACGTAATGGAATTGCTTTGGTCCAACCAGAGCCTTTCTGCAAAAGACATTGCGAAAATCATCAAGGATTATATCGGTTGGGAGAAAAATACTACCTATACCGTTATTAAGCGTTTGATCGACAAAGGCGCCATTGTGCGCGAAGAGCCCGGATTTATCTGCAAAGCCGTTGTTACCAAGTCTGAGATCCAGCACATTGAAACACGTGCATTGTTTGACAAATTGTTCGGCGGTGACATTTCCAATTTCTTCAAAGAGTATCTGGCAAATGAGAGACTCGGTGCGGAAGAGATCCGCGAGCTGCGTAAGATTGTCGATGCGCAATACCGAAAGCTGTTCTAAACAGATACTATTGATTGCGTTCGGCAATACAAATCCATACGACACAGTAAGAAAAGCGCCCGGAGAGAAGCACTTCGGGCGTTATTCCAAAGTATCTATTATTTCGCTAAACGCAGGTTTTACGAAATATAACGTCCGAAAAACAGCGGTTCTCAAGCTGTAGTATCCTTTTTTAGTGTTTCTGACGGCTGTATGTATAATTGCAATTTCCTTTGATTGTTTCATTCGAATGCTGTATACTGTTGTTGTAAGTTCCCATGTTTTACAACTACACTATGATCATGAAACTCTATCGCAAATAACACGGAGGTTTTTATGGCTGCTAACGAATCCTATCACAAACAATTGGCCAGAAAAAACGAATTAAAACTTCGCGAACTTCGTCAAAGCCTTCCTTCGTTTTGCGATCGTTTTTTTCGCGGCATTGAACCGACAACCGCCTCCCGGACCAGACTGGCTTACGCCACAGATCTAAAGGTCTTCTTTCAATACGTCCAGACACAGATCCCGAGATTCAACAATCGAGACATTTATACGTCCGACATAACGATCCTTGATGAAATCAATTGCTATGACATTGAGAATTATCTCGACTATCTGAAGGTATACACAAACTCCGAGGGAGTTACTCTCACGAATGACGAAAACGGTTTAAAGCGTAAATTATCGGCTGTTCGTTCCCTGTATCGTTATTTCTATTTTCATCACGAGGTTTCCGGTAATCCGGCTGCTCAGGTAGCCGTTCCGAAGATCCATGAAAAAGCCATTATTCGATTGGATGAAAACGAAACTGCAGAACTTCTTGACACCGTTGAATACGGCGCCGGCGGTTCCGATCGACTTCAGGCGTTTCACGAAAAAACCAAGGATCGTGACCTGGCTCTTGTCACATTACTGCTTGGTACGGGAATTCGTATTTCGGAGTGTATCGGTTTGGACCTCAATGATGTGGACTTCGATAACGACAGGATCAAAGTCACGCGAAAAGGCGGTAACGAAGCTTACGTATACTTTGGCTCTGAAGTACGAGAAGCACTGCAGATTTATTATCAAAAGCGCTGCTCTCTCACTGCTGCCTCCGGTCACGAGAATGCATTATTCCTTTCGAATCGAATGTCGAGAATGACCGTGCGAAATGCTGAAGTATTGGTCAAGAAGTATGCCCGTTCCGCAGTGGCGCTCAAAAAGATCACACCTCACAAACTGCGAAGCACCTACGGCACACAGTTGTACAAGGAAACCGGCGACATTTATCTCGTAGCCGACGTTCTCGGTCATAAAGATGTAAACACGACAAGACGCCACTATGCTGCAATTGAGGAAGAACGACGCAGATCCGCCAAGGACAAGGTGCACCTTCGTCGCGAAGATTGATTGCCGCAGTCGCATTGAACAACATATTCGCTATACAGACAATCTAAACGAATCAGCTACACAGACAATCTCATATAAAGACGTCGGAACAGCTTAGCCTTTTGCCTCAGTTGTTTCATTGCAAACTTGAAGCTGTCCGTAGCTTTACTCAATTGTTCCGCACTCAGAGCCTCGTTTCCGAACGAGGCTTTTTCTACGAGCTCAATATAAGCCTTAGCTTCATCGTCGGGCATGGAGAGGAACGAGACGAGGTACTCTCCCATTTTCTTGTGATAAACATTGTTCTCCGGAGCAACATCCATACTGCGGAGCAGTTTCGAGAGCGTTGTGTATTGATATACAAGGCGCATATTATCTGACTTATGATACAGGCGGTATTTGCGTATGAAGAAACGTGAAGCAAGGATTACGAGGAACACCGCAAGCCCGCCGAATACAAGAACGATCATATACGGGGTTGCAGCCTTCAGCTGATCGGTTACATTGTCTACCGGTGACTGTGTCTCGGAATCCTCACCGAAGAAGCCGCGGAAACGGTCCCAGAACGTACCGCCTTCCTCAGACTCACCGGCCATAGCGCCGACTGTGAACTCTACCGGAACCCATCCGAAGCCCTCGTAGTAGACTTCAACCCAGGCATGTGCATCTGCAGCTCTGGCTTGAACACTGATCAAGCTGGGCTCCTCATCGCCCTCAACGGTATAGTTAAAACCCTGGTACCATTCCGATACATTCTCGTCGTCAATCGTTTCAGTGACAAGGGCATCACTGAACTGAATAAAGTATCCCTCCACGTAACGTGCCGGAATGCCGTTAGCACGCAGCAGGATCGCTGCAGCTGTCGCAAAATGAGCACAGTAACCGCACTTTTGTTCATTGAGGAAATACGCGACAAAATCCTTATTGGACGGCGTTATACCGGGGCTGAGGGTGTACATATAGTTGTCTTTGAACAGATTGAGTATCCGGTTGATCACGGTTCTTCGATCGTCGCCGCCGATGTTATTCTCTTGACAGAATTTTCTCACATCCGATTGGATATTATCCGGGATGTAGAGGTAGTTTGCATACACATATCTGCTGTACAACATCTCATTGGTGTTATCGGAAAGATATTCATTTTTCAGATCCGGGTTCTCTTCCAGGTAATCAAGAGCCTCCCGAACATTGTATACCGGATAATACGTATAGAACATCTCCTTGTTGCGCGTGCGCATGTCATATAACGCATAGTCGCCGTATTCCTTAAGCGTTCCCTGCACTGCCTCCGAATCGAAATCAATGTTCGTAAAATAAGGGGTATACAGGTAACTGTCACGCGCCCCGATATTCGTGATGGAAACTCTGGCTTTCGCCAATTGATCGGCAAACTCCAGTTCCGAATTGTAAACTTGCTTGATCGTATCGGACTCCAGATTGATCAAAGCTTCCTGATCGCGAAGGTTGTATCTTCTGGAAGAAAGGATTTCGTTCTTTCGTGTGATATGATTCCATCGATTGTCACCGTATACCTCTCCGATATATCCACGAAGGTAGATACCCTCAGGATTATCGGGAACGATCTTAAGGTCAAGATGCGGTTCAAACGAAAGTACGACCTGACGGATACCGCCCAGCTGTCCTTCGTTCAATCCACCGGTTGCAGCATATTGATTAAAGAAGCCCGCAAGACCGTTCAAAGCAAACTCCTTAACCATCTTATCCGTGCCGTCCTTCCAGGAGCTGAAATTGCTTCTGAAGCGCCTCGGAGACATTGTTGTAAGCAATCCGGCCAACAGACCGACAGACACTATGATCACTGCGGCAAATACAACCATCTGTTTCATGGAGGTTGTGAATCTGCCGGCTTCGTGATAAACATGCTCACCCTTGATCCGAACATCATGCGCGATACCTCGGTACGGCATATAGAATCTTCCGCTTCGTCGTAGGATCAAAACGCCAAGGAAACCTACGGCTATCATGGCAAGATAGAAATAGTTCACATCGTCATCAAAATACATGCAGATCTGTACGATGGGAAACGCCAGCAGGAACACTCCGAAAGGGCTCATTCTTCCGGAGATTGCAGAGTTATAGAAGCATATGCTTAGACAAGACATCAGAATCAGGCAGCATGTGATCGTTACCTCGCGATTCTTGATCACCTCGCTGTACTCACGAACACCGTTCAGGTTCAATTTGTCATCGATCACCTTCAATACGATGTTCAGGATGGCATTGATACCGCTGTTCGCATACCAATGCAGGAAATATGCGATCAGACATATGATCACAAACAGTATGATATATCCGACATTGAACACAAGCCTGCTGTAATAGAACATCGCCGCAAAGAACGACATAACAGCAATGAACAACAGCAAAATGACCATCATATGCGGCAGCTCAAAGCTCGTGATAAACAATCCCGTGGTGCCGAACACGCACAGAAAGATCAACAGGCCCTTGATCAGACATACCAGTATTCTGTCACGTTTTGAAAGCACAGTGTAAGAAAGATCCATGTCTACGCCGTACTTGGCTTCATAGATCCCGGAAAATTCCGCAATTGGATTTTTCTTACGCGTCTTGAACATCAGGTGTTACCTTCCCTAATTTACAATACAAACAACCGTGCAAGATTGTTAATGCTCAGCAATTGACGTCCCTGCCCCTTCACGAACTGCGGCTGAGAAGTCAGTACAAGCACGTGCCGAAGTGTCTCCGGTATCGTCGACAACGCACGCAGCGCAGTCTGATTGTTTTGACGTGACTGCATGTAATACATGGAAAGCAAAGCTTCCATCACTCTATCCTCGGAGTCCACGGACATGTGCTCGATCGTACCCTCATCCTCCTTGTACCAACTGTAAGAAAAGAATATGCCGCGCTTGGCAAGGTTCATTCCCACTGAGTACATGAGATCAAAATAAGCGTCCATCTGATGATTGTCCGAATAATCATTGCACAGAAAAACTTCGAAGGACTCACCGATCGAATCGGAAAATTCTTTAGACATGAGTTCCTGTTCCTTGGCGCTTAGCTTCCAATGAATCTGCTGCGGACGATCGCCCATGCGATACTCGCGGATCTCAAAGATCTCCGAAGTATCCGAACCCTTTGCATTTCTCTCATGAACGGTTTCTTCATTCGGAGTTCCGCCCTCAGCCTCGATCACATCGTTCAATTCCAGCTCATTCGGATAAACAATAGCTTCCACTGCACTCTTCGGTTTGATCGTCTTGGAAACAAATCCGAACAGCTCCGTGAGTTTTACGCTTTCCAAGGAAACAATATAATTACCGCAATTGGTCAAACGCAAAGAGAGCTCAAATCTCATCTTTTCTTTCGGGGCAATATAAAGATCATAACTGTGAACTACAGAATTTGGATTCAGACTGTTAGAGACGGTATATCGGAACACCGCATGAGCAAACGGATAGAACGACAAATTGTCTGCTGCAAGGATCATCTCCGTAGATTCCCCTCGATACAGGAAACCGGAGCGTAGATTGATATTACATGAGACCTTCGAAACACTTTGATAGAACAAGATGATAGAAAGTATCGGCACAAGAATCGACACAAATAAGAACAACAACATCACGGGATGGTTGTTAAACAGATATAATACTATGATCAAAGCAAGAAAAACTGCATACCGAATGCATGCCAGAACTGTTTTCATATATCAACTGTCCCTTCGTGGTGCAACCACAACATATTATGTCGCTGCATCAAATCTTGGGCGCCTTAATCTCATCGGATAATTGGGCAAGCACCTGTTCTACGGTAATGTTCTTTGCCTTAGCTTTCGTGCTGAGCACGATTCTGTGTGAAACAACACAGGGAATGATCGCAAGAACATCTTCATACGTCACATAATTCCGTTCGTTAATAAACGCCTGAGCTTTCGCCATGCGCAAGATAGCTTTGGTGCCTCGAGGACTGATACCCATAAGGATATTCTCGGAAACACGGGATGCCTCAGAAAGATTCACGATCATCTCATAGATCGCATCATCCACATGTACATTGCGAACGGTCTTCTGAAGCTCAATAAACTGCTCTGTGGAAAGAATGTTCTGCACCTCGTCATCCACAACATCCGCACGAAGGATGTCCAGAGAAGATCTGTGATCCGGATACCCCATGGAGAGTCTTACCATAAAGCGGTCCATCTGCGATTCCGGAAGCTTCTGAGTACCGGCCGAACCGTAAGGGTTCTGTGTCGCGATTACGAAGAAAGGCTGCAAAACGGAATGTGTCTGACCATCAACCGTCACCTTCCCCTCTTCCATCAGCTCCAACAGCGCAGACTGTGTCTTGGGAGACGTACGGTTGATCTCATCTGCAAGCAAAAGGTTGCATATCGCAGCTCCCTCATGATATTCAAACTTCTGCGTCTGAGCGTTGTACATACTGAATCCTGTGACATCACTCGGCATGACGTCAGGCGTAAACTGAACTCTGCGGTAATCCAAAGCCATCGCTTTTGAAATTGCCATAGCGAGCGTCGTCTTGCCTACGCCCGGAATATCCTCAAGCAAAATATGACCGCCTGCGAGCATCGTACACAATACTTTCTCAATGATATCATCCTTGCCCTTGATGCTCTTACGAATCTCATCAATAATCCTGCTGATCTGACTGTTCAAATCTGTATCCTCCGATACGACATATTTCCAAAATCGCATTGTAAGTATACCATAACGGCGAATAAATATCTACATAAACCGACATACGCAGCTAGTTATACAGCATATGACATCCTTTTGTACATTTCCGCAAATCCGATTGAACTTATCTCGCAATCTGTTATAATGACTAAGTTCAATAATGTCCGATACGACAATGACAGGAGCGGAAAATGCAGTTACAAACGTTACTCAGCAAAACCAGGAAAGCAATTGATGATTATCACATGATCGAAGACGGAGACACGATTGCTATCGGTATATCCGGAGGTAAAGACAGTCTCACACTGCTCTATGCAATGTCCGAACTGCGCCGCTTTTATCCTCACAAATACAACCTGAAAGCGATCAGTGTTAACCTGGGTTATGATATTGACTATACCAAGGTGGAAGAATTCTGTCGAAGACTCGACGTAGAGCTTACGATAATACCGACACAGATCAAAGATATCGTATTCGATATCCGCAAGGAAGAGAACCCGTGCAGTCTGTGTTCAAAGTTAAGAAAGGGAGCGTTCAATGACGCTGCCAAAGAGATCGGGTGCAATAAGACTGCTTACGCGCACCACAAGGATGATGTTATAGAGACAATGCTGATGTCATTGATCTATGAGGGAAGGATTCACACCTTCTCTCCGGTTACCTATCTTGATAAAAGTGATGTTACATTGATCCGCCCGTTAATTTACGTAAACGAGTGTGATGTCACCGGTTTTAAGAACAAGTACGATCTTCCGGTATTCAAGAACCCCTGTCCCGCAGACGGATATACAAAGCGCGAGGAAGTGAAAGAACTGATCAAACAACTGAACAACAGTGCACCCGGAATCCGCGACAGACTGTTCCGCGCCGTTCAGTCCGGAGTGATCACATCATGGAAGAAACCGGATGAACAATAACTGTTCCGATCATTTGAAGTACGGTACAAGCAACGTATAACCGTACAGGATCGTATCACTGTTGAGTCCGTTCGTCCTCTTGATCTCGCGGACATAGTCCTTCATATCGCCGCATTCCGGAGTATAATACTTCTCGGCAATACTCCAGAGGCTGTCACCGTTCTCAACATATACGGAAGTCAACACTTTCGTGCGTTCCGTGCTTCCCTTCGCTCTGCCGAATGCTTTTGTTCCGGCCAGACATACAAGCCAGATGAACACCAAAGTCATGGCAAACGTAAGGAGTCTGCGGCACAGTCTCTTTCTTCTTCTGGCCTTGGCACGTGCTGCTTTACCTTCCGATCTCAACTGCTCTGCAGTTACATATTCTCTGAAATCAGCTCTCTTCATTGTATTCATAACACTTCTCCTGATGTATGTTTCGTTTTCAACTTGTTTCGAACAAATGTTTGTTATGTCGTCATTATACGAACATCCGTTCGAAATGTCAATAGGTTGAACCGCATTTAAATGCGAAAAATCGAACAAATGTTTTGCATATTTTTTGTGAAACATGACGAACGAAAAATCGAACAAATGTTTTGATTTTTCGCTCTTTTTGTGTTATGATTTGAGCAGGATATGAGCAGGATATGATTTACCGCATAAAGCGGCTTAAGCAAGGAGGTTCCTATGGCGGGTAAGATTACAAAGAAACAGGAAGATATCCTGAACTATATTAAAGAGCAGATACTGAAGAAGGGCTATCCGCCGTCGGTGCGCGATATCTGTACCGCTGTTGACCTTCGCTCCACTTCTTCCGTACACTCCCATCTGGAGTCGCTGGAGGAGAACGGCTACATCCGCAGAGACCCTGCCAAGCCGCGTTGCATCGAGATCATCGACGACTCGTTCCGGCTCACGGAGCGCGAGATGGTGAACGTTCCTGTGATCGGCACTGTAGCAGCAGGTCAGCCGATCCTTGCTTCCGAGCATATCGTTGACTACTTCCCCATTCCGACAGAATACATGCCGAACGCAGAAACCTTTTTCCTTACAGTCAAAGGTGAGAGCATGATCAACGTCGGAATCTACGACGGCGACCGCATACTGGTTCGCAAGCAGGACTATGCAAACAACGGTGATCTCGCAGTAGTTTTGGTAGATGATTCCGCGACGGTTAAGACCTTCTATAAGGAGCGCGATCACATTCGTCTTCAGCCGGAGAACGATTCCATGGATCCGATCATTGTCAAGGATTGTACGGTTCTCGGTATTGTGATCGGATTGTTCCGCTTCTATTAATTGACAATCGTTATGTAGCTTATGTAGCAATTAATTACTGAGTTTGTTTTGACACCCTATAATATAGTTTTTTGAACAAAAAGCAAAAACAACCGGTTTGCCGCAGTATTTCGGCAAACCGGTTGTTATTTTTCTGTATGAATTATTTACTCCGTAGGATCACTCTGTCCAATCCTTCGTCTCTACGCTGGTTCCGTCACGCCATACTCTCTCGAGATCGTAGAACAGTCTGTCCTGCGAGGAGAATACATGCACGACGATATCGCCGTAATCCATCAGGATCCAGCCGCAGTTTCTTGCTCCCTCGATGCGCTTGGGTTCAATGTCATACTGCTGATGCAGCTGAAGCTGAACCTCGTCAACCATCGCTTCTACCTGCGAAGGGTTGTTACCATCTGCGATCACAAAGTAATCCGCGATCGTCGAAACCTTGTCGATCTCGATTACCTTGATGTCGAAGCCCTTCTTATTTTCCAAAGCCTGGTATGCAGTCTTTGCAAGGTCCAGCGATGTGTAATTTTCCTTAGCCATGTTCGTATTGTTCTCCTTCATCAAATTATTCTTGTTCTGTACCCTCTGTTCGAGCATACGCAATGTCTCATAGGTCTTGTTGCAGATCGTTCCGCCGCAATCTTCAAGATATTTGATCACACACTGCGTGGCGATCAGCGAAGCCTTCGCAACGTCTTCCAGAGCGATCCTGCGGATCTCACCGAGAGAACATAATGCCGGAATGTGATCCCGGAACGGTTCTGTAAAATCCGCCGCATAGACAGCGAGATCGATTTCATTCATGTCGTTATCACCGAGGCAGTGCTTCTCGATCGCACTCAATATCTCAGCGTCAGTAATCCCGAACTCCTGCTCAGCAATGTAACGTCCGGCCTTCGCGTGCAACACCTCAGGGCTCTGCCTCTCCGTCTCATCGACGTCGATGCCGCGCTCCTCACAGTATTGTACAAACGTATCCAGCGGGATATTCTTGGCGCTGTCATGCAGGATTCCTGCAAGAAACGCCTTCTGCACGTCGTCATAAAAGCCGTCTTCTGATTTTGCGACACCCTGAAGCTCCAGGTTGGACTGAAGGTAGTTCGCCGCAAAATAAGCCACTCCCAAAGAGTGCTCATATCGATGTCTGGAAAGCCTTGCCTTCAGGTCTTCGCAGATGCTCGTAAACAGCTTGATCGTCTCTTCACGCAACACCGTACTGTGACCGGAATACAGCCCAAATCGCTCAGCGTATTGCGCTACAAGCGGCTTCACAAGCGAGGAAGTCCCATTTTCCAGCTGTTTGCGCAGCTCCGTGGATGACACGGGAACATACGGCGAATCAATGGGAAGAAACGCATTGTTGTACTCCGCGTTACGCTCCGCAAGCAGCTTCATAAACTCCTCGCGGTTATCGTCCCGGATCGCCGTCAGAAGCTTGGCCATCGACGCGATCTTCTCGGGTTCATGCCATTTGGGGAAGTCCCGCAGTGAATCCTGACCGATGATATAGTAAAGCTCGGTGTCGGGATGATCACGGAGGATCAGCGACAGCGTATCCGAGGTGTACGAAGCGCCATCGCGCGCAAACTCGATGAGATTGATCGCAAGCTTCGGCTCATCGATCAGGGCAAGTGCCGTCATTGCAGCCCTGTGGATATCCGCCGTGACCGTCGCATTTCTCTTGTGCGGAGGGATCCTTGCAGGCATAACAAACACAAGGTCGAGGCCGAATTGTTCTCCGGCGGCCTTGGCGATCGCTATGTGTCCGTTGTGTATGGGATCGAATGTTCCGCCGAGTATTCCGACTTTCATGCGCTCTCCTTACAGTATGATCTTTTTGTTCGTCTTAGATTCGCGGTACAGCACGATCTTCTTGCCGATCACCTGCACGACCTCGGCGCCGGTGCGCTCTGCGAGCAGCTGTGCCAGCTCTTTCGGATCGTCCGCGCAGTTGTTCAGCACGCCGACCTTGATCAGTTCGCGAGCCTCCAACACCTCACGGATCCCTTCGCAGAACTCCGGAGTGATGCTGGATTTGCCGATGCGGAACACCGGATCAATATTCATTGCAAGCCCTTTCAGATAGGCTCTTTGCTTTGTTGTCATATGGAAAATGTCCTCCGTCATGCGTTGCCGCATCACTTGTAATAGTCAAACTGCAGTCCGTACATGCGGACCGTGTCTCCGTCCTTAATCCCGAGCTCCTCGAGCTTCGTCAGGATGCCGTTGGTCTTCAGGAAATTCTGGAAGAACTCGAAGCCCTTCTCCGAATCGAGGTTCGTGTAACCGAGCATGCGCTCGATCCGCGGCCCCTCCACAACAAACACCTGCGCCTCCGGATCGTACTCCGCCGTGTAAGGCTCCTCGGAAGCATCCATGGTCTCCGGAAAATACTCCTGCTCAAACATGATGTCCGGTGTATCGATCTCCTCAAGCATGTGGTACAGGGCGAACAGCGCCTCGCGAACGCCGTAACCGCTCACGGCGGAGATCGGCATCACCTTCGCATCCGGCATGTCCTCCTTGATCCCCTCGCGGATGTTCGCAAGGATCTCCTCGCGCTCTTCCTCCGGAAACAGGTCCATCTTGTTAGCTGCGATGATCTGCGGCTTGGATGCGAGCACCTCGCTGTATTTGCGGAGCTCCTCGTTGATCAGGCGGATGTCCTCAACCGGGTCACGTCCCTCCGTCGATGCGGCATCCACAATGTGAAGGATCACCTTGCAGCGCTCTACGTGCTTCAGGAACTCATGACCGAGTCCGATACCCTCGGACGCGCCCTCGATCAGGCCGGGGATGTCCGCAATGACGAAACCGTCCGTGCCCTCAAGGTTCACCACGCCGAGATTCGGATTGAGTGTCGTAAAATGATAGTTCGCGATCTTCGGTCTCGCGTTCGAAACGCGGGACAAAAACGTCGATTTGCCGACGTTCGGGAAGCCGACAAGACCAACGTCCGCGATCACCTTGAGCTCCAGGATCACATGAAGCTCGCGTCCCTTCTGACCGGGCTGTGCGTACTTCGGGACCTGCATTGTGGGCGTCGCATAGTGCATGTTGCCCTTGCCGCCCCGTCCGCCTTTCAGCACAACGACGCGACGGTTCTCATGCGACATATCGGCGATCACCTTGCCGCTCTCCGCCTCCTTGATGATGGTTCCCTCCGGAACCTTGACGACGAGATCCTCACCGTCCTGCCCGTGGCAGCGATTGTTTCCGCCGTTCTCACCGTGACCGGCACAGTATTTGCGAATGTAGCGGAAATCGTTCAGCGTATTCAGGCCCTCATCGACCTCGAAGATCAGGTCGCCGCCCTTGCCGCCGTCGCCGCCGTTCGGACCGCCTGCAGCCACGAATTTTTCGCGGCGAAAGCTTACGTGTCCGTCACCGCCGTTGCCGGAACGGATATAAATTTGTGCTGTATCAGCAAACATTACTACCTCCGAAGTGCACCGAATGAAGCCTCGTATAGAAGTTTCATTCAGAAGAAAAAGTCCCGTTTCGACGAGCGTCAAAACGGGACTGTGTAATCGATTCCAATTATTCGGCTACGGGATACACACTGGCCTGTTTTCTGCCACCCGCCTTGGTCTCGAAACGAAGCGTTCCGTCTACAAGTGCGAACAGCGTGTCGTCACCACCGCGTCCTACGTTTACGCCGGGATGGATCTTGGTCCCGCGCTGCTTGAAAAGAATGTTGCCGGCCTTAACGAACTGACCGTCGGCTCTCTTCGCACCAAGGCGCTTGGACTCAGAGTCACGGCCGTTCTTGGTGGAACCAACACCCTTCTTATGAGCGAATAACTGAAGGTTCATCTGTAACATGATCGTTTACCTCCTTGTCGAAAACTATTCTTCAATAACAATACGGATATATCGCTTGAATTCGTTCGCGATATATGTAACTCCCATCCAAAGAGACTTCAGAAGGAGTTCGCTCTCTGCGCTGACCGGCTGTTTCACCATGCAAAACACGCTTCCGTCAGTCGCATGTTCGATATCAACGCGATCCCCTGTCAACGCTTCGATGCTGTTGGCACAGTTAATAACCAACGCGGAAACGCCGGCGCAGACAATGTCATTGCCCTTGCTTGCGTATCCTGCATGACCGCTGCAGTGAAATCCGCAATATCTGCCTTCATTCATGTAAAATACCACTTTAATCATGGCATCGCCTCCCTGAGAAAGCCCTGATTACATGTTGATGGCGTCAATCTTCACCTGAGTAAACGGCTGTCTGTGACCGTTCTTCTTGTGATATCCGCTCTTTCTCTTGTATCTGTAAACAATAACCTTCTTAGCCTTGCCATCGCCGAGAACGGTCGCAGATACAGTTGCTCCGGAAACCACGGGCGTTCCGACGATCAAATCACCGTTATTCACGGCAAGAACCTGGTCAAATACATAGCTCTCGCCCTCTGCGGCGCCGAGCTTCTCGACTTTAATGATATCGCCTTCCGCTACCTTGTACTGTTTACCACCGGTTGCAATAATTGCGTACATACAGGTACCTCCATTATCATTACTCGCCAGTTTCGGCGATGCCCTCTTTCGGAAAATGGGCATACTTATACCTAACTGTGCGGCACACTTAAACAATATAACACAACGCTTTCGCCGTGTCAACAAATTTTTATATTTTTCAATACAATTATATACAATTCTTAACAGCGCCCTATCAGCCGAGGATCTTGTACTTGCGCACGTCATCCTCGAGCGGGCGATGCTTCTTCATTCGAGTGATCTCAACGAGGTTTAACTTCGTGATATCTACCACCTTCGTGCGCACCTCATCCGGCTCGATCAACGCCTTCAGCGTCTGCATCAGTTCCTTTCGCTCCTCCTCGCGGTCCATGTCGATGAAATCCACAATGATGATCCCCGAGAGATTGCGCATGCGGATCTGATACGCGATCTCCTTTGCGGCCTCCAGATTGCACGAAAGGAAGCCGGATGACACGGATTTTGAGGCCGAAGCCTTGCCCGAATTGACGTCGATGACCGTCATCGCCTCAGTCGCGTCGAAAACCAGATACGCCCCGCTCTTGAGCCATACCTTGCGGGCCGTGAGTTCCGTCAGATGGGCCCGCATATTGAACTCGGCCTCCAGCGGATACACCTTGCGATCCCGAAGCTCAATGATCGGACTGTAATCCTTGCGGAATCGATCCGCAAAATCCTTCACAGCTGCGTAGACGTCCTCGTCCTCCGTGAGGATCCGATCCGGCGCCTCCTGCTTATTGTCCCGGAAATCGCACAGATAATCGGGAAGACCTGCGAACAGTTTTGTTCCGATCGCACGCGTCGATGCTGCGGTGAGCAGCTGGTGATACGTGTTTGAGAGCATCTCGAACTCCGCACGAACCGCCGATTCCTCTGCCGTATAAGAGTTGGTCCGAAGCATCACCGCATAGTCCCCGTCAATCCACTCGGCGACCTTTGTGCGCATCGCGTTCTTCCAAGCATTGTCCTCGATCTTGGAGGAGACACGCACTTCCTTCTTTCCGTGGATCACAACGACGTAGATTCCCGTCAGGGAAAAATCGGTCACGACCGTTGCAGGCTTGTTGCGTCCCTCATCGCGCTCGATCTGGACCAACAGCTCATCGCCTGCATGCAATTTGCCGTCCGCGTGCGTCCGGTTCCCGACCGGCTTGATGACGCGGTCAAGCTTGAGGAAGCAATTGCGCTCGCGACCGATCGACACAAACGCTCCGTGGATCCCGTCGACAACGGAGTCGATCCGCCCGACGAATATGTCGCCGGGAGTCAGCTCCCCGTCGGGCCCGTTGATGCGGATGTCCGTGAGGCGGTTGTTGTCGAGCGCAGCGCTGACAACAGCATTTTCCTTCTTGTAAATTATCCTGGTAGTCACAGCAAACTCCTGTTACAGGCGGGACAACGAGACCATATGCTCATCCCGCATGCCGTATAATTCCATTCTATGAGCCGTGAGGAAACGCTCCGGCAATGTATCATCCGTAGGAACAAAATTCCGCAGTGCCTGTGCGATCATCTCCGCCGAGATGTTGTTCTCACTTCCGGCGTCCACGGCGAAGAGGAAACGAACCGCTCCGTCTCTGTGGATCGCATGCTCGCTGCGGATGTATCCCCAGCCTTCCGCAAGCGTATCCGGGCAGTCGAACACCGCGTCATTGTGCAGATATGTCACGGTGCCGTTCGGTGCGACAAGTCCGATCGCGTGAATTCCGCTTCGGACATCCACCGAGCGCATCCCGCTCTTGCCCTTCTTCTCGATGCATACTGAACCCGCCGATGCAAGCTCTGTCACCGCGTCCTCAAGACACTGTTCCGTCGCCTCGCCAACCGGCTCGCACAGGTACATCGCGCCTGCGATCTGCGACATACCGGTCTGCTTCTTCGTGTTGGGCTCACGCTCAGGAAGAACACTCACGGAGCGGATCGTAAAGCCGTCGCACATCGCTCCTCTGAGGTCGTCGGCAAGCTTCTCGGGATCGACGGTCTCCGCACTCAGCTCACAGTCAAAATACTCTCCGTCACTTGTCATCGAAAGCGCAAGCGGCTGCGCAAAACTCATGATCATATGCGGGTGAAACCCCTGGCTGTAAGCGATCGGCACTCCGCTCCGTGCGATCGCGCGCTGGAAGAACCTCATGACATCGAGATGACCTAAAAAGCGAAGCCGGCCGTATTTTGCGAAACAGATCCGTATATTCATGCATCCGCCTCCTTGTGCCTCGGCGCCTTGCAGATGCCGCACCCGAACGCAGCCGCGCCGCATCCGGAGCACTGTTTCATACAGTTCGGCGTGATCTCCTCGCGCGCCGCCTTCTCATACTCGCGCCACAGAAAACTTCGCGATACGCCGATGTCGATGTGATCCCACGGAAGGATCTCATCCTTCGGGCGCTCACGAAGATTATAAAATTCCACGGTGATGCCGTACTCGGCCAGCACCTCTTTCCAGACGTTATACTTAAAATGCTCCGTCCACGCATCATAGATGCATCCGCGACGGTATGCCTCCTCGATCACGGGGATCAGCTTGCGGTCACCGCGTGCGAAGATGCCCTCGAGCTCGCTGGTCTCTGCATCGTGCCAATGGTACTCGAGGCTCTTTGCGTTCAGCTGCTCGTTCACGGTCGCCTTCAGCAGGCGCTGATTCTCCAGAAAATGTTCCTTCGTGATCATCGGCATCCACTGGAACGGTGTGAACGGCTTGGCGATGAAATACGAGGTACTGATCGTGACATTCACGCGACCGTGGCGCGCCTCCTTGGGCAGCTTGTAATACTCCGCCGCAATGGCATTTCCGAGCTGCGCGATCCCCTTCACATCGTCGTCGCGCTCAGTCGGAAGGCCGAGCATGAAGTACAGCTTCACCTTGTTCCAGCCGGCGGCAAACGCTTTGCCGGCGCCGGACAGGATGTCCTCGTCCGTCAGACCCTTGTTGATCACGTTGCGCATGCGCTGCGTTCCCGCCTCGGGAGCGAACGTGATACTGCTCTTATTGACGTCCTGCACCTTCTGCATGACATCGACAGCGAAGGCGTCGATACGGAGCGACGGCAGCGACAGGCTGACATGGCGCTCTCTGCACTCGTCGATCATCTTATATACAAGCTCCTGCAAGCCCGAAAAATCGCTCGAACTCAGGGAGCTTAAGTTCATTTCATCCTGACCCGTGACATCCAGCATGGTCTTCGCCATTGCAAGCAGATGGTCCACGCTTCTCTCACGGTTCGGACGGTAGATCATTCCCGCCTGACAGAACCGGCAGCCTCTGGTGCAACCGCGCTGAAGTTCAAGAACAACGCGGTCCTGAATAACTTTGAGGAACGGGAGCAGCTGCTTCTCCGGGTACACGCATTTGTCCAGGTCAGTCACGACCTGCTTGCGGATCTTCGCAGGCACGTCATCTGCGATCGGCGTAAACGAGCGGATCGTGCCGTCCTCCTTGTACTCCACCGTGTACAGACTCGGCACGTACATCCCCTGAATGTGGGAAACCTTGCGAAGGAAATCCTTTCTTGTTCCTCCCGCCGCGCGGTTCGCCTTGTACAGGTCGAGGATCTCATCGTACGCGGTCTCACCCTCGCCGATGTAGAAGAAATCGAAGAAATCCGCGATCGGCTCCGGGTTGTAGGAGCAGGGCCCGCCGCCGATGACGATCGGGTCGTCCTCCGTCCGATCCTCCGAGTGGAACGGGATCCCGGCAAGGTCGAGGATCTGCAATACATTGGTGTAACACATCTCATACTGTAATGTAATGCCTAAGAAGTCAAAGTCCTTCACCGGCGACTGCGTCTCCATCGTGAAGAGCGGGATGTGCTCCTCCCTCATGATCTTGTCTAGGTCGGTCCACGGCGAATAAACACGCTCACAGTACGTGTCCTCGCGACGGTTAAACATATCATACAGGATCTGGATCCCGAGGTGCGACATTCCGACCTCGTAGACATCGGGAAAACACATAACAAACCGAATGTCCACCTTGTCCGGATCCTTGACTACCATATTGATCTCACCGCCGATATATCGGGCCGGCTTCTCAACGCGCAGCAGGATATCGTCGCTCAATGCCAGTTTTGTACTCATGGAAAATCCTTTCCGACAGTGCGATCACACGCCGCATTATCATTTTTCATTGTACCATTGTTGCGCCTCGGATTCAAGCGTCGTTCCTCCTGTTTCGAACACGTAAAACGAACACTTTTCGCACGCTTGATACTTGTCAATCTGCCGTCATTATCATATAATAGTATATGTTCTTTTGCCCGTTCAGAGGCTCAAATTTGCCGGTTCAGACCGGAAGGAAAGTGTCAGGAGGTCATCTCATGCCCTATTGTCCCAAATGTAAAAGCGAATACCGCGAGGGAATCCTTGTTTGTCCCGACTGCAACTGTGAGTTAGTCGATCAGCTGACCAACGAGGATCTCAGTCCGATTCTTTACATCAAGAGCGAAAAGATTCTGAAACGATTCGTCGATTATCTGTCCTATTCCGAAATCCCCACGGAAGTCCAGCCGGACCCCGAGAACAACCGCAACGCGATCTACTGTCTTCCCGAGGACGAGGAGCGCGTGCGGAGAGCATTTTCCGTGTTTGTTGCCGTGGAGACCAACAACGCTCTCGCTTCGAAAAATAACACCCCTCTCTACCAAAGTGATGACAACAGTGACAACGCTCTCGAGCTCTTCGACGGCGAGGACCTCACCGTTCCCGAAGACTGGGAGGATGCGCTGACGGAGGACGCGGTTGAGGAGAATTCCGAGCTTGCCGAACTGCTCGCTGAGGATGCGGTCAGCGAACTGACACCCGCAGTGATATATCGCGGCGGTGACGGAACGGTAACACAGTTCGTTTCCGCAGCAGAAAAGCAGAAGGAGGTTCACGAGACCGGCGTGATGCTCGTGGTCTTCGGTCTCGGTCTCGGTGCCGGTGTTGCCCTGTGTGCTTTCAACAATCTTCTCAATCTGTATGCCTTGATCGTGATGGGTCTGATCGGCATCGCCATGATCGTTTACGGCATTCGCTCCTTCTCTCTCAGCAGCAAGTTCGCCGAGGAAGCTGTTGCCGAGGAGGCGCTGATCAAGAAGATCAAGAAGCATCTCGATGAGCTCTCAAAGGAGGAACTGTTCGGTGCCAACTATGCGGAATCCGCCGAAGATCCGGAGCAGGATCTCGTTCGTCAGAAGGCATTGAACGACAATCTCAAGGAACATTTTCCGGACTGTGATGAAGCACTTCTTCAGTATCTCGCCGACGAATGGTACGGAAAGCTGTTTGACTGATTCAAAAGACATAACTTTTTCACGGAAAATTTATAATTTTCTTGAAAAATCTCGTCATTTTTACTATAATTTTAGAAGATGTCCGTGCATTTTTATGTGTTTGTACGGCATTTGCAGCTTGAGAAGCGCCGCTCTCTTGCAGCAGGAGGAGAAAAACCAATCTGAAGCAGCGCAGAAAAGAGGAAACCATGCCCTACTGTCCGACCTGTAAAAAGGAATATCCTTCGGGAACTACGATCTGTGCGGAATGCAACGTTTCGCTGGTTGACAACCGACCGGCGGACCTTGTTTCGTTTGTTTCCCTGCAGAATCAGGAAGTAACTGACCGCTTCATCGCTTATCTTCAGGAGCATGACATCAAAGCGATCTCCGAGTACGGCATTCGTGATGATGTTTTCCGCATCTATGTCAACAAGGAAGACAAGAAAACCGCGATGAAGTGCTTCATCTCCTTCCAGGCATCTGAGAAGCGCAACAAGAACGGTGCTGCTTCTTCCGATTCCAAGGCGGACTCGAAGAAGGCAGAAGAAGAAAAGCTTGCTGCCGAGAAGAAGGCTGAGGAAGAAAGAATCGCCGCTGAGAAGAAGGCTGAGGAAGAGCGCATCGCTGCTGAAAAGGCAGAGGCTGAGCGTAAGGCTGAAGAAGAACGGATCGCTCGCGAGAAGGAAGAAGCTGAACGCAAAGCTGAAGAAGAAAGAATCGCTCGTGAAAAGGCCGAGGCTGAACGCAAGGCTGAGGAAGAAAGAATCGCTCGCGAAAAGGCTGAGGCTGAACGCAAAGCTGAGGAAGAAAGAATCGCTCGTGAAAAGGCCGAGGCTGAACGCAAGGCCGAGGAAGAAAGAATAGCTCGTGAAAAGGCCGAGGCTGAACGCAAGGCTGAGGAAGAGCGTATTGCTCGCGAGAAGGAAGAAGCTGAACGCAAAGCTGAGGAAGAAAGAATCGCACGTGAGAAGGCTGAAGCGGAGCGCAAGGCTGAGGAAGAACGTATCGCTCGTGAAAAGGCTGAGGCTGAGCGCAAGGCTGAGGAAGAACGTATCGCACGTGAGAAGGCTGAGGCGGAGCGCAAGGCTGAGGAAGAACGCATTGCACGTGAAAAAGCTGAAGCTGAACGCAAGGCTGAGGAAGAACGGATCGCTCGTGAAAAGGCTGAGGCTGAGCGTAAGGCTGAGGAAGAACGCATTGCCCGCGAAAAGGCTGAGGCAGAACGCAAGGCTGAGGAAGAACGGATCGCTCGTGAAAAGGCTGAAGCGGAGCGTAAGGCCGAGGAAGAACGCATTGCCCGCGAAAAGGCTGAGGCTGAGCGCAAGGCCGAGGAAGAACGGATCGCTCGCGAGAAAGCTGAGGCTGAGCGCATAGCTGCTGAGAAGAAGGCCGAAGAAGAACGAAAGGCTGCCGAGAAGAAGGCCGAGGAAGAACGCAAGGCCGCTGAGAAGAAAGCCGAGGAAGAACGCAAGGCCGCTGAGAAGAAAGCCAAGGAAGAAGAATCTCACGAGGTTGAGTTTACGGCCAACGCTGCTACCCGCACGAGCCGTCCTTACTACCCTAAGAAAAACACAAACGACGTGCCGTCGAGTTCCGACGAATTCGAATCGGTATTTGCCGCTAAGAAAGATAACAAGAAGCGCTCTACCCTCTTCGCCGAGATGGAGAAGAATGAGGAGGCAGCGGCTGCAGCAGCAACCACACAGGATGACGGATTCGAGTTTACGGCCAAGCGCCCTCTCACTGCTTACCAATTCGAGAAGAAGCGCCAGGAGGATCTCGTAGCATACGCACAGGAGCATGAAAACGCTCCCGAGCCTGAGCAAGTTGCAGAGAACAACGTGATCGACGAGAACGGCAAGGTTACCATCTCCTTCTCCGATTATGAGCAGCCTTACGAAGTTCCGACCTACGAGGATTCGGATCCCACGCCGGTTTACTCCGATCCCGGCAAGCAGATCGACTGGGGCGCTGGTGCTGAGGATGTCGCTGATTGGCGCAAGTCCTCTTCCGCTGACAGCGAGCCGATCTTTGTTGAGACCGAGCGCGTCAACAACGACGATATCGATGACGACAAGATCATCGATGCCGATATCTCCTACGGTCGCTCCGATGAGGAAGGCGCATTCGTTTCGCCGGTGAACTCCGCACAGGATCCCGACGATGACAATGAGCAAAATGAAGGCGGCAGCGAAGACGCATTTTCCGATTTCCTCAACAACTTCAAGCGTGCAAGTCTCTCCAAGAGCATGAAGAAGACTTCCGACACGACCGAACGCGGCAAGGGAACGTACACCTCTTCGCGTCCTACGCCGGTCGCAGTTCCGGAGCAGGTGAAGCCCGCAGCCAAGAAGCCGGTTGTTGCGGATGACACAACGAAGTCCACCAAGACGGCAGCAGCCCGCACATCGGAGCCTGTCTCCAAGGTTGTGACGCCGGTAGTCGATACGATCGTCGAGGATATCATTCCCGAAGCGAAGTATCGCAACGAGGAAGACACGGATTACGAGTCCGTTCCTTCCCGCCCTACCGATATTCAGGATACCAAGATCAAGGTTTCGTTCGACAGTGACATTATCGAGGAGGTCATCGCAGATGCTTCCGAAGAAGCTGCTCGTCCGAACATCGACCAGAGTTCCTCCTTCGCAAATCCGGATCGTCCGGTAGACGCCGCATTCACGAGCAAGAAGCCCGCACCTCACAAGTTCGAGGCTCCCGAAGATCTCAACATGGACGACACCTACCGCGGATTTGTCCCGGACTACTCTCCCAACGCTCCCGAGCATGAGCAGCAGGAGGTTCAGGAAGTCTCCGAGTTTGATGAGTTCAAGAAGAAGGTTCACGCCCGCCGCGAGGAAAATCAGGCGATCAACGCTCAGATCAAGGCAGAGGCAACGCGCCAGGCCAACCTCGTCAAGGATTTCGGCAAGAACGGCAAGATCGTCTTCGAGGACACCGACGACCTCGACAACTACGCAGGCTTTGTTCCGGATTACACTCCGAACACGAGCAACGAGGAAGAATTTGACTTCTACAAGCCGCATCAGGTTTCCAGCTACGCCAAGTACAAGAAGGGAACCAAGGGCGGTGCTGCCGGCGAACAGACCGGCGGACGCACGAACGGCTTCATGCGCCTGACGAGCGACGACGAAGTAGACAGCCTGTTCATCTCCCATGTACCGAGCACTGCCAAGAAGGTTCTCAAGCCTCAGGAGATCAAGAACGCAAACTTCCTGATCAACATGAGCGGCAAGCGTCTCTCCAAGCTGTTCAACAGCTGGATGATGCTCAACGTAACCTCGCAGACGGTTCGCGCGTTCGAGAAGGATGGCGCTACCGATGCCGAGAACTACGAGAACAAGATCAACGGCATCAAGAAGCTTCTGACCGACAACTTCGGAGATCTCAACGACATCTTCCTGGAGAGCCTGGTTCAACGCTACTACAGCAAGTTCCTCGACGAGTGATCGTTCGGAAAATGAATACAAAAACAAGGAAGGTTCCCGAACCCGGGAGCCTTCCTTTTTGCATTGTACTTAATAAAAGATCAGAACCGATGGCCGCCGCCATGACTGCTGTGTCTGCTTCCGCCGCTTCTGCTGCTTCCGCCGCCTCCTCCGCCATGAGACAGAATGATGAGCAGAATACGCAGGATCGTGATCGCGAGATTCGCCTTGTCGATCTTGGCCGTCTTGAACGACCGCTCCGTCACCTCGACTCTCTCATTGGTGATTCGGATGTTGCTCTTCACACCGAGGGAAAGCTCGCTGACGGACACCTCCGGCTTGCGATTGATACGGCGAAGCAGGAGGAAGTTGAGAAGCAATGCGCACAGGATCGCGACAAACACGGCAGACACGATGCGCATGCTCTGATTGATCATTTTCCCCTTCATCAAACGGAGCGCCTGATCCAAAGCCTTGATCGCACATTCCTTATACTCGCCGTCTCTTGCCATGTCGTACACGTTATCGACGATCGTCAGCGCTCTGTTTCGATCGACAACGTCTCCGATATAACCGTCCGTCTCAACCCAGATAACACGGTTGTACATATCGATGATGAAAACAAGGCCGCTCTCGTTTCCGAATTTTCGGTCATAGTACTTCTTGGCTGTCTGCGATGTGGAGTAGTTTTCATCTGACGTAGTGTAGACGCAGACATTACCGTACTCCGCGAACTTGTCCATCACTTCTTTGATCTCTCGCTCGTCATCGCCGCTGAAGAGATCTGCGGAGTCGTCCATGATGCTCTGCCCGGGCTCTGAAGGCTTCGTATGCACGATGCCGCAGCCTGTTACCGAGCAGGCAAAAACAATCAGCATGAGGAAAATCAACATTTTACGCATTGTCATCTTCACCTCCGCTCCGATTGAATTGCTTCGGCTTGACAGAAGACAATACATTGTAACTGCGGATCAGCTCCGCAACCGACAGGCACACAACAGCGACCGTACCGAGTGACAGCGCATAATAAATGCTGTCTGATGCGGGATCAAAGAAGAAAATGAGCCCCGCCGCCAGCGCGATGACCGTATAGCAGATGTTCGTCGCGTCCATGTGGACATCCACAATATCCCCGTAGGTGTTCCGCATCTTGAAGAACCGTACAATGAACATGACAAATGCTATTGCGGCAACTCCGAGGTAGACATACCGAAGCTGCAGTCCGGTCTCCGTCTCGATCCACAGTTCGACGAACGGGATCAGGGCAAGACAACACAACAGGACGATCCGCCAGAATTTGCCGGATCCGGATTTCTTCTTTGTTCCGTAGTCGGTGTTGATATGGAATTGCTTCTTGAAGATCTCGACCACTTCACTCTTGAACATTCCCGACGCACCGATCGCGGCCATCAGAGCCAGGAAAAGAACGTAGGAAGGCGTCAGCGTGTAGAACAGATAGATCAGGAAAAACAACGGGATCGCCGTCAACAGGGAGAAAACCATGAACCGCTTCGGGGATGCCGGAAACTCCGCGTACATCTTGCCGGTGTCGCCGTTCATCGTCGCGTAGGAGACGCGATCGCCCCAGCGATAGGACATGAACCAAACCGGGAACATCGAAAGCTTCTCCTTGATGGAGACCTTGCGTCGATTGCTGTTGTCTTCCACGTGCACGCCGAGGTATTCCTCGGACTCCTTGGACATGTCGTGCTCGAAGTATTCCTTCCAGCCGCCGTCCATGAAGCCTGCACCGTACCCTTCC
>JAFZMO010000072.1 GCA_017551165.1 Lachnospiraceae bacterium
CTTTGTCGCGGCATTCAACGAATGCCGCGACCGAGGAAACGCGAAGCGTTTTCGAGGTACGCGGGTGTTCATACAACCGAGGAAACGCGAAGCGTTTTCGAGGTACGCGGGCGTTCATACAACCGAGGAAACGCGAAGCGTTTTCGAGGTGCGCGTTCATCGTAAGTATTGTGTTTCCGCCCCGTTTGCGGTATAATGTAGAATGTTTAAGTAGAGGCTCTTTTCGAGCTTAAAGAGGGAAGAGAATATGAGAAAGTGTGTGAAGAAAAGCGCATGCGGATGGCTGTTGATCATCCTTGCGATGATGCTCCTGACCGCTTGCGGCGAGTCAAAGAAACCGGAGGAACAACGGCCGGGAAAGAAACCGACCGCGACGCCGACGGCCGAGGCCACGCCGACAGAAGTTCCTGACATAACGCCGACCCCGGAGGAGACTCCGACGCCGACGGTGGAGGCAACGCCGACAGAAATGCCGACCGCGACGCCGACGGTGGAGGCAACGCCGACAGAAATGCCGACCGCGACGCCGACGGCCGAGGCCACGCCGACAGAAGTTCCTGTCATAACGCCGACCCCGGAGGAGACCCCGACGCCGACAATCCCGCAGGAGAAGCCGAAGGTCGCAGCACAGGCCGGACCGTTATACATCACCGGCAAGGTCTTCTATACGAGCGGTCAGACGTACGGGTTTGCCGGCGAGGGAAACTTGTACGCGGAGCAGATGTATCTCGTGGAGGACGGGTACCTCGATCTGATGCATCAGGTGACGGAGAGCAATTTCCGGGCCTTGCGTGAGTTGATCGGATTCAACGCAAAGTCGGTGGAGGCGAAAAGCGCGGGCGAGGAAGTCGATGAATGGTTCTTCACAAGCAGATACGACGTGGTGCGCTCTGATTCCGTTTTGTTCAGTTACCGGCAGAAGTGTTCCTACTTTGACGGCGAGAAAGTGAAAGAGCTGAGTTGGGGAAGCACGTTTGATACCACAACGGGAGAGCCGGTGCAGTTGCGCAGTCTGGTTACCGATTACGATCAGTTTAAGACCCTTGTATTAGGGGCCGTGGAGGAACTGTGGGGATCGATGATCTCCGAGGCACGTTGGAAGGAATACGTAAGCGGAGCATTGGATTCTGACAGCATCAACTGGATGGCGACGTCGACGGGCATTTTGATCTGGTTCCCGGAGGGGTATCTGCTCGATGAACAGTATCATGAGCCGGCGCTGGAGATTCGGATCGAAGACTATCCGACGCTGTTTGCGGCAGCATATATCGGAAATTATGACGGATCGCTTTCGATGAGAAGGTTCGATTACGAGAACTCCCGCACAAAGACGTATAACCGGATTGCGGCAGATCTGATCCGCGGCATCGGAAGCATGTCCGAGACGCAGGTGAAAGGAATCCTGGCGCAGGCCGGGATCGAGACCGACGACGAGGGGATCGAAGCGGGATTCCTGTTCTATGATCCGGATGACAGCAGCAGATGCTATGAAGTGCTGTTTGACTCGACGGACCGGGGCCGGATCCTGCGATCGGTCAGCATCGGACGCTGTGTTGTGCATGCGGAGGAAAAGGACGGCAGGTACGTACCGCAGTACTATGTGTATGTGCCGGAGAGTTCTTCAAGAACAGGAAAAAATCTCTACGGATATTTTGAAAATGCGGATATCCTAAGCCAGATGGAGTTCGGATTTGTCCGCTACTACACGATAAACGGAGAAAATCTCAGATAAACAAAACAACTTATTTTACGGAGGGGTAATATGGCGAAAAATGTGATCACTGTCAAGGGAACGGATTCTGTCGCGTTCCACAATAATGTCGACTTCTGTGTCGGCACCGGGCGCATGGGGTTGGCGCTCACGGAAGAGTATTTGAAGGAGCTATCGTTCGTACAGGACATCATCGGCTTTAAACACATCCGCGGCCACGGACTGTTCACGGACGATATGGCGATCTATCAGAGACACGTCGACTGGTTTACCAAGAAGGAGACCATCGAGTATAATTTTACGTATCTGGACCGCGTGATGGATGCGTACCTCGCGAGAAATATCGTGCCGTTTTTGGAGCTCGGTTTCATGCCGAAGGCTCTTGCGAGCGGTGAGCAGACAATCTTCTACTGGAAGGGCAACACGACGCCGCCGAAGGAGTATGAGGAGTGGACGAAGCTTGTGACGGTAACGTTAGCGCACCTTGTGAAGCGCTACGGCGAGCAGGTGTACAGCTGGCCGATCGAGGTTTGGAACGAGCCGAACCTTCCGGGATTCTGGAAGGATGCGAGCATGGACGAGTACTTCAAGCTGTTCAAGGAAACATTCCTCGCGATCAAGGCGCTCGATCCCCGCTTCCGCATCGGCGGACCCGCGATCTGCGGCGTGCGTGATGAGGAGTGGATGAAGGCATTTTTCGACTTCTGCAAGAAGGAGAAGATCAAGCCCGATTTTGCGACGAGACATCACTACACGACCGAGATGCCGGCGCCGTCCGGACACTACGGATACCAGAAGCTCTCGGATCCGCAGCTCGGTTTCGACAATCTGCAGTCCTCGCGCGACATCATCGATTCGTACAAGGAATTTAAGGGAATGGAGATGCACCTGACGGAGTTCAACACCTCCTACATCCCGAACAACCCGCTGCATGACACGAACGAAAATGCAGCATACCTTGCGTACCAGCTCGAGCGTCTCGGCGAGACCTCGTATTCCTACTCCTACTGGACGTTCGGTGACGTGTTCGAGGAGAGAGGCGTTCCGTTCACACTGTTCCACGGTGGTTTCGGTCTTGTGGCGCACGGCTGCATCCCGAAGCCCACGTTCTGGACATTTGCATTTTTCAAGAGACTGCAGGAGATCGACGCGGAGAACTGCGCGTACAAGGGCAAGAACGCCGTTGTGGTGCGCAAGCCGGAGGGCGGCTACCGCGCGGTGCTCTGGAATATGACCGACGATGACACACAGGTTACGCTGAAGCTTGAGGCGGAAGCGAAGGAGTATACGGTGCTCTGCGAGACCGTTGACCCGATCACCTGCAACCCGGTGAAGGCATGGCACGACATGGGCGAGCCGAAGAACCCGACGCCTGCACAGGTGGAGACGATCCGCAAGTTTGCGTATCCCTTCGCCGAGAGCGCGATCGTGAAGCGCCTGCGCGGCGGGATCACGGTGCCGGTGACGCTGCGCGGACAGGGCGTGGTTTACCTCGACATCACCGAGCGCGAGTTCGAGGGCGACCGCGGTTATACGTACGAGCGCAGATTCTGATCATTTGCTACCTTTCATTTTGGGGCGCGCAGTGCGCGGGGAGGTTCCATGAAACTGTTGGTGACCGGCTTTGAGCCGTTCGGAAAATTCTCGGTCAACTCTTCGGAGAGGGCGGTATCGCTGCTTCCGAAGTCCCTGGCCGGACATGAGATAGTCACGGCGATCCTGCCGGTATCCTACACAAGAAGCGCAAACGTGCTCCTCGAGGTGCTGCGGAGCCAGCGCCCGGACGCGATCGTCTGCGTCGGGCAAAATGCTTCCGCGGCGGAGATCCGCGTGGAGTCCACGGCGGGCAATTACGCCCACTCGGAGGAAGAGGACGCGGACCACAACCTGTGGCTCTACCGCTCCATCGACATGAGCGGCGCGCCGTCCTACCGGTCGACGCTGCCGAACGAGGAGATCCTGCGCAACTTAAAGAAGGCGGAGATCGCGGCGGAGATGTCGCACTCGGCAGGAACGTTCGTGTGCAACTGTCTGATGTATCAGGCGCTTCGCGCGTGCGAGACCGATTTTGCGGGAACCCTGTGCGGATTCATCCACGTGCCGGCGTTGCCGGAGCAGTGTGCGGATCCTGCGAAGGAGCCGTGCATGGCGCTGGAATCGATCGTGGAGGCATTGCGCATTGCGATCGCGACCGTGATCGATCCGGAGAGCGACGGGATCCTGCCGGCGGAGGCCGACGGCGTAGCGGCCGCAAATACGATCGCGAACGAGGCGACGTCCGTAAATGCGGCGACGTCCGTAAATGCGGACGCTTCAGCAGGCACGGAAGAGATCGAGGAAGCGGACGATGACGATGATTTCGGCATGGCTGCGGGAGTGACGCCGGAGATGCTTGCGGCGGCTGCTGCGGACGATGACGAGGATGACGATGTGAAACCGTCCGTATATACGGACGAAGCAAAAACGACATATACTGCTGCGGCGACAGATGCTGCGGCGGCAGGCGCGGATGCTGTAGCGGAAGCCACAGAAGCAGCCGCGGGCGTGAGTGCTGCCTCGGCGGCGATGGCGTATTTTAAGAAGACCAAGCGGGATAAGCGGATCGCCGAGAAGCAGGACATCGCGGCATCGGAGGTGTACTACGGCGCGAAGCGCCATGCGACGCCGACGGATGCGAAGACCGAGTCCGTGCTCCGAAGGATCTCGGGAAGCGTTCCCGAGAAGATTACCACGACGACGGATGCCCCGCGCGAGACGCTGTTCGAGGCGGCGCGCGAGCGGCTTGTGGTGGACACCGGCGATTACCGGGTATTTAACGTCAAATCGAAGTACAAGGGTTCGGCGGAGGTCGAGCCGCAGATGACGTTGACCGAATTCATGGACGAGTTCATCCCGGAGCGCGAGAAGACAGAGCTTGAGCTCAAGGAAGAGGCGGCCAGAACGCTGATCCACGAGGGCGACGCGCGGGACAAGCGCTCCAGTGAGGAGAGAAGAAACCTTCGCAAGGAAGCGAGACGCAAGGAGAACGAGAAGGAGCACGTGGTGTTCGGTGACCTCTACGTCATGAGCGAGACGATGCGTGCGATGGGCAAGACGCTCAACAAGAGTGTCCTGGTGGACGACGACATCCACATGTTGTTATACACGGCGATCGAGGACGGCAGCGACATTGTTGCATACCATATCGCGGAGCTTGATCCGAAGGGCAAGGTGAAGAAGGACGGCGAGATCGGCGTGTTCCCCACCTACGCATCGGAATTCGAAAAATACTATCTCTTCCGCGCTCTGACAGAGCATAAGAAGATTGTGATGGACCCGGAGACGTATGAGATCCGGCTGGAAGATATACGGGCATGAGATCGGAAAGGAGCAGACAGGGCATGAAACGGTGGTTGAGGAAGTACGGCATCGCGCTCTCGGTGCTCCTTTTGCTTTTGTTTGCGGGCGTGACCGGCAGCGCGCTGGCGGGCGGCTCCAAGGCGACGCCGACTCCCGAGCCGACACCTACGCCGCAGGTGTTTGAACAGATCACCGCCTCGTGGGAGAGCGGGCATGCGGACAAGCATGTCGATGCCTTCGGGAACACGATCCTTTTAGACGGCGCGGACTGCGCCACCGGCGTGATACGGTTCACCGTGGGAAGCGGTCGCACGAAGGAGGTCACGACGCAGGAGATCAAGCAGATCCTGGGCTGGCCGGACTACGATGCGGAGAACCGCACGGGCACGCTGAACCTCGGGCGCGGCGGCGAGATCATCCTGGACATGAACGTGTTTATCCGCGACTCGGCGGGCATGTTCCTCTACATTTTTACGACCGGCAAGCCGGAGGACAAGATGTCGGTGTCCCTCTCGGCAGACATGATCAAGTGGTACGAGATCGAGGTCAAGAGCAAGAATTTTACGGGCCTCGACAAATACACCAACATCCCGGCGACGGTGAAGCCGCGCTACGTGAAGATCAAGGACCGCAGCGAGAGCGGTGACGGCGTATGCATCGATGCGGTCGTGACATTTGACGCGGAGCCGATCGTGAAGCCGGAGAAGACCGAGGCCGAGAAGAAACCGTGGTACGCCAAATTCGGACTGACCAAGAAGAGTGCGACGGCGCTGTGCGTCGGCATCGGCTCGATCCTTCTGATCATCCTCATTTTACGAATGATCCGCTGGTACAACATCCGCAAACGCCGCAGAAAGCTGCGCCTGGTGTACAGCCGCAAACGGGACGGTGCACGCAGGCAAGAGGGGAATCAATGATGCAGCAACTATCGATTTTTGACATGCAGACGGAGCAGATGCCGCGGTCGATGCCGCTGGCCGGAAGAGTGCGCCCGAAGACGCTCGAGGAGTTTGTCGGACAGGAGCACCTGCTGGGGCCCGGCTGCATGCTGCGCACGCTGATTGAACATGACAACATTTCCTCCATGATCTTCTGGGGACCGCCCGGCGTCGGCAAGACTACGCTCGCGAGCATCATCGCTGGCCAGACGCGCTCGGAATTCATCAATTTCAGTGCGGTCACGAGCGGCATCAAGGAGATCAAGGAAGTGATGAAACAGGCCGAGGACTCGACCCTGCGTGGCATTCGCACCGTGCTGTTCGTGGACGAGATCCATCGCTTCAACAAGGCACAGCAGGACGCGTTCCTGCCGTACGTGGAGAAGGGCAGCATCATCCTGATCGGTGCGACGACGGAAAATCCTTCCTTCGAGGTCAACGGGGCTCTTTTGTCGCGCTGCAAGGTGTTTGTGCTCAAGCCGCTCACGGAGGACAACATCGTCACGCTGTTGACGCACGCTCTCCACTCGAAGGACGGCTTCGGCGAGAATAACGTGACGATGAGCGAGAGACAGATCCGTGCGATCGCGGCATTTGCCAACGGCGACGCGAGAACGGCGCTGAACACGCTGGAGATGGCCGTCTTAAACGGCACGATCAGCGCAGAGGGCATCACGGTCACCGACGAGCAGGTGGAGCAGTGCATCAGCCGCAAGTCGCTTCTGTACGACAAGAGCGGTGAGGAGCACTACAACCTGATCTCGGCGCTTCACAAGTCGATGCGCAACTCCGACCCCGACGCGGCCGTGTACTGGGCGCTTCGGATGCTCGAGAGCGGCGACGACCCGCTGTATATCGCACGGCGCATGGTGCGCTTCGCGAGCGAGGACATCGGCCTTGCGGACTCGAACGCACTGACGGTGGCGATCAACGTCTATCAGGCGTGCCACTACTTAGGTGTTCCCGAGTGCAACGTGCACATCGCGCACGCGGCGACGTACCTCGCGATGGCGCCGAAATCAAACGCCCTTGAGGTGGCTTGTATGGAGGTCAATGAGGACCTGCGGAGCGGCCGGGCCGATCCCGTGCCGCTGTGGATCCGCAACGCACCGACCAAGCTGATGGCGGACCTTGCGTACGGCAAGGGCTATCGCTACGCGCACAACTACGAGGGTGCGCTGACGCCGATGCCGTGCCTGCCGGAATCGCTGGCGGACCGCGAGTACTACCGGCCGAAGAACGCCGGTGCGGAGATCGCGGTGGGCGAGCGACTTAAGGAGATCAAGGCCTGGAAAGAGGAGCATCGCAAGGACTGGGACGAGAGCGGAGAATGAGACATTTTCCGAAAGAAATATATGGTGGCAAATGGAGGACTGCGTATGGAGACACGCGTTGCCGTGATCAGTATCATTGTGGAGCAGCTGGAATCGACGGAGAGGCTGAATGCGATCCTGCATGAGTACGGGCAGTACATCATCGGGCGCATGGGACTGCCGTACCGGCAGCACGGGGTCAGCATCATCTGCGTTGCTGTGGACGCGCCGCAGGACGTGATCTCGGCGCTCTCCGGCAAGATCGGGCGGCTGCCCGGCGTGACCGGCAAGACGGCGTACTCCAACGTGACCAGAACCGTTTAGGCGGCTTTCGAAGCCCCGAAAGGAGGCGGACATGATTACCATCGTCAATTACAGGGAACGCTATCACAGCGATGTTGAGGCGCTGGATCCGGAGATGGCGTCGGAGATCGAGCGTCATGCGGATGTCTGCAAGGACACGGTCTGCGTGGCTCTTGCGGACGGGAGGTTCGTCGGAGCCGGGCTGATCGCGGAGACCAACCCGTACCGCGTGTCGGCCGGGGAGGAGCTTCAGTATTACCGCGCGGAGTACCGCGTGCTTCCGGGCATCGAGGAGGAGGTCGAGGCCTCGATCACGCTGCTCGAGGAGCTGCAGTACCGCTTCGGGCGTCTGCGCAGCCGCGACGGGCGCAAGCCGGTGCTGCGCGTGTGGGTGCGTGCGGAGGACACGGCGTACACCGAGCTTCTTTTTGACGAGGGCTTCCGCGTGGGCAACGTGATGACCGTGATGACGCGCGGCATCGACGAGACCGACGAGCTCTTCGAGGAAGAGGAACAGGTTCATGAGGACAATCGCGGACCCGCGTACGAGCCGGAGTACCGGCCCGGCAGCGAGGATTCCGCGGGAGACTATGAGGAGGACGATGCGGAGGAGGAGATCCGTGAGTTCTACGACTCGCCCGAGGAGTGGAAGGAGTATTTTGCGGTAAATGCGCGAAGCTTCGGCCAGCCCGACAGCGAGAACGAGATGCGGTACCGCCTCGGCAATCCGAAGTGCCACGTGTGGGTCGCGATCCGCGATGACGCGCTTGTCGCAGCCATTTCCGTGTGGCCGTTGGGGGACAACGTGTACGCGACGGAAAACATTTTCTGCGACCCGGAGTACCAGCGCCGCGGCATCACGACAAGGCTTCTCGCGTACGCGCTCGGCAAGCTGTACGACGAGGGCGCGACGGCGGTCCGGCTGACCGTGTACGGCGACAATCTGCCGGCGATCCACCTGTATCGGAAGTTCGGCTACTCGGTTGCCTACGAGCTTTTGGAGATGCATTATTTTGGGCCTTTTAGTTGCAATTGACTCGGGAATACAATATAATGAAACCAGGTCGGATGCACGCTTCGGAATCCGGAGCGCATCGGCCAATACAAATCACGGAGGGGTTTTACCATGTTGGAGAGTATACTGAAACGTCTGCTTCGCAGAAAAGTAGAGCAGAAACTGGAACATGAAGTTGAGAAGGCCGTGGACAATGCGTTGGATAACAAGAAGGCCACCGCAGCAGCGCCGACGGTTGCGCCTGTAGAAACGCCGGTAAGACCCGTCGTGGCAGCGGCCAACCAGGCACTCGCGGATGCGGCGCCGGATTTCGACGACTGGGACACCGATTACAACCATGACGTGAACTATTTCCGCCCGATCATTCAGGCGAATTTCCCGGAGTACACGCTGGAGGAAAATGTTCCGTTCCGCCAGCTGGTTCCCAACACCAATCTGAACTATCCGCCGTACACGTTCGTGATGCGCAAGGGCGGCCAGATCGCGCTGGTCATCTCGCTGCAGAGCAAGTACGGCTACAAGAAGGGCCTGCACACGCACTGCGAGTGGAAGGCACAGCTGAAGCACATCAACTTCTTTATCGAGTATCCGGACCGTCCGGACTACGTCATCGGAAGGATCCGCGAGAACCTCGCGTTCTAAACGCGGCAAGTTTCAGGTAATACGAGAAGAACGCGTTTTACGCACCTGCAGCGGGCGCAGCATGGTCCTTGTGGTACTGTGCAGGTAGTCGGCCATGTATCGTTCGGTAAGTTCGGAAATTTTCCGAACTTTAAGGAATTCTTCTCCTTACAAGTTGCTCATCGGGAAGCGCGTGCTTCCCGGGTGAGCACGAATATGACGCCGGTCCGTTACGGCGTGATCGTAAACAACCGGTGTGGGAGGTCTGTGCCGACGGCAGAGGCTTCTCACACTTCGTGTTACTAAGCCCTGCGCGGCGGGAGTCGGAGGCTCGCGGTATGGAGTTTTTGGACGAAATCGTGAATCCGGAATTGTGGGAGCAGTACTACGCGTACTGCGCCGAGCGGGACCATATCACGAAGCCCGAGCTGCGCGTTCTCCGGAATAACATCGATCAGAGAACGTACCTTGCGCCGCTTGCTCAGTGGAACGAGCACGGGACGTTTCCGTACGCGGAGCGCAAGGTCATCAGCAAGATGGGGACCGACCGCAAGCGCATCGTGTACACGTATCAGGGGGGCAACAGTCTTCTTCTGAAAATGATCGCCTACCACCTTCACGAGTACGATGACATCTTCGCGCCGAATCTGTTCTCCTTCCGCGTGAACAGCGGCGTCCGCAAGGCGATGGCGTACCTTCGGTACCGTCCGCGGCTGTCGGAGAAGTACGTCTACAAGGTGGACATCCACGACTATTTCAACTCGGTCGATCCCGCGAGGATCGTGCCGATGGTGAGGGAGGCGCTTCGCGAGGAGCCTAAGCTGTGCGGGCTGATCGAGGCGATGCTCACCAACCCTTACGTGCTGGACGGCGGCGAGCCGGTCGAGGAGCGCAAGGGGATCATGGCCGGTGTGCCGGTCTCGTCATTTCTCGCCAATCTGTATCTGAGCGCACTGGATTGGCACATGTACAATGAGGATGTGCTGTACGCGCGCTACGCGGACGATATCATCGTCTTCGCGGACAGCGCGGAGGAGCTCGCGGAGCACAAGAAGTACATCCTGGACACGCTCGCGGATCTGGGGCTTACGATCAACCCGAAGAAGGAGTTCGAGAGCCGGCCGGGCGAGCCGTGGACCTTCCTCGGAGTTACTTACTGCAAGGGCACGGTCGATGTGTCCGAGGCTTCCGCGGAGAAGCTCAAGGGCAAGATGCGCCGCAAGGCGCGGCGGTTCCGCCGCATGGTGACAGGCGGGCGCAGGATCAGCACGGAGACTGCGATCAGCCGCTACATCCGTGTCTTCAATGCGAAATTTTACGACAACCAGAACGACAACGAGCTGACGTGGGCCCGTTGGTTCTTTCCGATCATCACGACTTCCGGGACGCTGGAGAAGCTCGACCGCTACATGGTCGAGTGCATCCGCTATATCCGCACCGGCAAACATACAAAGGCAAACTACCGGCTTCGCTACGACGAGATCAAATCGCTCGGCTTCCGGAGCCTGGTTCATGAATATTATCTTGGGAGGAGAGAAGAGTGAGAATTATGCGCAACATTCGGAACAAGGTCGCACTGCTCGCGCTGGCAGCTATGCTGATGTCGGCGCTGACTGCATGCGGCAGCTCGGGCGGCAACAACGGTGACGCGACGCCGACCCCGACCAACGAGGTGAAAGTGACGGCGACGGCAACGCCCACGCCGACAGAGGCCGTAGAGCCTACGCCTACCCTCGAACCGACGGAAACGCCGACCCCGGAACCGACGCCCACGCCGGAACCGACACCGACGATCACACCGATCCTGATCCCGACCGCAGAGCCGACTCCGACGGAGGAGCCGCTGCCCACGGGAGAGGTGACGCCCACGGGCGACGTCACACCGACCGGTGAGGTGACGCCTACGGGAGATGTTACTCCTACAGGCGATGTAACGCCGACGGGCGAGGTAACTCCTACCGGTGACATCACACCGACGGGCGAGGTAACGCCCACCGGTGATGTGACACCTACGGGAGAAGTGACACCTACAGGTGAAGTGACGCCCACGGGTGAGGTGACTCCGACCGGGGAGGCAACGCCGACCCCGACGCCGGACGGCGGTCGTGTTTCCTACAGTCTTCCGGGGCTGGTGTACGTGACGAGAGCGGACTACATTTTCGAAGATCCTTCGGTCGACTCGAAGCGCGTGGATTCGGTGCAGACCGGTGAGTTCATTGCCCTTGAGCTCGACACGAGCGTGTTCAGCGACGACGACTGGTATCGCGTGCAGTACCGCAACGGCTTGCAGGGTTACCTTCGCAAGGCGTCCACCACCGAGGCGATCCCGTCCTCCTGCATCACGGTCGGCCGCGAGCTTTTGGTCGCCGACGATTGGGTGTCTCTGTGCGATGCGATCCGCGAGGATTACTGGAAGCAGCACACGATGGGAGCGGATCCTTCCTACACGGAGCAGAAGGTGGAGGACGATGCGGGTGCGATCGCATCGTACCGCAAGAAGTACACATTTGCCACAGGGAAAAATGACCGCAAATTCCGCCAGCTGACGTACGCGGAGATCGCCTCGACGAAGCTGTTCGTCAACCCGGCGCTCGACGGCCCGAACTTCATTGCTTACGGCTACGACGCGAACGGCGAGATGGTGTACCTGCAGGAGTTCATCCTGCGAAACGAGGAGGGCGCGATCCCTTACGACAGCATGCGCATCGCGCATGATCAGGACGGCAGCCGTGTCAAGGAGTACGAGTTTGTACTTCGCGGCGACAACCGCGTGCTGATCTTCGGCGAGGACCATGCTCCGGAGGCGGTTCTCACGTACCGCTACAACGGCGACATCGAGTACGGCACGCCGTACTGCAGACTGGATATGATCTACGATGATCAGGACCTGATGACGCATCTTGTGATGACGATCGCAGGCGATGACACGCACCGGTACAACACATTTTTCGAATATGACAAGGACGGCACGCTGATCCGGATGGTGGAGATCGACGAGCGCACCTCGGACGGCGAATGGACCGTACAGTCGGGCAAGGAACTGGTAAAGTAGGAAGGTGCGCGAACGACAGTGTACTTTTGTATACAAGTATTAATTTTGTATTTACAAATGCGAAAAACGGTGGTATCCTATGTGCTGTGAGCGGGCAAAAACCGTTGCCTGCATTCTATTTCGGAGGCGAAAATAATGGCAAGGATAGGTATCATTGGGTATGGTAATCTCGGCCGCGGCGTTGAGTGCGCGATCAAGCAGAACGCGGACATGGAGCTCGTTGCGGTGTTCACCAGACGCGATCCCGCGAGCGTGAAGGTTCTCACGCCGGGCGTGACGGTGGCGTCCGTGGCAGACGTTGCGGACTGGAAGGACAAGATTGATGTCATGATCATTTGCGGCGGCAGCGCGACGGATCTTCCGAAGCAGACGCCGGAGTACGCGAAGCTGTTCAACGTTGTCGACAGTTTCGACACGCACGCACGCATCCCGGAGCATTTTGCAAATGTTGACGCGGCTGCGAAGGCAGCGGGCAAGGTTGCTCTCATCTCGTGCGGCTGGGATCCGGGTATGTTCTCCCTGAACCGTCTGTACGCGAATTGCATCCTGCCGGACGGCAAGGATTACACGTTCTGGGGCAAGGGCGTAAGCCAGGGCCACTCCGATGCGATCCGCCGTGTGCCGGGCGTAAAGAACGGCAAGCAGTACACCGTGCCGGTTGAGGCGGCTCTCGAGGCTGTTCGTTCCGGCAGCAATCCGGAGCTGACGACGCGCGAGAAGCATACGCGCGAGTGCTTCGTTGTCCTCGAGGAGGGCGCGGATGCGGCAGCGGTGGAGCAGGCGATCAAGACGATGCCGAACTATTTTGCGGACTATGACACGACGGTTCACTTCATCAGCGAGGAGGAGCTCGAGCGCGACCACGCAGGCATCCCTCACGGCGGTTTCGTGATCCGCACCGGCCAGACCGGCTGGAACGGCGAGAACAAGCATGTGATCGAGTACAGCCTCAAGCTCGACTCGAACCCGGAGTTCACCTCCTGCGTCATCGTTGCGTACGCACGCGCGATCGCAAGACTTTCCGCAGAGGGCGTGAGCGGCTGCAAGACCGTGTTTGACATTGCGCCGGCATATCTGAGCCCCATGAGCGGCGACGAGATCCGTGCACACCTGCTGTAAGACCTGACTGAAAAAGAGACACTTTGGAGCGAGAGCGCGGTTTCCCACGGGGAGCCGCGCTTGTTGCGTGCAGCGGTTGTTTATGGTATACTCTGGGGAAGGATCGGAATATTCGGAAGGGGCGAAAACTATGGGGATTTTCTTGAAAGATAACGGAACCATCGGTTTCGTTGCACCGTCGTTCGGGTGCGCGACCGAGCCTTACAAGACAGCGTTTGACAACGCACAGAGAAAGCTTACGGAGAGGGGATTCCGGCTTGTGCTCGGCCCGAACTGCTATCGTTCGGACGGCATCGGCATTTCGGCGCCGCCCGCGGAGTGCGCGGCGGAGCTGACGGAGATGTTCGGCAGGGACGACATCGATGCGTTCATGGCCTGCGGCGGCGGTGAGCTCATGTGCGAGACGATCGGTCTTGTGGACTGGGAGAAGATCCGCGCGGCGGAGCCGAAACTGTTGATGGGCTACTCGGACATCACGAACTTCATTTTCCCCTACGTTACAAAATGCGGCGGATACGGTCTCTACGGCCCGTGTGCAGCAGCGTTCGGCATGGAGCCGTGGCATGCGGCGCTTGAGGATGCGCTTGCGCTGATGCAGGGGAAGATCGACACGGTACGAAGCTATCCGGCGTGGGAAGGCATCACCGATGGGAAGAAGGATGAGGAGCACCCGTACGAGCCGTACAACTGCGTACAGACTGCGGGGATCCGCAAGTATATCAGTGATTCTACAAACGTAGAACAAACAGCGGATCCCGTACACTTTGAGGGCCGCCTGATCGGCGGCTGCCTCGATTGCCTTCAGGTTCTGTGCGGGACGCCGTACGCGGACCCGGTCGGCTATGCGGAGGCCCACAAGGACGAGGGTATCGTGTGGGTTTTGGAGAGCTGTGACCTGAATGTCTTCAGCATTCGCAGGGCGCTGTGGCAGCTTCGCGCGGCAGGGTGGTTTGCGCACGTGAAGGGCTTCCTCATCGGGCGCCCGCTGTGCTACGGTCAGGAAATGATGGGGCTTGACCAGTACCGGGCAGTCACCGATGTGCTCGGTGTGTTCGGCGTGCCGATCGTGATGGACGCGGACATCGGACATTTGCCGCCGGCCATGCCGCTTCTCATGGGAAGCCATGCGAGCGTGACGGCGGACGAGACGATCTCGATCACGATGCGCATTTGATGTACAGAGAAACGTGATGAGCTGTGAACGGAATGATATGACAGGGAGTGTGCCGGATCTGATGCAGGAATTAACCATGCGACAATGTAACCTCTGCCCGCGCGGGTGCGGCGTCGACCGAAGCGCCCGAAAGGGCATCTGCGGCTGCGGCGACACGATGCGCGTGGCCAGGGCGGCCCTTCACATGTGGGAGGAGCCGTGTTTAAGCGGCGAGCGCGGATCGGGCGCCGTGTTCTTTGCGGGGTGTCCGCTCCACTGCATCTTTTGCCAGAATGCGGCGATCAGCGGCGGCGACGCCGGCAGGGCGTACACGAGCGCGGAGCTTGCGCAGGAGTTTCTTCGTTTGCAGGGCGAGGGCGCGGCGAACATCAACCTGGTGACGGCGGGGCAGTGGGCGACCGGCGTGCATGAGGCGATCGGCCTGGCGCGCGAGCAGGGACTGCGGATCCCGACGCTGTGGAACTCGAGCGGCTACGAGACTCTCGAGACTCTCGAACTCCTGCGGGGGGATATCGACATTTTCCTCCCGGACCTCAAGTACCTGAGCGCGGATCTCGCGGCGAAGTTCTCCCACGCGGCGGACTACCCCGAGGTCGCAAAACGCGCGATCGCGCGGATGGCGGAGATCGCCGGGGAGCCGGCGTTTGACGCGGACGGCTATATGACGCGCGGCGTGATCGTGCGTGTTTTGGTGCTGCCGGGTCACCGCGACGAGGCCTGCGACGTCATCTCGTATCTGCACGAGACATACGGCGATCGCATCTACATCAGCATTCTTAACCAGTACACGCCGCCGGCGAAACAACTGCCGTATTCGGAACTGAACCGACGTCTGACGCGGTACGAATACGACCGGGTTGTCGAGCATGCGAGAGGCATTTCGGTGGAAAATGGCTTCATCCAGGTCGGGAAGACCGCATCGGAGAGTTTTATCCCTGAATTTCACACGGATTTGGAAAGCGATTCACTTGTATTTTCCGAAGATTCGTGATAAACTAAGTAAGTCTGTAAACAGGCGAAAGATTTTGGGACCCGTATGGTACGGGCGGAGGTTTTACTATGAGTATTGAAAGCAGACTCTTGGCCAAGAAGCGCAGTGCTCAGGCAAGAAGAAAAGCAAAGGTGAAATCGGCGCTGGAGCTGGCAGTGATCATTCTGATCCCGGTGGCAATCCTTGTCATCGTGCTTATGATCTACCGCAACTCGCTGCCGCAGTACAGCCGTTACCTTGACAAAGAAGGTAACTTTAAGGGATACAGCATTTCCGATAACGTGAAACTCGCGGATCTGGATGCGTTAGATCTCACGTATGACAAATACAAGCCGAGCGACTCGGACGTAGACGACGCAATCGTTTCCGCACTGAAGACCGCGGTTGAGCAGGATAAGGCGAAGCAGGAGGCTGCCGAGAAGGCAGGCGAGACGACCGACGACAAGACGAGCGAGGGCAGCACCTCGAGCAACTCGACGGAGACCGATGACGCCGACAAGACCGACGCTGCCGCACCGTCCGATGGCAGCACCGAGACGACCGGTGAGACCACGGATACGGACGGCGACACGAAGACGGATGCACAGAAGGAGAAGGAAGAGTATCTTGCGATGCTCACCGACGAGAACGTTGAGAAGTATTTTGCGACGACGCTCGGAACGACCTATGCGCACACCGCTGATGGCTACCGCCAGTACACGATCGACACGCTTTGGAAGAATAATTTCGATAAGAACGTCGAGACGGACATCGTTGAGTACCTCACGAAGAACTCCGAGGTTAAGGAGATCCCTCCGAAGAAGGTAGTCAAGGTTTGGACCCGCATCGTTGCGGAGGAGATGGAAGAGGAGTACGAGTACTACAAGAGCCTGTACACGAGCTTCGGCCTGAATTTCACGGCATCGCTGTATGAGTACTATGATAACCGCGAAGATGCAGACAAGGGTTCCAAGAGCTCCAAGGAATACTTCAACGAGGTGGTGGAGAGCTATGCAAGATCGCGGCTGACGGAGTATGTCATCCTGCAGGCAGCGTTTGACAAGCTCGGCTTCACGTACAGCGAGAGCGAGGTTGACGCTTTCATCCGCGAGCATTTTGTGACCGATTCGAAGACGATCGATCAGGTACGCGACGAGTACGGCAGCGAGTTCCTTGCACTGAGCTGGAAGGTGGAGAAGGTTCTCGACACGCTCAAGGCACGCGTTGAGGCGACGAAGGGCCAGACCGCAACGGACAACGCTGCAGAGCAGTAATCCGAAAGAGAAAAGAATAAAGACAAACAGAAGGAGCTGTCGCATGATTGCGACAGCTCCTGTTTTGTGAGTAACACGATTTATTTGACTACGCTTATGACATCGAACAATCCGAATGTCAGGCTCTCAATCTCGATGGTACCGGCAGGCTCCAGCTTCAACTTCACGGTCTTTCCGGTCTCAGCCTTATCCCAGCGGATCACGATGTCCGTGATCCCGTTGTCCTTCTCGGTGAAGTATACGGTTCCCTGATCGGTGGAGACAGGATCTCCGATGGTGACTTCCATCGTGTAGACCGTAGCCGGTTCGTTGGAATGATCCACGCCCAGCATATCAGCCGTAGTTTTATACTGTTCTATCCTGGCGAGGTAGCGATATACGGGCTTGCCGTACAGCGACAGCGGATCGTTCGATACCTGATCGTTGTCCCGGATCTCGGGATCCTTTTCGTCCCGCGGCACGGAGTCCTGACCGCCGGGTACGGAGGAGGCTTTGCCCTCGCCGGTCGGTGTCGGCGAGTTGTCCTCGAACTGGCTTGAATCGGCCGCCGCCACAGTGACCGACTGGGCCGGTGTCGCAGACACTCGTTCATCGCCGGCTTTTTTCTTCTCAATTCCCGGAAGAATGATCAAAAGTCCCAGGATGATGACAGCGGCGACGGCGCCTGATAACGCCGCGATCTTGGGGAGATACTGCACGACGAATCGCGTCATGCGGCTTTCCGTCTTCGGCTTTGCGGGACTGTGCTCAGCAGTCGGTACGATCGTCTTCGTCGGTTCGGTTTCTTTGGTTACGGCGGTTTCCGCCGGTATTGTCCGGTTGATCTTGGCCAGGATGCGCGGCATCAGATCCGGCGCATTGTTCACGGCATAATCTCGGTACGCCTCTTCCCACCGGGGAACAGGCGGTATCTCATTTGCGGCCTGCGGCGACAGCTCGCGGCCGTCCCGGTTATCGGTCATATCCGCACCTCCTTATCTTATTGATCGCCTCGCGGTAGATCCACGCGACGGTGCCCTGCGGCTTGTTCACAGCCTCCGCGATCTCGCGGAAGGTCAGTCCCATCAGATGCTTCATGGAGACGATCTCGCGCTCCTGGGGAGACATCAGGGCAAGGACCTGCTCGACGGCTATCTCATTCACGATGTCGTCCGCGTTGGACGGAACGGCGCCGAGATCGACCTCCTCGGCAGTGTCGATGGAGATCGTGCGACGGTTCGCCCGGATGTAGTCGATCGCGCGATTTCTCGCCATGGTCGCCAGATACCCCTTGTGTCCGTTGCCCGGACGGTATGCGGGCGGCGCTTCCCACAGCCGCAGGAACAGATCCGCCGTGACATCCTCAGCGTCCGCCTGCTCCGTAACCACGGCGCGGACGATCTGGAACAAATACGCCGAATACTCGTTGTAAATGCGCGTCAGACCATCCTGCTCGCGTTGCCGGATCGCGTCGAGACAACCGGCAAACTCCAGGTCTGTCATGGAGACTCCTTCCCCGAAACCGCGCTTCGTTTCGTGCCCGCAGACGGGTCGCAAGGAAACGCTTGCATACATCGTTTGCTTAAGATACGAAGTGCGTTCGATTTTTTATGGAAAATAATATTCAACATAAAGTGTATTCCTAATGCCATTGAAAATCAAGCAAAACCGATCTAATTTGGTACTGCATGATGGCAACACATGACAGAAAAACGGGGTAAAAACTATGTATGACGTAAAAGGGAAATGGGCTTTGATCACCGGAGCGGCCCGCGGCATCGGTTTCCTCACGGCGCAGTTTATGGCGCGCCAGGGGTGCAACCTGATCCTGCACAGCCGCAGCCTCGAGCACACGGAGAAGGTGCTTCGCGAGGTGAAAGCATACGGTGTACAGGCGTATGCGGTGGAGGCGGATCTCGGCGATCCCGCGGCCGTCCGTCGCATGTGCGAGGAGATCGACGGGCTGGATGTGCCGGTCGACATCGTCCTCAACAACGCGGGACTGCAGATCGCATACCGCAAGAACTATTTTGCGACGCCGTTGGAGGACTACACGGTGAGCTTCATGGTCAACACGATCGCACCGGCGATGATCTGCTATCATTTTATGCCGAAAATGATCGAGCGCGGCACGGGGCGCATCGTCAACACCACGAGCGGAATCGCCCTCGACGTGTGTCAGGCGGGCTACTCCGCGAGCAAGGCGGCGCTCGACAAGATCACGATCGACCTCGGTTCGACCGTGCAGGGAACGGACGTGATGATCAACCTCGCCGATCCCGGCTGGTGCCGCACCGACCTCGGCGGTCCGGCTGCACCCAACGCGCCGGAGAGCACGATCCCCGGCATCGTGGTCGGCGTATTTGCCGATGACAAAAAGTCCGGACGCCACCTCGGCGCCCAGTCGTTCACCGGCATGACCATCGACGCTGCGGTCAAAAAGTGCGAGGCCGAGTTCGACAGCCCCTACGCGTGACAAGGGGATGGTTCTTTTGTCACATCGGAAAATGAATACCAGACAGAAAGGGATAATCCATGAATAATTTTGATTTCTACGCACCGACTTATTTTGCGTTCGGCAAGGACCAGGAGAACCGCGCCGGTGAGCTGGTGAAGATGTTCGGCGGCACGAAGGTCCTGATCCACTACGGCGGCGGCAGCGTCGTCCGCTCGGGACTTCTCGACCGCGTGAAGGCGTCCCTCACGAAGGAGGGCATCGCGTTCACGGAGCTCGGCGGAGTGAAGCCGAACCCGCGCAGCGGCCTTGTGTACGAGGGCATTGAGCTGTGCCGCAAGGAGGGCGTTGACTTCCTTCTCGCAGTCGGCGGCGGCAGCACGATCGACTCCTCGAAGGCGATCGCGGCAGGCGTTTTGTACGACGGAGATTTCTGGGATTTCTACAGCGGAAAAGCATACGTGCGCAAGGCTCTTCCGGTAGGAACCGTTCTGACGATCGCGGCCGCCGGCAGCGAGGGCAGCGGCGACAGCGTGATCACGAAGGAAGAGGGCATGTTCAAGAGAGGCACCGGCAGCAATGCGCTCCGCCCGAAGTTCAGCATCCTGAACCCGGCGCTCACGCAGACGCTCCCGCCTCACCAGACGGCGGCAGGCATCACGGACATCATGGCTCACCTCTATGAGAGATACATGACGAACACGACGGAGGTCGAGGTGACCGACCGCATGATCGAGGCTCTCATGATGACGCTGATCCATGAGGGACCGCGTGTGATCGAGGATCCGAACAACTACGAGGCCCGCGCGAACATCATGTGGGCCGGCATGATGGCTCACAACAACTCCTGCGGCGTCGGCCGCAGTCAGGACTGGATCAGCCATATGATGGAGCACGAGCTCTCGGCACTGTACGACTGTGCCCACGGTGCAGGTCTTGCGGTGGCGATGCCGGCGGTGTTCACATACGAGCTTCCGCACGCCGTGATGCGCTTTGCGCAGGTAGCGAGCCGCGTCTGGGGCTGCCCGATGGATTTTGCAAATCCCGAGGCGACCGCGAAGGCGGGCATCGAGGCGCTCCGCAGCTTCTTAACGTCGCTCGGCATGCCGCGCACGATCGGCGAGCTCGGCGGCAGCGAGGCGGACATCGAGAAACTCACGGATGTGCTCTGCTACGGTGACGGCGGCAGCGGCAGCATCCAGGGCTTCCTGAAGCTTGATGCGGCGCAGTGCGCGGAGATTTATCGCGCGATGCTGTGATAATTGCGTGGAAATTTCTTTCGAAAAATGATATGATGAACAGAACGGGGCGCCCCTGCGGGATTTGCGTATCGGGCGCCCCGATCAGGTCTTTATAATTCAATTACACAAAAACTATGACATCAGGGGGATTACACAACATGATGGAGAACGAGAAGAAGCCGTTGCGCTGGCAGGAGCCGGGCAAGGGAGAGCCGCTTCCGGTGATCCGCGTCAACCAGCTCGGCTACGCGCCGAAGCTCCCGAAGAAGGTGGTCGTGACGGCCGCCGGGGACTATGTGCTGACGGATGCGAACGGGGCAGCGGTGAAGCATTTTCCGAAGGTAGAGACGAAGGAGGATGTTGCGTCCGGCGATTCGGTCGCGATGCTGGAGCTCGGCGAGCTTAAGCCCGGGACATACACGCTCACGGGAGGCGGCGAGAGCCGTGCGATCGAGGTGTCGGAGCGCCCGTGGCAGGCGGTGACCGACGCGCTCATCAAGGGCCTGTATTATCAGCGCTGCGATGAACTTCTGGAGGAGCATGCGGGGGTCTACAAGCACCCGGCGTGCCACACCGGCCTTGCGGAGGAGTGGCGCAAGCCCGATCCGCCGATCCCGGAGGATGTGAGGGCACAGATTCCGGCTCACTTCCTGAAGATGCTGGAAATCCCGCCGGAGGATCCGTACGGCGAGGCACCCGCTCCGCGAAGGATCAAGGGCGGTTGGCACGATGCCGGCGACTACGGCAAATACGTCGGACCCGGCGCGGTGACGGTCGCTCATCTTCTGTATGCGTGGAAACTGTTCCCGCAGGGCTGCAGTGACGATCTGAACATTCCGGAGACCGGCAACGGTGTGCCGGATATTCTGAACGAGACGCGCTTCGAGCTCGAGTGGATCCTGCAGATGCAGCGCGGCGACGGCGCATTTTACCATAAACTGACGTCGGATCATTTTCCGCCGTTTATCATGCCCGAGGAGGATACCCAGCAGGAGTACCTCTCGCCGATCTCACGCACCGCGACCGCGGATGCGGTGGCGGCGCTGGCGCTGGCATCCCGCGTGTACCGCCCGTACGATGCGGAGTTCGCGGATCGGTGTCTGAGCACGGCGCTCTTCGGCTGGAAGTGGCTGACGGAGCATCCGGAGACTCGGCCGTACCGCAATCCGTTCGGACTGCAGTCCGGCTTCTACGGTGACGGCGAGGATCACGACGAGCGCTTCTGGGCGGCGTGCGAGCTCTATGCGACGACCGGGGAGACTGCTTACCGCGAGGCGGCGGAGGGCTTCTACCGCGAGGTGAGAAAACTCACGCAGTTCGGCTGGGCGGAAGTGTCCGGGCTCGGCGCGCTGTGCTGCCTGTTCGACCTGAAGGAGAAGGGCGGCGAGCTGTTGTATGACGATCTGAAGCAGGCGTTCCTGCGCAGAAGCGAGTGGGCACTTCTGGTTGTGAAGGCATCCGGCTACGGGACCGCGATCCCCGCGACCAACTACGAGTGGGGCAGCATTCTGACCTCGATGAGCAACGCGATGGCGATGATCATGAACACGCTCCTCACGGGGCGCGAGGATATGCGCGACGCGGCGCTTCTGCAGCTTGATTACGCTCTCGGACTCAACGCGATGGACATCTCCTTCGTCACCGGCTACGGTGAGCGTCAGGTCATGTTCCCGCACCATCGCCCTTCGGAGGCGGACGGGATCGAGGCGCCGGTGCCCGGTCTGATCGCGGGCGGCCCGAACAACAAGATGAACTATCCCACCGTGAAGGATCGCCTCGGCGACGTGCCGGCGGCCAAGTCCTACATCGACGAGACCGATTTTGCGGACATGAACGAGATCGCGATCTACTGGAACTCGCCGGCGGTGTTTGTGGCAGCGTACTACAATGCGCTGACCGCGGAGTAACGAAACAAAACGCAGACAGCGGTGTGGCAGAAACTGCCGTACCGCTGTTTTTTTATGGAAAATGACAGAGCGTTGTGCTATAATTACTCCGAATGACCAAAAATACGGAGCAAGCATTGCTTTGCATATAAAAAACGGGTGAGAAAAGGAGTGAGAAGCCATGCCTTCCTGCTATGCACATCGCAAATTCGGAATCGAAGTGTTCAAGAGTCTGCCGACGGACACCAAGCTGTTGATCCGCCAGCATTTGCCGCTGTATCTGATCGGTCTGCACGGACCGGATCTGTTGTTCTATCATCAGTTCGGAAAGGAGACCGCGGTATCCAAGTTCGGGCACAAGCTGCACCACACGGAGTTCGCGGAATTTTACGCAAATGCATCGATGGTGATCAAGAACTCGGAGGATGACCGTCAGCTGGTATATTACTACGGCGTGCTGTGCCATCTGTTTCTCGACGCGTACTGCCATCCGATCGTGAACGGCCGCAAGGACGAGATCGGCGTAACGCACGGCAAGCTCGAGATGGAGTACGAGCGCTATCTCATGAAGATGGACGGCAAGGACCCGATGAAGTTCAAGGCAGCGGGCCACATCGCAGTGTTCCGCGAGTACGCGGAGGTGATCGCGCCGTTCTATCTCGGTGTCAGCGCGGATGAGATCATGCAGTGCCTGATCGGGATGAAGACGTCACTGTATCTGACGAGAACCGAGAACCCGGTTCTTCGCCGCGCGGTATGCAAGGTGTGCGGCGTCGCCAAGAAGCATGATATGGTAGCAAGCCTTCTGTTGTCGGAGCAGGCGAGTGAGAGCTGCCGCCCGGCGATCCGCGAGCTGCATGCGGCGTTCGAGGAGGCTGTGGAGCCGGCTGCGGAGGCGATTGAGGAGTACAGAGACTATCTGTTCCGCAGACACGATCTGCCGGAGTACACCGATTACACATTCGGGGGGAGACCGAAACGGGAGGAAGCTGACGCATGATAGTGACGGTGACGATGAACCCCGCCATCGACAAGACGGCGGATGTGGATGAACTGATCATCGGCGGTGTGAACCGCCTGAAAAATATCCGGATCGACGAGGGAGGCAAGGGAATCAATGTCTCCAAGACGCTCCGCGTGCTCAACAAGCCCAACATGGCGATCGGCCTGGTCGGCGGAAACATGGGTGAGACGATCCGCACCAAGCTGCAGAAGCAGATGATCATGGCGGATTTCGTTGCGATCTCCGGCGAGACGCGCTGCAACCTCAAGGTGCGCAGCGAGTTCGGCATGACGGAGTTCAACGAGCCCGGCCCGAATGTCACTCCGGGTGAGCTGGAGGATCTGTTCGGCCGGATCAAGCGCCATGCGAAGACGGGAACGCTGTTCGTGCTGAGCGGCAGTGCGCCGGCGGGCGTTCCGGACGACACGTACAAGAAGATGACCGACATGCTGCACCAGTGCGGCTGCAAGGTGTTCCTGGACACGAGCGGCGCGCTTTTGAAGCAGGGCGTGGAGGCGGTGCCGGATTACATCAAGCCCAACTTAAAGGAGCTGATGGAGCTCTACGATGTGAAGACGCGGTTTGAGACCAGCGAGGAGATCATCGAGTTTGCGAAGGAGAAGGCGGCGGACCTGAACTCCAAGGGCATCAAGCTCGTGGCGGTTTCGCTCGGCTCCGACGGAGCCGTATTTTGCGACGGACTCGAGACGGTCCATGTGCCGGCGAAGAAGATCGAGGTGAAGTCGCGCGTGGGCGCCGGCGACTCGATGACGGCGGCGATCGCGTACTGCCTGGACTCCAACATGTACTTCCGCGACATCGTGCGCTACGCGATGGCAGTCTCGGCGGCCGCATGTATGCAGGAGGGCTCACAATCCCCGACCAAGGAGAATATCGTGCAGCTCTTACGACAGGAGTAGAAATTAGAAGATGCTTAAAAAGAAAGACGGAAAATGGGGCTGGAAACGCTTCCTGATCCTCTGCATCGCCATCGCTGCTTTGGTTGCGCTGGCGGGGTGGCTGATATCCCGCGCGCTGAGGGAACCGGTGGAACTGGAGAAGCTCGGGAAGTATCTCGACCTGAAGGTCGACGCGAAGGGCGCCGAGGCGGAGGATGCCATCGTTAAGGCGGTGGTCGAGCGCGCAAAGTTCGGCTCGAAGCTCGACGACCGGGTCGAGGATGAATACCGGCAGTCCATGGACTATTTTGCGAGAGAGGCCGAGTATTTTCAGATGGAGCTCGGCGCGTATCTGCAGAAGAACTACGGCATGGACGAGAAGACGTTCCGCAAGAAGGTCCGCGACACGGCGGAGGCGACCATCAAGGAGAGCCTCGTGCTTCTGGCAATCGCGGAGAAGGAGCATATCGAGATCACCTCCGAGGAGTTTGAGGAGGCGATGCCGATCCTCATGGAGGCTTACGGATACAGCGACCGGAACAAGTTCATCCAGGACGTCGATCTCGAGGCGTTGCGCGTGGAACTCCTGCAGGAGAAGGTGATCGAATTCCTGCTGGCGCACAATACGGTCGAGAACGCGAAGGCAACGACACAATAGAAGGTGATAAGAGAATGGCAACAATCGGAAAATGCCCCTATTCCAACCGGTGCGGAGGCTGCGATTACCAGGGCGTTCCCTACGAGGAGCAGCTGGCGATCAAGCAGAAGACCGTGAGGACGCTGCTCGGCGGCTTCGGCAAGGTCGAGCCCATCCTCGCCGCGGAGCATCCGGAGTACTACCGCAACAAGGTGCACGGCGTTTTCGGCCGCGACCGCAAGGGCAACGTGTACACCGGCATTTACGAGGAGAACAGCCACCGCATCGTTCCGGTGCGCGGCTGTATGATCGAGGATCAGAAGGCCACGGCCATCCTGCAGACACTCAGCGAGATGGCGCGGCAGTTCAAGATACATATTTACGACGAGGACCGGGGAACCGGCCTTCTTCGTCACGCCCTCATCCGGACGGCGGCTTCGACCGGGGAGATCATGGTCGTTCTCGTGATCACGGACCCTATATTTCCCTCGAAAAATAACTTCGTCAAGGAGCTGCGCCGCCGGCATCCCGAGGTCACGACGGTTGTTCTCAACATCAACGACCGCCCGACCAGCATGGTGCTCGGGGAGCGCAACATCGTGCTGTACGGCAAGGGCTTTATCGAGGATGTGTTGTGCGGACTGCGGTTTCGGCTGTCACCGTCCGCATTTTATCAGGTCAACTCGGAGCAGACGGCGGTGCTCTACAAGCAGGCGATCGACGCAGCGGCCCTCACGGGCACGGAGCGCGTGATCGACGCCTACTGCGGCATCGGAACGATCGGGCTGTGTGCGGCGAAGGGAGCGCTCGAGGTCATCGGCGTGGAGCTGAACCGTGACGCCGTGCGCGACGCGGTTGCCAACGCGCGCCGCAACGAGATCAAAAACGCCCGCTTTGTGTGCGCGGACGCCGGGGATTTCATGGTGAACATGGCGGCGGAGGGCGAGACTGCGGACGTCGTGATCCTGGACCCGCCCCGCAGCGGCAGCACCGCGGCGTTCATCGAGTCCGTGAACAAGCTGCGGCCCGCGAAGGTTGTCTATGTGTCCTGCGATCCCAACACGCTAAAGCGCGACCTGGAGCTCTTCAAGAAGTCCGGGTGGAAGATCCGCCGGATCCAGCCGGTCGACATGTTTCCGTACACGAAGCACGTCGAGACTGTGGTAGGACTACAACGCACAAATACCTGACAATCCTAGTATTTACGCACTTTGTGGAGTTTTTCACATTCAACAGAATTGATGAAAATCGACGCGAAAAAGAGTTGATTCAAAGAATCACTGTTTCC
>JAFZMO010000073.1 GCA_017551165.1 Lachnospiraceae bacterium
GCTGGCAGCATTTTCCCAGTTCGGATCCGACCTGGATGCCGACACGAAGGAGAAGCTGGCACAGGGCGAGCGCATCCGCGAAGTCCTGAAGCAGCCGCAGTACCGCCCGATGGCAGTCGAGAAGCAGATCGTCATCATCTACGCGGCGACGAAGAAGCATTTGCTGGATATCGAGGTTTCCGATATCGCCGAGTACGAGAAGGTTTTGTTCGAGCTGATCGAGAATCAGTATCCCGAGATCTTCCAAACGATCCGCGAGCAGAAGGTTCTGACCGAGGAGATCGAGCCGAAGCTCGTGCTTGCGATCGAGCAGGCCAAGGAAGGCTTTACCACAAAGTAGTAACAGCAACAAGGAGCATGTGACTTATGGCCTCGATGAGAGACATAAAAAGGCGTAAGCAGAGCATCCGAAGCACCGGGCAGATCACGAAGGCGATGAAGCTCGTCTCCACCGTCAAACTGCAGAAGGCCCGCGGGCGCGCGGAGGAGGCGAAGCCGTACTTCAATCACCTGTACCAGACGATCGTGACGATGTTTGACCGCGCGACGCCGGAGGTCCGGGCGCATTATTCGAAGGAGACCGGCACTGCGAAGAAGGCGATGATCGTTATCACCTCCAACCGCGGTCTCGCCGGCGGCTACAACTCCAACGTCGTCAAGCAGGTGCTCAATTGCGGAATCCCCAAGGAAGACCTGCTGATCTACGCGGTCGGACGCAAGGGACGCGACGCGCTGCGTCTGCGCGGATATGAGATTGCCGGGGATTACTCGGAGACGATGAACAATCCGCTCTACAGCGACGCCTCGGACATCAGTGCGGATGTCATGGATGCATTCGAAAATGGGACCGTGAGCGAGATCTACATCGCGTTCACCGTGTTCGTCAACACCGTGAGCCAGGTCGCTACGATGCTGAAGCTGATGCCTGCCGACATCGGTGTCGGCGGTTCGGAGGACGGCGAGCCGGGAACGGCGGAGGCGCTGATGAACTTCGAGCCCGACCCGGAGGAAGCACTTCGCATGATCATCCCCAAATACGTCAGTGGTGAGATCTTCGGCGCCATCATGGAGGCGTACGCGAGCGAGAACGGTGCGCGTATGCAGGCCATGGACAACGCGACGAACAACGCCAACGACATGATCGAGAAACTCGAGCTTGCGTACAACCGTGCGCGCCAGAGCTCGATCACACAGGAACTTACAGAAATTATAGCCGGAGCAAATGCGCTCGACACATAGTGTCGGAGCATTTGCGTAGCCGCCAAGGCGCGTAGCGGCTTGGCGATAGAACGCGCTCGACACATAGTGTCGGAGCATTTGCGTAGCCGCCAAGGCGCGTAGCGGCTTGGCGATAGAACGCGCTCGACACATAGTGTCAAAGCGTTTTTCAGTACATTTTTCAAGGAGTATACTACCGTGGAGAATAACATTGGTAAGATAACGCAGATCATCGGTGCTGTCCTCGACATCCGTTTTACGGAGGGCAACCTTCCGGAGATCTATGATGCCATCAAGATCCGCAGAAAGGACGGAGACACGCTTGTCGTCGAGGTAGCACAGCACCTCGGAGACGATACCGTGCGCTGCATCGCAATGGGACCGACCGACGGTCTCGTGCGCGGCATGGAGGCGGAGTCCACCGGAGCACCGATCACGGTGCCTGTTGGCGAGGAGACGCTCGGACGTATGTTCAACGTCCTCGGCGAGCCGATCGATGAGAAGGAGCCTCCGAAGGACGTGGAGTACTATCCGATCCACAGACCGGCGCCGGAGTTCGCGGAGCAGTCGACGGAGACGCAGATCCTCGAGACGGGTATCAAGGTCGTCGACCTTCTCTGCCCGTATCAGAAGGGTGGAAAGATCGGTCTCTTCGGCGGTGCCGGCGTAGGCAAGACCGTCCTGATCCAGGAGCTGATCACCAACATCGCGACCGAGCACGGCGGTTATTCCGTATTTACCGGCGTAGGCGAGCGTACGCGTGAGGGTAACGACCTCTACTACGAGATGATCGAGTCCGGCGTTATCAACAAGACGACCATGGTCTTCGGTCAGATGAACGAGCCGCCGGGAGCTCGTATGCGCGTAGGTCTTACGGGCCTCACGATGGCAGAGTACTTCCGTGACAAGGGCGGCAAGGACGTCCTCCTGTTCATCGATAACATTTTCCGATTCACACAGGCCGGCTCGGAGGTGTCCGCACTTCTCGGCCGTATGCCTTCGGCCGTTGGTTACCAGCCGACGCTGCAGACGGAGATGGGTGCTCTTCAGGAGCGTATCACCTCGACGAAGAACGGTTCCATCACCTCGGTTCAGGCCGTTTACGTGCCTGCCGATGACTTGACGGACCCGGCGCCTGCAACGACATTCGCGCACCTCGATGCGACGACCGTTTTGTCCCGTTCCATCGTGGAGCTCGGTATCTACCCGGCCGTAGACCCGCTGGATTCGACGTCCCGTATCCTCGACCCGAGAGTGGTCGGCGACGAGCACTACAAGGTAGCGCGCGGCGTGCAGGAGATCCTGCAGAGATACAAGGAACTTCAGGATATCATTGCGATCCTCGGTATGGACGAGTTGTCCGAGGACGAAAAATTGTTGGTGGCGCGTGCCCGCAAGGTACAGCGTTTCCTGTCCCAGCCGTTCCATGTGGCGGAGCAGTTTACCGGTCTTCCCGGCAAATACGTGCCGCTCTCCGAGACGATCCAGGGCTTCAAGGAGATCCTCGAGGGCAAGCACGACGACATTCCGGAGAGCTATTTCCTGAATGCCGGCGGTATCGAAGACGTAGTGGAGCGTGCGCGCGACAGAGAGTGAGTGACGTATGGCAGATGAGCGATATATCCGGCTCAAGGTGTACTCGCCGACGAGAGTATTTTTCGAGGGCGACGCAGAGCTGGTAGAGTTTACCACAACCGAAGGCGAGATCGGCGTGTACAAAAACCACGTGCCGTTGACAGTCGTGGTCGCGCCGGGGATCCTGCGCATCACGAAGGACGGTGAGACGCGCGAGGCAACGCTCCTCGAGGGCTTTGCAACGATCCTTCAGGACGAGATCGTCGTCCTGTCGGAGGCGTGCGAGTGGCCGGAGGAGATCGACGTGCACCGTGCGGAGGAGGCGAAGATCCGCGCCGAGAGAAGGATCAAGTCCGAGACCGGTATCAACTACGACCGCACGGAGCTGGCGCTCCGCAGAGCGCTGATCCGGCTGCGTGTTGCCGGCAAGGGCTGATTGAAGGATTTACCGAACCATAACAGCCGTCGCAAGGGCGTCGGCGGATCGGAGGCGGTATGGCACTGGTCATTATCACGGGTTTGTCCGGCGCCGGCAAATCGGTTGCCATCAATGCGCTGGAGGATATGGGGTACTATTGTGTCGACAATCTGCCGGCGAAGTTTCTCGTCAGTTTTGCAGACTTGTACGGCATGACCGACAATAAAGAAGAAAAGAAAATTGCCACGGTTGTCGACATCCGTGGCAAAGATACTTTTGGGGATTTTTATCAGGCGATGGAGGAGCTCTCGCGCCGCCGCTACCCGTATCACATCATGTTCCTCGACTGTGATACGCAGGTGCTGCTGCAGCGCTACAAGCTCACGCGGCGCCGTCACCCGCTGATGGAGGACACGAATCTCTCCTACGAGCAGGCGATCGCGCAGGAGCGCGACTGGATGAAGCGCATCCGCGTGCAGTCCGACTACCTGATCGACACCTCGACCATCAAACCGGCGCAGCTTCGGGAGAAGATCATGAGCATTCTCTCCGAGGAGCCGGATTCGGATTCCATTTTGATCCGGAGCATGTCCTTCGGCTTCAAGGAAGGCATCGCGGCGGACGCGGACCTGGTTTTCGACGTGCGTTGCCTGCCGAACCCGTATTACGTGGAGGAGCTCAAGGACCACACCGGCCTGGAGGCGTGCGTTCGCGACTATGTGATGCAGTTTGAAGAGAGCCGGGACCTTCTGGAGCGGATCCTTTCGCTCCTGGACTTTTTGCTTCCGCTCTACCGCAAGGAGGGCAAGCGCGAGCTGGTTGTCGCGTTCGGCTGCACCGGCGGACAGCACCGTTCCGTGTGCTTTGCGGAGGCGCTTGCGGCACGCATGAAGAGTGTGGGACAGCGCGTCGTTGTGAGCCATCGTGAGCTCGAAAAAAACAGAGATTGAGTGAGGACCGTACGGAAAATGTCCCCTCAAACAGAAAAGGAGAAGAGTATGGCAATACTGCTTGCCGGCGGAGCCGGCTACATCGGGACCCATACGGCGGTTGAGTTCTTAAACGCCGGATATGAGGTCGTGATCGCGGACAACCTCTACAACGCGAAGGAAGAGGCGGTTCGCCGAGTGGAGAAGATCACGGGGAAGACGATCCCCTTCTACAAGATCGATGTGTGTGACAAGGAGGCTCTGCGGAAGCTTTTCGCGGAGCAGAACATCGATACGGTGGTTCATTTTGCGGGCATGAAGGCTGTCGGCGAGTCGGTGGCCAAGCCGCTGATGTACTACCGCAACAACCTCGATGCGACGTTGACACTTCTCGAGGTGATGAAGGAGGCGGGCTGCCACAAGTTCGTGTTCAGCTCCTCCGCGACCGTATACGGCACAAACGACACGATGCCTCTGTATGAGACGATGCCGCGAGGCATGTGCACGAACCCGTACGGCTGGACCAAATGGATGATCGAGCAGATCCTCATGGATGCCGCCAAGGCGGATCCGGAGTTGTCCGCGGTTTTGCTTCGCTACTTCAACCCGATCGGCGCGCACGAGAGCGGCATGATCGGCGAGGATCCGCAGGGCGTACCGAACAACATTTTCCCGTACATCACGCAGGTCGCAGTCGGACGCAGAGAGCTTCTGACCGTGTTCGGCGATGATTACGACACCCCGGACGGCACCTGCATCCGCGACTACATTCACGTGGTTGATCTGGCGAGGGGCCATGTGGCAGCGGTTCCTTTTGCAGAGACGCACAAGGGCGCGGAGATCATCAACCTCGGCACCGGCAACGGCACGAGCGTGCTGGAGATCGTCAATGCTTTCGAGCGCGTGAATAATGTGAAGATCCCTCATGTGATCGGACCTCGCCGCGCCGGCGACCTTCCGATCTGCTATGCGAACGCCGATAAGGCGGCGGAGCTTCTCGGCTGGCGTGCGGAGAAGACGATCGACGACATGTGCCGCGACGGATTCCGCTGGCAGACGATGAACCCGATGGGATATCCGGAGGATTGATCCGATAGGGCTCCTTACAGGGAGCGGGAGGGCCATAAAAATCCCTCGTAAAATTTCACCCCCGATATTTGTACAGTTTGCGAAAATCGAAAAATTTACGTCCGCGCGTCGGACTGAAATCTTGTGGAAAATGCTTTGCCGGGCAGGGCGTTTTCCACATTTTTTTTGCCCCGGGTTTGCTATGATTTAGGTACCGTCTATCGCGGCGCTGCGACCGGGCTTGGGAGGAAAACCGGCGAGCGCACGCGTCTGCGCCGGCCGCCCGGAAGCTCGCGGGTACGTTCTGTGCATCCTCTGATGACATGCGAGACAAGCGGCCGGTATCTCAGGAGCATTTTCCGAACGAAACCAAGAGACAGGGGGAGAAATCGCATGAAGAAGTTGTATCGCAGCCGGGCTCTCGCAGCCTTTCTTGTCGTGGCTTTTCTGCTGACAGTGACGGCGGGAGCCGTCGTGTGGGGAGAAACCTCCGGGTGGGGGACGCTTGCCCGGTTGGGAGAACGAGGGCCGTTCGGCGTGAGGTCGGCGGAGGCCGCCGACACGCAGATGTACGGGCAGACGCGACCCGATTCCGAGACGCCGAAGTACCTGCTTGTACAGACGAGCGGGAGCTCGACGTGGAGCTCGAATTGGAATGCGCTGCACTATGTCTATCCGAAGGGGAAACCGAATGAGCAGTACGTCGCATATTGCCTGGAGTCTGCGCTGGGCAGTCCGAGCGGACAGACGTACCGTGTGGTCACAGCGCCCGGATACAGCACGAAGACAGCCAACGGCCTAAAGACGATCTTTCGACTCGGATACCCGTACAGCACTGTGTTCGGCGACAACGGAGAGTATTCGTTCAATGCGACGGACGCGCAGGCGGTGACGCAGATCGCCATCCGTTTTTGGATGGCGTATCGGCAGGCTTGCGAGCCGAGCAAGGATTACCATGTCATTGAGAGCCTCGACCCGTACAAAAAGCGTGTCAAGGCTGCCGACAGCGCGGCGGCACGGAAGGTGTACAACGCCGCAATGTGGCTGTTCAAGCTTGCCGACAGCGGCTATGCACCGACATTTGCCCTGACCGTGACGAAGACGTCCTCCACCCAGCCGGTGAGTACTGCGGATTCGCAGAGATTCACTCTTGCCGTACGCGTAAACCTGCAGGACAGTGCGCAGAGTCTGCCGTGTGACTACGCGGTTCTTGAGAAGATCACGGTTACGGATGCGCAGGGAAAAAGCAGCGCGCTCAGCTGCAGCAGTATCATGTATTCCAAGCATAAGGGGACGTTCTCATCCTCCGATACGGTCAAAGTCACGGATGGTGAGATCGTAACCTTTTCCTGGCCTGCGTCAGCTTCCCTGGGCGGGCGTTCCGTCAGCGTTCAGTTCTCCGGCGTGTCGAACCGGGCGGACATATCACTGATCTACATGGGATGCTCCAGCAGTTCCTATCAGAAGTTGTATGTGACGTGTCTGGAGGAGGGCGCAGCGAAGCAGGCCGCGGCCACAGTCAGCTACAGAGGCGTGGCAGCGCCGACGCCGACAAACACGCCGTCTCCGACGCCGACCAATACACCAACGCCGACGAACACGCCGACACCAACACCTACGAATACACCTACGCCGACACCTACGAATACACCGACGCCGACGCCGACGAACACGCCGACACCAACTCCTACGAATACACCGACGCCTACGCCGACGAATACACCGACACCGACACCTACGAACACACCGACGCCGACACCTACGAACACACCGACGCCGACACCGACGAATACACCGACGCCGACGCCGACGAACACACCGACACCAACACCTACGAACACACCGACACCGACGCCGACGAACACACCGACGCCGACACCTACCAATACACCGATACCGACGCCGACGAACACACCGACACCAACTCCGACGAATACGCCAACGCCGACACCAACGAATACACCCACACCAACGGATACACCGACGCCTACGCCGACGGATACACCGACACCGACGCCCACAGAGACGCCGACACCAACTCCGGAGATGGTGCTGAGATCGGTGATGACGCCGACGGAGAGTCCGACGCCGAGCCCGACAGAGAGCCCCGCACCGAGTCCGACGGAAACTCCGCCTACGCCGACGGAGACACCGGTGCTGACACCTACGGAGACGCCGACGCCGATTCCGACGGAAACAATGACACCGACACCCACGTCGGTGCCTACTCTGACACCGACGGAAACACCGACATTGACGCCAACACCGGTTCCGGCGACACCCACGGATACTCCGATGCCGACGCCGACAAGTACGCCGACTCCGACTGATACACCGACGCCGACAAGCACGCCTACGCCGACAAGTACACCATCGCCTTCGAGTACGCCGTCGCCCACGAGTTCACCGACTCCAACGCTGACAAAGACTCCTACGCCGACAAACACTCCGACACCGTCGAATACACCGACGCCAACGAGGACACCGACGCCGAAGCCGAGCAGGACACCGACGCCGTCCGTGCCGGTTGTGGATTCGCCGCCGACGGAGATGGCGCCCCCGAAGACGGATGACACCATCGAAAAGGCGGTTTACGTGAGACTTTTGCTGGTCGCATTTTCCGCGATCTGTTGCGTAGTGTTCGTGAGGAACCGCCGGATGAACCTGTGATCTGCGAACAGCCTTGCCGGTTGCGAAACTGCTTGCCTTTTTCCTGCGTTTGTGCTATATAGAGAGTGAGTCTGAACGGACTCACGGAGGTATGAAATGAATTATAAGACAAGCGGAACCTGTTCTTCGCAGATCTCGTATGATGTTGTAGAGGAGAACGGAGTTAAGGTTGTGCGCAATGTTGTTTACATGGGCGGTTGCAATGGCAACCTGCAGGGGATCGGACGGCTCGTGGAAGGGCTTCCGGTGGATGAAGTGATCGACAAGCTTCAGGGCATTCGCTGCGGTTACAAGTCGACGTCCTGCCCGGACCAGTTGGCGAAGGCACTGCTGGCATACAAGGCACAAAACTGATATCGGCACAACCGAACAAAAGAAAGAGAGGAAGATGGCAAATGCTTCGGCATTTGCCATTTTATCGGACAGAATGAAGAAGATCGTACTTACGGGCGGCGGCACGGCAGGCCATGTGACGCCGAACATCGCGCTGATCGATCGCCTGAAGGAAGAGGGCTTTGAGATCGCGTACATCGGTTCCAAGACCGGGATCGAGAAGGAATTGATCGAAAAATTGGGGATCACCTACTACGGGATTTCCTCCGGCAAGCTTCGCCGGTATTTTTCTATGAAGAATTTTACGGATCCGTTCCGCGTACAGCACGGATACCACGAGGCGAAGAAGATCCTGAAGGAGCTCAAGCCGTCGGTGGTGTTCTCGAAGGGCGGTTTCGTGTCGGTGCCTGTGGTGATCGCGGCCGGCAAGGCCAAGATCCCGACGGTCATCCACGAGTCGGACATGACGCCGGGGCTTGCGAACAAGCTGAGCATCCGCTACGCGACGAAGGTGTGCTGCAATTTTGCGGAGACACTTTCACACGTGAAGGGCAAGGGAATCCACACGGGCACGCCGATCCGCAAGGAGCTGTTCACGGGAACCCGCGAGGCGGGCCTTGCGTACGCCGGATTTGACGGCAGCAAGTCGGTCATCCTGGTCGTGGGCGGCAGCACCGGCGCGGTTCGCGTCAACGAGGCGGTTCGCGCGGCGCTCCCGAAGCTGTTGCCGGAGTTTGACATCCTGCACCTGTGCGGCAAGGGGAAAATGGATACCTCCGTTCAGATGGAGGGCTACGAGCAGCGGGAATACTGTGATCGGGAAATGAAGGACGTGCTTGCGATGGCGGACCTTGTGATCTCGCGCGCAGGCGCCAACGCGATCTGTGAACTGCTCGCGCTGCATAAGCCGAACCTGTTGATCCCGCTCTCCGCGGAGGCGAGTCGGGGCGACCAGATCCTCAACGCGGAGTCGTTCGAGAAGCAGGATTTCAGCATGGTGCTGCAGGAGTCGGAGACCACGCCCGAGGTGTTGACGGAGGCGGTGAAGGAACTGTATCGCAACCGGCAGCGGTATATCGACGCCATGGCGGCGAGCCCTACGTCGGACGCGACCGAGATCATCGTCGGACTGCTGAAATCGCTGAGCGCCGAGGAAGAGATCGAAGACGGTCCGAATACGGCGGACGACTGAGACAGCGAAAAGTCTGAGAAACAAAAGAATGAAACAAAAAACGGCGTCGGGAGGAATCTCCCGGCGCCGCCAGACTGAAGACAATCGCGATTTTGGAAACGCTCCAAAATCGCGATGTTTTTATGTTTTCCTTACGCTCTACTGAACGAAAAGCTCATTTTTCTTAAAAAATTCGTGTCAGGACCATCCAACATCCCCCTCCGATCCAGCA
>JAFZMO010000074.1 GCA_017551165.1 Lachnospiraceae bacterium
CAGGTCATCTCATAGATGAAGTAACCGCCGTCTGCGTCTGCCGCGTAAACGGTGATCTTGTCTTCCCACCAGGACTGATGATCCTGAACGTAGCACTCGATGGTGATCTCATCGTCATCAGCAGCTGCAACAAACTGCTCGTGCGTCATAACACCCTCGCTCTTGGCGTTGATGCTGCCGGTCACGGTAGCCTTGGTGATGTGCGGGTTCACACCGTTGTACCAGTAGAGGAAGCCCTCAAGATCAACGATGTCGCCGGCCTTCAGGCCTTCAACTGCCTTGTAAACGTCGGTGTCCTTGCCGCAGAGATAGGACTCAACGGTGAAGGTGTAAACATCCTTGCCGTCGGAAACCTTGAAGTAAAGGTCGTCGCCCTGCTGGCCCGAGCCGTCATGCTTGTAGGTAGCAGCGCTTACAACGGTAAGGTTCTTGAACGTAACAAACTGGTTCTGCTTCTTCACAAGCTCGTCCGTGCCGAGAAGAGCGGTAACGTCAACAGCGGGAGCAATGTAGGAACCCTCAAGGATCTCGAAGGTTGCGTCCGCTGCAACTTCCTTCTCGCCTGCCCAGGTCGCGCGGAAACCGGTAACCTTGATCTTCGTGCCGGGAACAAGCTTCGCTGCATCCTCCTCGGAGCAGGTCATGTTGTAGATGAAGTAACCGCCGTCGGGATCAGCCGCGTAAACGGTGATCTTGTTGTCCCACCAGGACTGATGAGCCTGAACGAAGCACTCGATCACGATCTCGTCATCGTCCGCTGCCGCATCGTACTGAGCGTAGGTCATAACGCCCTCGCCCTTGGCTGCGGGATCGAAAGGAGCTTCCGTAGGAGTGGGAGTTGCGGGAACTTCCGTAGGGGTAGCAGGAGCTTCCGTAGGGGTATCCTTCGGAGCTTCGGTAGCTGCCGTAGTAGGCGTGTTGGTAGGCGTCTCAGTTTTGTTGTCCTTGCCGCATGCGGCGAGAAGACCGAGAGACAAAACAAGGATCGCCAGAACTGCGAATAACTTTTTCATTGTCATTCTCCTTTTTGTCTTAAGCTGTGCAGCGGACATACGCATATCCGCCGCGACTGGTTATGCGGAAAATGAGGCTCGCGCTTCATAACCGCGTACGTCCATATTATACAGAGAATCGCGAAAAATAAATAGTGTCAATTTTACTAATTGTTGTGCTTTCTTCTCATAAAATATATAACAATCAGTCCAATCCACGTTACGACAAGCGCGATCAGCAGTACCTTTGAGGCCTTCGGAAGCGCTCCTGCGGCGCGGTTGTCCGCCTCGGTCACCGTGATCTGGTCGAGGTGCTTGAGAGCCGCCGTGTCCTCGTAGAGTTGTGCGATGAAGGCATCGTCGACGGTTTTCTTGCGCCGTACGGAGCGGGTGACATTTTCCACGAGCTCACCCGCGGCTTCACGCACGGAGGCGGAACCGGCAAATACCGGAGTCACGAAGGTGTGGTCGATGTTGTCGAGCAGAAGCTTCGCAGCCTGGATCTTCACGGCGTAGTGGAGCGTGTTGTCCGTGCCCTCGGCGGCGAGATACGACTTGTACTCCTCGCTTTCCTGCGCCTTTGTCGTGACCGGGACGTAGCCCTCGGTCTGGGAGTAGGAAATCTGAACCTCGTTCGTGAGCATGAACTGCATGAACAGCCACGAAGCCATGACCTCGCCCTCATCCTCCTTGTTGAAGATGCACAGCGACGGGCCCTGGGAGATCATGTACGGATCCGATGTGTCGTATTGCGGGATCGGCCGCACGACGGTCTCGAAGCTTCGGATATCGTCGGAGCAGATGTCGGAGTTCGGCGCGTCGGTGCCCATCCAGGTGGCGCCCGCCGTGGAGTCAATGGCGAAAATGCACTGGCCGGCGTTTAAGTAGTTGCCCGGGTAGCTCGAGATCTTGAACGTTGAGAACGCACGGGATTTGGCGTGGGGCACGATGGAGTAGAGGATGTCCTTCGTGTCGTCGTTGAAGAGAAGGACATGGCCCTCGTCGTCGGAGTAATCCGCGTGCTTCTGCCAGAGCATCGAGATCATCATGTTGTCGGTGGACTTGTAGATGAACGGGATCAGTGTCGTCTGGCCGTTGACAACGAACGTGTCGCCGTCCTTGGCCATGGCGGCCTCCGAAACCTCCCAGACATAATCCCACGTCACAATGTCGGGGATGTCGTAGCCGAGTTTCGTCACGAGATCCTTGTTGATGTACAGCGCTTCCGTGGAGCGCATGTATGGCAGCGCGTAGACCGAGCCGCCGATGCGGCATTCGTCGAGGAATTTCGGCACGATCTCCTCTGCGGTGGGGCCGTCGAAGAGAAGCTTGCTGCCCCCGAGACCGTAGTTGACGTCATACATCAGGCTGTCGAGGTTGACGACGACGTTATTGCCCTTCTGGTACGTCGCGATGTGGTCGGGGTAGGTGATGCACACGTTCGGCGTCGTGTCCGTCGCGATGTTCGTGATGACGTCCTGGTAGATCATCGCGTAGTCGGTGTACTTCTTCAGCACGACATGCACGTTCGGG
>JAFZMO010000075.1 GCA_017551165.1 Lachnospiraceae bacterium
AAGAACTGCCTGCCGCGCTTCAAGCGCTTCGCGATCAACGTGATGGGCGTCGCGAACGAGGGCACCGACGAGGAGATCGCTCTCCGCGGCATCGAGGCGGTCGAGGACTTCTACCGTGAGATCAAGATGCCCACGAACCTCCGCGAGCTCGGCGTCAAGGCGACCGAGGAGGATCTCGTGCTCATGGCACACAAATGCGCGGTCGGTGTCGGCGGCGAGATGGGCTCGGCTCGGAAACTGAACGAGCAGGATATGCTCGCGATCTACCGGATGAGCATGTAACCCACAGAAAAGCATACAGGGAAGTTGCAGAGCGGTGTCGGTTACCGTTCTGCAACTTTTTTACGCAAAGATAGTCATACTTGACGCGCGTCAAATAAAATGATACTATGTTGACAAGACAATATTTGACGTGCGTCGAATAGAGAGGAGAAGTCATGAACGGAACGGTATGGAGAGAGAAACAGGACCTGACTTATCTGCGGTGGTCGCATTTGCGCAATTCCAGCGGTACGGTCGGGACGTTCCTGAAAGCGGAATCGTCGCTGTCCGGTGAGAAGATATATTATAAATTGTCCAACTTTGATCCGGTGAGGGGAGTGGTCGGACACGAGTGCGTCAACGAGATCGTCGTGGATCGATTGCTGACAATTCTTGATGTTGAGCATTTATCGTATGATCTGATTCATGCAGATATCCGCGTGGAGGGGAAGACGTATGAAACGTACCTGTGTGCGTCCGCGGATTTTAAGGAGCGCGGCGAGAGCAAGGTGGCGCTCGATGATTATTACCGCCTTAATGCATTGCCCGGGGAATCACGCTATGATTTTTGCGTGCGAAACGGTTGGAAGGATTATGTAGATACGATGATCGCAGTTGATTACATCATCCGGAATCGTGACCGGCACGGGGCCAACATTGAGGTGTTGCGCAATATGCGAGCGCACACCACGAGAATTGCTCCGTTGTTTGATCACGGATTGTCGCTTCTGTATTCCTGTGCGACGGACGAGGAAGCAAAGAAGTTTGATGTCATGGTGGATCGAAAATGCCAAAATTTCATCGGAAGTTTCTCGTGCAAAGACAATCTGAAACTGTTGAGAGGCCGGAAAGACATTTTTCCGGGGAAATTGCAGAAGAAGGACAAGGCGACTTTGCTAGCAGGATTGGACGGCGTGTTGTCGGAGACATTCCTTGATACGATTTGGCGTATGATCTACAAGCGATACACATCGTTGGAGAGTGAAATCAATGAAAACGTATGAGATTTATGATCAGGAAAATGACCTGTCGATTGGAGTATTGCTTTACTATGAGAAGGAGAAAAGTTTCGTTATTGAGTTGGCGCCGAACTTGGACGAGTGGACGGCGCCGCTTCTTCTGACTGCATTGGTCAAGCGCGGTGTATACACGATCCCCCGCGATATCAGTTTTCTCTGGGTAAAAGGACGCGTGGTTCCGAGTGAGCGGCAGAATATTCAGGCGATCTTGTCTGCGCATAAGCTAAAAGAGTACGACGAGATGAAACTGCTGGAGATCACGGAGGGGCGATGTCCGCAAGACAGCATGATCATCCGCAAGATCGATGCTTTGCCGGGATACGTAACAGAGCGCCGAAAGAAGAACCTAACGGACTGTCTGGTGTCAGAGCACGGCTATTGGATCTGCTTTTTCGCGGACGATACTGTCCGAAAAGTAAGTTTCTTAAAGCTTTGGGACAACGAAGAACTGCAGATCCCGGACAATCCGGAGCTGCTTCGCTCCGCCAAGGTCGGGACGGACGGCTATTGTGTGACGCTCGATGACGCCTATGATATTCCGGCGTCAGTGCTGTACGAGACCGGAACCCTGATCCCGCTGCGCCCGGATGACTTCGTTTCTTACGTCACGAACAATGCGCTCGATACCTCGCAGAGTTGTGAGTTGCTCGAGTGCTCGCGGCAGAATCTGTCCTACCTGATCAAACAGGGCCAACTTCAGCCGATCCGTGAGGAAGTGAAGGGCAGCTTGTTCCGCAAGGGGGATATTTTGCGGAAAATGCAGGACTGACCCGGCGAACAGGAAGTCGGAATTGTTTTTCTCCGGAAAAAGTGCTATACTTCAGATGGTTAGCGCAGACTAACCGGAAAGAAGGCGGCGACTATGTGGAGTAAGGATGTCATTCTCGGATTGCTGATCCCGTTCGCGGGCACCGCGGGCGGTGCGGCCTGCGTGTTCTTTATGCGCGGACAGTTGAATGAGAAGGTGCAGCGTGCGCTGAGCGGTTTCGCGGCGGGCGTGATGGTGGCAGCATCCATCTGGAGCCTGCTGATCCCTGCGATGGAGCAGGCGTCAGGCAAGGGACGCTGGGCGTTTGTGCCTGCGGTTATCGGTTTCTGGTGCGGCGTGTTGCTTCTGTTGTTCCTCGACTCGGTCATCCCGCATCTGCATGTGGACAGCGATAAGCCCGAAGGTCTTCACAGCAATTTCGCCAAGACAACGATGATGGTGCTGGCGGTGACTCTGCACAATATCCCCGAGGGTATGGCGGTCGGCGTTGTCTACGCGGGTTTCCTCGCGGACAACGCGGAGATCACGATCGGCGCGGCGCTTGCGCTGTCGATCGGTATCGCGATCCAGAATTTCCCGGAGGGTGCGATCATCTCGATGCCCCTGCACGCAAACGGAAAGAGCCGTCTCGCGGCGTTCCGCGACGGTGCGCTCTCGGGCGCAGTGGAGCCGATCTTCGGCGCGCTCACGATCCTGGCGGCGGCCCTGCTGGTGCCGACGATGCCGTATCTGCTGAGCTTCGCGGCCGGAGCCATGATGTATGTCGTGGTGGAGGAACTTGTGCCGGAGATGTCCGCCGGAGAGCACACCAACATCGGCGTGCTGATGTTCTCGGCCGGATTCACGGTGATGATGGCTTTGGATGTTGCGCTTGGTTGATCAATAGAATTACGGAAAATGAAAACGGACCGCTGTTTCGCGTGGAAACGACGGTCCGTGTTTTTGTTGGTTTACTTTTGTGATCACGCCTTAGCAGCGTTGTCTTCGGGAGCTTCCGTTGCCTCGGCCGGAGCAGCCTCATTTTCCGAAGCGGTCGCATCGTCCGAAACGGCCTCTTCCGAAGCGGCCTCCTCACACTCCGTGTCCTTCCACTTGTTGAAGCACAGTTTGAGGGTGATCGGCGTGACGATCGAGGAGACGATGATCAGCAGGATGACGGCCGTGAAATAGTCCGACGTCATCAGGCCGACCTTCAGGCCCTTCTGGGAGATGATCAGCGCAACCTCGCCGCGTGTCATCATACCGCAGCCGATCTTGAGCGCCTCGTTGTTCTTAAACTTGCACATCTTGGCCATGGCACCGCAGCCGATGACCTTCGTGACCATCGCGACGATGACGAACAATACCGAGAAGACAAGAAGGCTCACGCTCATCGTGTCGATCGAGGTCTTGATACCGATCGAGGCGAAGAAGACAGGGCCGAAGAGCATGTAGGAGTTGATGTCCATCTTCTCGGCGATGTACTTCGAGTCGCGGATGTTGCACAGGATGATACCGGCGACAAATGCGCCCGTGATGTCCGCAATGCCGAAGAATTTTTCGGCGGAGTAGGAGATCAGGAGGCACAGCGCGAGTCCCGCGATCGGGATGCGGCGCGTGTGCGGGTGCATCTGGTCGTATTTGCGGAACAGGCGGTAGCATACGTAGCCGAGCACGAACGCAGCGGCGAAGAAGAGCACCGTGTTGCGGATCGTCGTGAGCGGGCTCAAGGACTCGTCCTTTAAGCCAAGCACGAACGTGAGCACAATGATTCCGATGACGTCGTCGATGATGGCGGCGCTTAAGATGGTCGTGCCGACGCGGCCCTTTAAGTAGCCCATCTCGCGCAGCGCCTCGACGGTGATGCCGACGCTTGTTGCAGTCATGATGCAGCCGATGAAGATCGCCTCATGGAACGCAGGCCCGGAAAATGAGTGCACACCGTAATAGAGCATGTACAGCGCCGTGCCGCCCGCCATCGGGATCGCCACGCCGAAGCAGGCGATCAGCGTCGCGACAAGGCCGGAGCGCGCGAGCTGGCGCAGGTTGGTCTCAAGTCCTGCGGAGAACATGAGAAGAACTACGCCGATCTCCGCCATGGTTGCAAGAAACTCCGAGGCCTGTACCCAGCCGAGAATGGCCGGTCCGAGCAGGAGACCGGCGAGGATCTCGCCGACAACCTGCGGTGCTTTCAATTTTCTGGCAAGGATGCCGAACACTTTTGCAAAAATAATGATCAATGCAAGATCAAGAAATACTTCGTAACCCATATCCGCACCTCGCAGCGGTAAGAAAAAACGAACATGCGCAAAAAAAGACGCCGATGTCTCTCGGCAATCCTCACCGATTGTAGCCCATAAAAAAATAAATGCAAGCACTTTTTTCTCATTTTCCGAAAAATGAAACACAATTTTGCAGTTTTCTCTGTTTTTGCTGAAATCCGACGTCAGAAAACCGCAAATGTCAAATTGACGAGAACGGGGTATTTATGATATAGTTGTCTTAGTTTTGGAGTGCATTTGGGGTGTGCGCGTTATTTGGGAAAGCGAGGGGTGTATTGTGAATATCGGATTGATTGCGGATGATACGCGAAAAGCATTGATGCAGAACCTGTGCATCGCATATAAGGGAATATTGTGCAAGCATGAACTGTACTCGACCGGCGTCACCGGGCGCATGATCGAGGAGGCGACGAACCTGCACATTCATAAGTTTTTGTCGGGAAGTCTCGGCGGAGAGCAGCAGCTCGCGATGATGATCGAGCAGAACCAGCTGGATCTTGTGATCTTCCTGCGGAATACCGACCGCGCCGTCAACTACGAAGTACAGTTCAATTATGTGATCCCGCTGTGCGATGAGTACAGCATTCCGCTCGCGACGAACATCGCGACCGCGGAGATGCTCCTCAAGGGCATGAACAACGGTGATCTCGAGTGGAGAAATCTGTATCGGTAGACGGGTATTACAGAAATGTAAGAGCCGATGCAATTGACTTGACCTATTGAATATGATAGTTTATTAGGTGGAGGATTTCCTAGTGGAATCTCCACCTAATTTATTATATTGAGATAGGGAGGGTGTACAATGAAGAAGGTATTTCGTTTGTTGGCGATCTTCGCCGTAGTTCTGTTGTGCTTCCTGCCGAACGCCAAGCAGGCGCAGGCGGCGGAGGCCGAGGTCGTGGAAATGACGATCTTCTCGGACGGCAGCGGCGGTGTGCTCGGGGTTGGCACGCACGCATTCCTGTATTTTGAGAACATTTCCAACCAGAACATCGTTGTGCTCGGGAACACGGTAGCTCCCGGCAAGGGCATCACCGTCGGTACGTTCGGCAACAAGAACGACGGTCTCGGGATCTACATCAACCTCGAGGCGTACGGCATTGAGCACGGCGACGGCTATTCGAGCCGCGTTTCGCTCACGATCCGCCTCACGCAGACCAAGCTGAACAAGGTGAACTCCACGATGGAGAGCAACAACAAGTGGACGCTCACGAAGAACTGCTCGTGGTTTGCAACGCAGGCTTGGAATCAGGTTTGCCCGTCCAACAAGAAGCTCTCGGCCGGTCTGATCCCGACCCCGGCTACGCTTTCCAAGAACATTAAGAAGATCTCCGGCTACGCGACCAAGAAGTCGGTTGCCAAGGCTTATGTCGGCGACAACGTATCCGCAGTGAAGCGTCACACCGCGAACGGCGCGAACGTCGCAGTCTCCGCGGAGACGATCAGCGGCGGCTCGAGCAGCAGCAGCTCCAGCAGCAGTTCGTCGTGATCAAGAGGTAATCTGATATGGGAAATATCCTGGTCCATGTAAAGGAACGAACAGAAGAGGGCACATCGGTGCATCTGGAATCGCTGTCCTCGGCGGAGAAGATCGCGCGCGTCAAGGTGCGCATCGCCGGCGAGCGGACGATCCTTTGCGTGCGCACCGCGCTCCTGTGGCCGTTTCGCCAGCGCAAGGACGTGCTGATCCCCGCGGATGCTCCGGAAGCGGTGTATGTCGCGGAAAATGACGGTGTCCCGTACCGGGTGAAGCTCCTGCCATGGCTGGTGACCGGGGAGGAGCCCGAGGGCGATGAGTCCGCAGAAAACTGATCTATTGACAATGAAAATGCCTCCCGAGCGGGAGGCATTTTCGTTGCTTTGATATGCGTTGCGTTTTGTGCGGTTTATGCGTTTTTTGATGTCCGGATCCCCCAGAAGATGATGTCGACCAGGAAGATGACAAGCATCAGGGGAAGGATGAATGCCGGCGCATTGGTGCCGCGCGCCTGGCAGATGAAGATCGTCGTGAAGACCGCGGTCATCACGATCGTCATGATGTCCAGCATGTTGCGGATGCAGGCGCTGACGCGACCGACATTTTCCTCCGTCACCTTGGCAAACGGAATGTTCCACATGGACGGGAACATCGATACCACTGCGAGTCCCGGCACTGCGAACAGCAGTAAGAGCGGGAATGTGAGCAGGTTGCCGCGGCTTCCGGTCGCCCGGATCTTGCCGGTGAACGAGTATTGCATCGGAACCTCCGTGGGGAGGTTGTTCTTGTTGATCAGGTAGTAGAGGAGCATCCCGATCGCAGCCGCCAGGCACACGCCCATAACGGCGTAATCGATCTTGCGTAATCTTACTCTCATGGTGTTTTCTCCTTGGGAAGCGTGAACGCTTCGGTGTTGTCAGGATATGTCGATCTCCGGCGGAACGTCCAGCTCCTTCGGGCGCGGACTTCCGTTTTTCTTGCGCTGACGGACGCACTCTGTCAGGAGGTACTCAATCTGGCCGTTCACCGACCGGAAATCGTCCTCCGCCCACGCGGCGATCGCATTGTACAACGGCTCCGAAAGGCGGAGCGGGATTTGCTTTTTTTCAGCCATGGGGCAAATCTCCTTGTTGGAACAAAGTTAGTCAGTATGGGGGAATAAGCGGCCTTAGTACAGCGTACCGGAGTTGACTACCGGCTGTGCATCGTGGTTGCCGCAGAGAACCACCAGAAGGTTCGAAACCATCGCGGCCTTGCGCTCCTCGTCGAGCTCGATGGTGTTATTTTCCTTAAGACGCTCGAGCGCGAGCTCCACCATGCCGACGGCGCCGTCCACGATCATCTTGCGGGCGTCGATGATGGCCGAAGCCTGCTGACGCTGCAACATTGCGGCTGCGATCTCGGGTGCGTACGCAAGGTACGTGATACGAGCCTCGTGGATGCGGAGACCTGCGATCGCAACGCGATCTTGGATCTCCTGGCGGATGCGGTCCGCCACGATCTCGCTGGAACCGCGGAGGCTGCCCTCGTCGGCGATGCCGTCACCGGTCGTGTCAACGCCCTGTGCCACGTCGTACGGATAGATGCGCACGATGTTGCGGAGAGAAGCGTCGCACTGCAGCGAGAGGTATTCCTTGAAGTTTTCTACGTTAAATACCGCCTTCGCGGTGTCCTCGATGCTCCAGGTCACGGCGATGCCGATCTCCACGGGAGTACCGAGACGGTCGTTGATCTTCTGACGGTTGTTGTTGAGAGTCATCAGCTTGAGCGAGAGCTTGTTGTTCACCAAGCCCGAAGCGCTGACCGCATTGAGCGTGGTCTTGACGTCGCCGCTCTGATTCAGCTGCGTCTTGGCAGCCGGGTTGATGGAGCTGCAGAACGGGTTCACCCAGTAGAAGCCGTCACCGCGGATCGTGCCGTAGTAGCGGCCGAACAGTGTGAGCACGAGGGCTTCCTGCGGCTTCAGGACGCGGAGTCCGAGAAGCGGGAACCATGCTATGCACAGGACCAAAAGGGAAAAGACGAACAGCGGGACAATGGAAATATCGTCGCCGTCGATAGAAGCTACCAGACCTATGATCGCCAAGATATAAATGATCGCGACAAAAGCCAGGACGACCATGCCGTTTTTCCGGCCTTCGATCCGAACCTCAGTGCAATCGGAGAGGCCATTCACTGAAATGTTGTTCATATGTATCCTCCTTTAAGTGATATCGTTTTGATATCATCGTGATGCCATAATAACACCACTTCGGGAGAATGTCAATATCATTTAACAAAAAAGTTGAAAAACTCGGATCAGCTGTTTCCGCTGCCGGCGAGATACAGGGTGCGATAGAAGCTTTCCTTCGCCATCAGCGAATCGTGCGTGCCCTGCTCGATGACATTGCCGTCCTTCATGACAAGGATGAGGTCCGCGCTGCGGATCGTCGAGAGACGGTGCGCCACGATGAAGCTCGTGCGCCCCTTCATCATCGTGGAAAATGCGTCCTGGATCTTCCACTCGGTGCGCGTGTCGATGGATGACGTCGCCTCGTCGAGGATGAGGATCGGCGGCAGGCACAGCATGACGCGCGCGATGCACAACAGCTGGCGCTGACCTGCGGAAAGGCCGCCGCCATGCTCGCCGAGCACTGTGTCGTAGCCCTGCGGGAGTCTTCGGATGAAGCTGTGGGCGTGAGCCGCCTTCGCCGCCTCCTTGATCTCCTCGTCGGTCGCGTCCGGGCGCCCCATCGCGATGTTCTCGCGGATGGTGCCGTCGGAGAGCCACGTGTCCTGCAGCACCATGCCGATGTTGCGGCGCAGGAACGGCTTCGGGATGTCTTTAAGCGGGAGTCCGTCGAAGGTGACGGTTCCGCCATCGATCTCGTAGAAGCGCATGAGAAGATTGATGAGCGTCGTCTTGCCGCAGCCTGTCGGACCGACGATGGCGATGCGCATTCCGGCGTTCACGGAGATGTTCATATCAGTGATGAGCGGGCGCTCGGGCACATAGGAAAATGCCACGTGCTCGAAGCGGATGTCGCCGCGCAGCGACTCGGGAAGGTCGTCCGTCTCCTCCTGCACCTCAGGCAGCGGCTCGTCGAGGAGCTCGAAGATGCGGGACGCGCAGGCGAGAGCATTTTGCAGCTCTGTGACGACGCCCGAGATCTCGTTGAACGGCTTGGCGTACTGGCCGGCGTACGCGAGCAGCGTGGTCAGCATGCCGACCGAGAGCGAGCCGCCGATGACGGCGAACGAGCCGACAAGCGTGCATGCCGCGTAGACCGTGCTGTTCACGAAGCGCGTGCACGGGTTGGTGAGCGATGAGAAGAAGGTTGCCTTCAGGGCGCAGTCGCACAGCGTGCGGTCGCATTCGTTGAACTGCTCGACCGCGCGGGCCTCGTAGGAGTACGCCTGTACGACCTTCTGCTGACCGACGAGCTCGTCGATGAGCGAGGTCTGTTTGCTGCGGGCAACGCTCTGCGCCTTAAACATGGAAAATGTTCTCGAGGCGATGAAGCGTGCGACAAAAAGCGACAGCGGCGTCAGCAGCATGACGACGAGCGCGATCTTGACGTTGGTGAGGAACATCAAAACGAGTGTTCCGAGGATGGTCAGGATTCCCGTGAAAAATTGCGCGAACCCAAGCAGCAGACCGTCGGCGACCTGGTCCACGTCGGTGATGACGCGGCTGACGATGTCACCGTTTTGGCGGCTGTCGAGATAGGACAGAGGCAGTCTGGTCACGTGGTTGATCGCATCGTTGCGAAGATCGCGCACGACGCGGAACGAGACGTGATTCAACAGAAGGCTCATCAGCCACTGGCAGCACGCGGAGATCAGCACGAAGATGCCGGCCGTGCGCAGGCAGCTCCACAGGCGGCCGAACGCGACGTTGTCCTTGCCGAGGATCGTGTCGATCGCGGCACCGATCTGCTTCGGCACGAGGATCTGCAATACGACGGCGCCTGCCGCGAGCAGCAGCGCGAGGATCAGCAGCGGGAGCGAACGGCGCAGGTAACGGAAGAGATTACGAAGGATCTGCTTTGTTTTCATCGTGCGCCTCCTTCCTTCGAAACGGCAACGCCGGAGGCTTCCGCGATCTCGCGGTAGACCGGACAGGTGTCGAGAAGCTCGGTGTGCGTTCCGTTGCCGACCAGCTCGCCGTCCTCGAGAACGAGGATGCGGTCGCAGGAGGTCAGCGCACCGGCGCGCTGGGATACGTATATGATCGTCTTGCCCTCCGCGGCGCGGAGCGCCTGGCGGAGTTTCTGTTCCGTCGCGTAGTCGAGCGCGGAGCCGGAGTCGTCGAGGATCAGCACGCGGGCGTCGGAGACGAAGGCGCGGGCGATCGTGAGACGCTGCCGCTGTCCGCCGGAGAAATTGCTTCCGCCCTTGGAGACGGGAGCGTCAAGACCCTCGGGCAGCGCGCGGATGAAGTCGGCCGCGCAGGCGAGCTCGAGAGCGCGCCACAGCTGATCGTCGGTCGCATCGGGATTGCCCCACAACAGGTTGCTGCGGACGGTGCCCGAGAAGAGGACCGCCTTCTGCGGAACGATGCGGATCGCTCGGCGCAGGGAATCCAGGTCGTATCGTCCGACCTCGTGTCCGAACACTGTGAGGGAACCGCCGGTGATGTCGTAGAAGCGGGGCAGCAGTTGGACGAGAGACGTCTTGCCGGAGCCGGTGCCGCCGATCACGCCGACATACTCGCCGGGGAAAATATCAAGAGTAATATTCTGAAGCATATCGGACGCCGCGCCGCGGTAGCAGAGCGACACGTCGCGGAACGAGATGAGCGGCTCGCCGTCCTTCACCGCGTCAGGGTCTGCAGGGATCGCATCCTCCGGGGAAACGACCGAGGGCGTGATCTCAAACACGCTCTGTACGCGGTTTCCGCAGGCGATCGCGCGGGTGACGTTGATGATGAGGTTGGCCAGCTTGACGAGCTCCACAAGGATCTGGCTCATGTAGTTATACAGGGCGATCACGGCACCCTGCGTGAGAATGCCCGCCTCCACGCGCAAAGCACCGGTGTAGACCAGCACGAGGATCGCGATGTTGACGAGGCAGTAGGTGAGCGGGTTCAGAAGGGACGAGATCGCGCCGACCGTGCGCTGCCCGTGCTCCAGGGCGTCGGTCCTCTCCGCAAAATCCTTCCGCTCGTCGGCTTCCTTGTTGAACGCGCGCAGCACGCGAACGCCCGCGAGGTTGCGGCGGAGGGCGCTGACAACGCGGTCAAGGCGCTCCTGCACGCGCTTGTACAGCGGGATGCTCACGAGCATGATCGCGAAAATGACGATCGCGAGAACGGGGATGAGGCCGACGAAGACCAGAGCGGCCTTCGGGTCGACGGTGAACGCCATGATGGTGGCGCCGACGACGATGAACGGCGAGCGAAGCAGCAGGCGGAGCGTCAGGTTGACGCCGCTCTGGATCTGGTTCATGTCGCCGGTGAGACGGGTGATCAGCGTGTCCGTGCCGATCGTGTCGATCTCCGTGTAGGAGAGCTTGCCGAGATGCTCAAACAGGGCGCGGCGCACGCGACCGGTGTAACCGACCGCCACCTTCGCCGAAAAATACTGCGCCGTCACGGCGAACGCCAGTCCGGCCACGCCGAACAGCACCATCAAAAGAACGCGGCGCACGATGTAGCCGCGGTCGCCGCCGGCGATGCCGATGTCGATGATGGAGGCGACGATCAGCGGGACCAGGAGCTCCATGATCGCCTCGAACAGTTTGAACAGCGGGGCAGCCACGGCGCGGAGCCGGTAGCCGTCCATATATCGAAGCAGTTTACGCATAAATATTCCTTCTTTAGGGGAGTTTACTTGCCCCCCTATCATACCTATTTTCCGAAGAAATCGCAAGCGGAAAAGCCGTTTCATGGTGACAGGCAGCCTTACAAATGATAAAATAATACGGAAAATGCAATCCCTTGCCTGTTTTTCCGTCTGTACAGGTGAAGCTTCAAAATGAACCGAAACAAAAGGTGGTGCGCTTTCATGAATGACGCTGAGATCATCGAATTGTATTTTGCGAGGTCGGAGAACGCGATCCGTGAGTCCGAGAAGAAGTATGCCGGATACTGCCGGTCGATTTCCTACGGCATCGTGGGCAGTCACGAGGACGCGGAGGAGTGCGTCAACGACACGCTGCTGCGTGCGTGGAACTCCATTCCGCCGAACCGGCCGGACAACCTTCGTGTATACCTCGGGAGGATCGCGCGGAATCTCTCGATCGACCGGTATCGCGGCACGATGAGCAAAAAGAGGGGAGAGGGAGCGAGCGAGGTTTCGTGGGATGAACTGGAAAATGTTCTGCCCGCCGTCGCGCTCCCGGACGATGAGGAGGACGAGGAGGCACTTCTGCGGAGCATCAATGCCTTCTTGGGGGAGCAGAAGGAATTGTACCGGAAGGTGTTCGTGCAGAAGGTATGGTATCTTGTGCCGGTCCGCAGGATCGCGGAGCTCCACGGGATCAGTGAGAGCAAGACGGTCTCCATTCTCTATCGCATGCGCCGGAAGCTGGAAGCAAAGCTGAGAAAGGAAGGATTTCCTGTATGAAGACGGAAAATAATGATATGTTGCAGGCCCTCGCAGGGCTTGATGAACGATGGATCGAAGAGGCCGATCCGTATGCCGGCCCGAAGAGTGACGGGGGAGTTAAGCGTGCGGAAGGAGCGTCCGTGATCCGCGCGACCCGGTTGCGTATGGCAGCCGGGTTCGCAGTCGCGGCGATCGTGCTGGTCGCGGTAATTGTGCTGGCGAAGCAGGGGCTGCCGGGCTTCCTCATTAAGAAGCCGAGCGATCAAAGGCCCGGAGGCGGCGGAGCGACAGCGACACCGACGCAGGCACTTACCACGCCGACGCCGGAGCCGGTGACGGGAACACCGACGCCGTACATCCCCGAAGGAACGCCGACGCCGGAGCCGGTGACGGGAACACCGACGCCGTACATCCCTGACGGAACGCCGACACCGACGCTTTCACCGACGCCGTACACTCCTGACGGAACGCCGACACCGACGCTCTCACCGACGCCGGATATCGGAACCATGGTCCCGGATCCGTGGGCGGAGCACGGCTTCCTGCCGAGAGACTGGCACAGTTTGTCGCTTGCGGAGGTGAAGTCGCGGGAGTACTACCGGTATTTGTCGCCGGAACTGTTCACAACCTACCGATACAATGTCACGACGCAGTCGAACGAACAGGGACACTACGAGGTGATCAGTTTTACCCGGGATCTGAACGACAGCATCTGGGAGAACGACAGCAATATCATCCTTGTCATCGTGAGAGAGAAGGAGGATGTGAAAAACTATGAGGGACGTCGGGTCAACGCGCTGGACCTTGACGCGTATGCCGTCATCGACAACGAGGATCCGATCCTGCAGCAGGATCCCGAAGTGTTTTACTCGATGAAGTACTCGCCGATCTTCCGGTATGAGGAACTCACGGACGAAGTTCTTAAGCACCGCCTTGTGCATCACGAGGAGGACGGTGAGACCTATGATCAGATCTGGTTCGGCGTCGAGGCCGGGGACTATGTCTTTGAGTACCTGTTCCGCGGAACGCTGACCGATGAGACCGCAACGCTGTTCATCCCGGGAGTCGGGGAGGATCAGCTGCAGCCGGAGGAACTTTCGGTCCCGTACGATGACAGACAGTATTGATCGACGAACGTCGGGGAGGAGTCGGAAAATGAAAAGGCAAATGATCCTTTTGTTCGCAGTGGCGCTGTTCGCAGCGTTGCTCAGTGCATGCAACCCCAACGACAATGGTACTTCGGGTGACAGCAACACGAAGACTGCCGGAACGGCATATGAGCAGAGAAAAAAAGAACTGCAGGAAGCGGAGCCGAACAACGGTGACTCGCAATCGATTTCCTATGATATCCCGGAAATCCCGGAGGGGTACGCGCTTGTGTTCCGCGTGAAGAGGGAGGAGCTGCAGCATAACTATCTGGGGATGGATCCGGTCGAAGTCAGTACCCTGGTGTCGGAATACGAGTACGATGCGAACGGGAACCGGATCAAGACGACGGAAGAAGACGGGGACGTAACAGAGTCATTTTACGACGAACAGAACCGATTGATCAAAAAAGTCCGCCATACATTTTTCCAAGGCGTTCCCGAAGACGAGATTGCGGAGTATCAATATGATTCGCTCGGTCGTGAGGTGGTGCGGAAAGAAATCGGTACCGACTTTGAAGGTACTGTATTTGAGGTCATCTATGAAACCGTGTATGCCGAGGACGGGAGTTACCGTGAAATATATCAAACCTGCCCTGACGAAGACAGACATATTTATGACTACAG
>JAFZMO010000076.1 GCA_017551165.1 Lachnospiraceae bacterium
AGCTTCTCCTTGATGGAGACCTTGCGTCGATTGCTGTTGTCTTCCACGTGCACGCCGAGGTATTCCTCGGACTCCTTGGACATGTCGTGCTCGAAGTATTCCTTCCAGCCGCCGTCCATGAAGCCTGCACCGTACCCTTCCACAGCAAGATCACCGAGGACACTTGTCTCCTTCAATCCACAGGAATGGAACTTTGTCGTGGCGTACTCATAGATCAACTCCGCGTCTTCCTTGAGCACGCGGTTGCGATACACGGAGTCGTCCTGGTCCGCAGCGTTCGCGTAGAAGCCGTTCAGATAACAGACGTCAAACTGACGTTGATTGGTGAACATATACGGTCCGATGCGCTCGCTGACATAGTCGTCAAATGTCTGTGATGCATCGTGCGACAGACCGTTCTGCACACTGCCTAGCATACCGGTGACTCGGTATTTGGTGACGCAGTCGGTATCACTGTCGTAGTGCTCCTGGACCTCACCGTGGAACTCGACATTGCCCGAGCGGGTGATGTCGTAGTTCCAGTACGGCATATAAATGCCGCGGAAGCCGTCCGCGTCGCCGTGACGGATCAGGTCTCTCGGCGCATAGATCTGCTTTCGTGCAATCCTTTTGTATTCATCTGCGCAAAATGATTTGCTCTTTCGGAACGGGATCACCGTATCCGGCCTGCGGATCCGCGTGAGCCGGCTTGTAAGCGTCGCCGGCGAGCCGCAGAAGCTGCACCACGTAACAGCCTCGTCGCTGTCCGCGGAGATCTCCGCACCGCACTGAGAGCAGGTGAACGTGGTCAGTTCCAGCCCTTCCTGCCCTTCATTTCCTTCCTCGCGCAGCTCCTGGGCATCCTTCGACAGCTTAGACACCTCGGAGATCAGGAAGATCGACTCGCAGTATTTGCACTTCATCTTCTGCGAATCGATGTCAAACACAAGCTTGTTGCCGCATTTCGGACATCCGATCATACTCTCTCTCCCCCCTCATAAATTCGCGCTTCTCTACGAGAAAATCTCCAAAAGTTCTTCCTTCGTCAGCTTGCCGATCAGATCCTCCTGACGCTCGATGATCGCCTCTGCGAGGCGCTGTTTCTTCTGCTGCAGACGATAGATCTTCTCCTCGATCGTACCTTTCGTGAGCAGCTTGATGACGTGAACATTTTTCGTCTGACCGATACGGTAGCAGCGGTCGGTCGCCTGGTCTTCCACGGCGGGGTTCCACCAGGGATCGATGTGAATAACAGTGTCTGCTCCGATCAGGTTCAGGCCGGTGCCGCCGGCCTTCAGGGAGATCAGGAACACGCTGTTCTCGCCGTCATTGAAGCGCTTGACGTACGCGCTGCGGTCTGCAACCTTCGTCTCACCGCGGATGCAGAAGCATGCGATGTTGCGGCGATCAAGCTCTGCCTGAACAAGCTCCAGCATGGACGTGAACTGCGAGAAAACGAGCATTCGGTGGCCGGACGCGATCGCCTGCTCGATCAGCTCCATAAGGATGTCCATCTTCGCGCTGTCGCCGTCGTAGTTGGTCATGAACGTCGCCGGATGGCAGCAGATCTGACGCAGGCGCATGAGGGCGCTGAGGATCTGCATGCGGTTCTCGTTGATACTCTCATCGTCGTCAAACAGGAACTCGCCGCGGTAACTCTCGAGGAACGATGCGTACAGCTTCTTCTGGCTCTCGGACAGATCGACAAGGATCTTCTCCTCGGTCTTCTCGGGAAGCTCGGAGAGAACGTCCTGCTTCATACGGCGCATCACGTAAGGCTGGATGCGCAGGTTAAGCTGCGCTAAGATCTCCTGATTGTTGTTCATGATCGGCTTCTCGTACTCGTTGACGAACTTCGGATGCGAGAACAGATAGCCCGGCATCACGAAATCGAAGATCGACCAGATCTCCGAGAGCGAGTTTTCGATCGGCGTACCGGTGAGTGCGAACCGCGTCTGCGTGTTCAGGTTCTTTACGCTCTGCGCGTTCATCGAAGCGCTGTTCTTAATATTTTGCGCCTCATCGATGATCACGGCCGAGAACTCAATATCCTTGTAGTAGGCAAGGTCACGGCGGATCAGCGGATACGAGGTGATCAGCACCTGCGCGGTGCTCTCGCGGATGATGCGCTTGCGCTCCTCCGGCGTGCCGCACACGATATCACACGTAAGCGACGGTGCAAAATTCTCAAACTCATCCTTCCAGTTGTACATCAGAGACGTCGGGCACACGATCATGCGCCGGCTCTCCTTCGGAAGCGTGACGAGATACATGATGGACTGCAGCGTCTTACCGAGACCCATGTCGTCGGCCAGAATGCCGCCCATCTTGTTGTCGGCAAGGTTGCACATCCACTCAAAGCCGGCCATCTGGTACGGGCGCACGTCCGCCTTGATCTCCGGCGGGCACTCGCGCTTCGGCGGGTTGTTGAGCTTCTCAAGCAGCTTGTAAATGCCGTCGTCGATATGGTAATCCGAGCCGATGCGGCGAAGCATCTGCTCGAGGTAGCAAGCCTGTGAACGATCGATGACGATACCGTCCTCGCGGATCGGCTTCGAGGACCCGGACAGCGAGCGGATGAACTGTACCGACTGCTGGATCATATCGGAATCCAGCAGCAGGAAGTTGCCGTCCTTCAGGCGGTAGTACTTCTTCTTGAGTTTGATCGATCGGAAAATGTCCGCCAGCTCCTTCTTGGGGACATCGTCGTACGAAACATCGAGCGTGAGGTAATCCTCGCCGGACTTCATATGAACGCCGTAGGACACTCTCTCGCCCTTGCTGATGCGAAGCGAGCGGAACGAATCCGAATAGCGGAGCTCACACATCTGGTCAAGGCCCTTGCGCTCTGCGGAGATGAAATCAAATATCGCCTCGGTCTCGCGCAGCAGGAAGTAACCGTTGTGCGTCTCAAAGCCGAGTTCCTTCAGTTTCTCTAAGATCGCGTGCTCCCCGTCCTTGTCGCGCACAATGATGTACTCGCGGACATCAGGCTCCGCAAAGCTGTTGAACGTGTAATCGCCGTACGTGAACAGAAGCTCACCGCGGATATCCCCGTTGACGTAATCGAGGTTCATCGCAGCCTGCAGCGGGAGCGTCAGATAGCGCTCCGCAAGCGCATCCGGGATCTCCACGCTCATCGAGTTGCTGAGCTTCGGAAGGACCTCCTCGAGGAATCTGCGCGCATGCTCGCCGCGGAATACCATCGGCTGGCCGTCCTTCGAGAGGTAATTGTAGATCGGGAGATAATTCTTCGTAAACGACGCAGTCGGATGATAGATCATGCGGTCATACAGAAGCAGACTTCCGTCTGCAGCCAGCGGGAACACGCGCGAGTTGTCGGCGTACCCGATGGAGACGAAGTCCTCATCCGCGTCGATATCGTAGGAAATGAAAGGATTGCTGTCGATAAAATGAACATCCTCGAGGATGCGTCCGTTGATGACCAGGCAGAACGGATCTCCGCCGAGACGGCGAAGGATCTCAAGGAACATGCCTTTCGTGAGGACGATATCATTTTTCTGGAAGACCGAGCGCTCGCCGATGATCTCGAACCGCTCCTCCAGCTCAAACAGACCGGAGAGGAAATCAAGAACACGCTTGGAGCCCTCATCAAACTCCATGATATCGTGTCGATACGTAAAATTCTTACCGAGGACAAAGCTCTGTCCCGCACGCATGGTCTCGAGCATTTTCTTCACGGACTGTACCTTGTAGCAGCGCCCGGAGCCCATGGCAATGCGCATGATGATCGTGTCCTTCGGCTGGCGAAGGATGCCGTTGTAGAAGAACGTGAGCTCGACATGACCGGTCTCGCAGTGCGAAACGCCGGACTCCAGCTCACTGTAGTAATTGAGGATCTGACTGCTCCTCTGCTCCTCGGGCGACAGGTTGGCCGAAGCCTTCGCCGTGCGCTCGAACTGGTTGAGGAACAATAATGACGCGATGATATGCTTGCAGACGCCGCTGTTTTTCGAAAGATTGGCGCACGTACAGGAACAGTTCAGCGAATCCGTGAGCCGAACCGTGACCTTGTAGTTAAAGTTGCCCTTGACCGTAAACTGGTAGATGCGCTTGTCCTTCGACGCAACCGCGTGCGTCACACGACCGTTGCGGTAATAGGAAAAGCCATCCGCATAGACTTCGTCACTCTGCGCATAGCTTTTGATGTAGGCTTTGGTTAGGAAATCTTTAAATTCCAATCTCTGCTTCCTCTTCTGCTTCCTGCTTGAACTCTTCAACCATCTCCGTGCTGATGTAGGGAAGTTCATCGATGGAGGATACCCCGAAGCTGCGAAGGAAATCATCCGTCGTTCCGAATACGATCGGACGGCCCGGCGCCTCCAGTCGTCCGAGTTCACAGATGAGATGGTATTCCAGTAACTTGTTGATCGTAAAATCGCTGTTCACGCCGCGGATCGCCTCGATGTCACCTCTCGTGACCGGCTGCTTGTACGCGACGATCGCCAGCGTCTCGAGCATGACGTCCGTGAGCGCATGCTTCTTCGGCACGTGGCACAGCTTGATCAGATCCGCGTAGCAATCGGGCTTGGTACACATCTGGTACTTGGTGCCGACGCGCATTATCATGATCCCGCGATCCAAGTTTTCATACTCCGCGATCAGCTCATCGATCTGCTCGCGAAATTCTTCTTCCGTGAGTTCGAGTGCGGTTGCGATCCGCTCGCCCTCCACGGCGTCGCCCATGGTAAAGAGGATTCCCTCGATGGACGCTTTCTTGTTCGTCATATACGGTTCCTCTCTCAGGCAAATTGTTCTATCGGAACGACGTCCGTAGCTACATAATCAATCTCAAAATCGTCAAACAGACGGCTCTGCTTGATAAACATGCGGCCCAGGTGGATCAGCTCGAGGATACCGAGGAATGTCACGATGATCTCGATCCGGTCTCCGGCCTTCTCCAGAAGCTTGCGGAACGAAAAATGGCGGTGCTCCATGCCGTACTCCTGGATCTTCATCACCTTGTCGCTGAAGCTGATCTCCTCCTTCTCGATCCGGCCGAACTTGCTGCGGATCGGGTCGATCTTTGCCTCCTGACGCTTCATCACGTCTTGGAAGATACGGCTCAGCTCCGAGAGCTGCAGGTCACCCACGACATCCTCCGCGGAGACCTCCTCCCTGTATGCGGCAACCTCTGCGGGGAGCGACTCCTCGCGGTAGAGGTGATGCGCAGCCTCAACCTGACGGTCCTTGAGGTCGCTTGCAGCGTATTGATACATCTTGTATTCGAGAAGGCGCTCGACAAGCTCTGCTCTGGGATCGCCCTCCTCTTCCTCCGCAGGCGCGGGAAGAAGCATCTGCGACTTGATGCGCAGCAGATATGCAGCCATCACCATGAACTCGCTGATGTTGTCCATCTGCAGACGCTGCATCTCCGACACGTACTCCATGTACTGATCCGTGATCATGGCGATCGGGATGTCGTAGATGTTCACTTTGTTCTTTTCGATCAGGTGGATCAACAGGTCCAGCGGGCCTTCGAACACCTCAAGGGAAAACGAAACATCCATGGCGATCACTCCTTTCTTTTCTTCTCCAGTGTCAGCACGATCAGCTCGGGCAGGTTGTTCACGCGGACCGGCGGAAAATGGGTTCCCAGCCCCCGCGAGACGACCATGCTCGTCCCCTCGTGCTCATAGATTCCTGCGTCGTACTTCGGCATCAGTTCCATCTGCGGGGAGATCACGCCGCCGAACCGCGGCAGTCTCACGATCCCTCCGTGCAGATGCCCCGCCAGAACAAGGTCTGCGCCGAAGCTTGCATATTGCTTAAAGTAATATGGGGTGTGTGCGAGAAGGATGATGTAGTCCTCCTTCGCCGGCTCCGGCTCGATCGCATCCCAGGAAGCCTCCGTCAGGACGTATCTTCGTCCCGTCTTGTAGTAACACTCCTTCGGAACACTCATGCCGCAGATGCACACGCCGTCTGCGTACCTCATGCATGCGTTGTCGAGCACCGTGAGGTTCTCGTTCGCGATCTGAGCAAGATACTCGTTGTAAGCCTCCGGCTTCTCCTCGCGAAACGCCGACTCGTGGTTTCCGAGCGAGTACACGACCGGAACACCGATCTCACACAGAGCTTGCAACAACTTCACAGCAACCTTTGTGTTGTCCCGGTGCCGGATGATCAGATCCCCCGGGATCGCGATCAGGTCGGGCTTTGCATCCCGGACCGCTTTGATCAGCCTCTCGTTGTCTCTTCCGAAACTGTGATTGTGCAGATCGGACAGCACGACGATCGTGCCCGGAAAGTCTGTTCCCGGCGCGTTTTCCTCCGGCAGTGTCACGCTCATTTTGCTTATGTGCAGCATGTTCTGCACGATCCCCTGATAGGTAGCAAACACAAGCGCGAGCACTCCGATCACGATTACGATCGTCCATCCCATATCCATTCTCCGCATATTACGCCATATCATAGAAATTATACTGCATAGAAGAAGATTTGTCAACAATATATGGGGATGTTGGGCCGGTCTTCCACAAGAATTAGTGGTGTTTTGCGACTTCTTCACACACAAAAAGGCGGGTCCCGGAGGACCCGCATGGCATTTCGTTCGGAAAATGTATTGCAGCGATCATTTTCCGTATGATCTTGTTGTTACATCTCGTGGTAACCGTCGGCATCAACGTATCCGTAGACCGCTCTCACGCGGGCAACCGGCTCGTCGGACAGCGTGTATGCGCCGAGGAATCGCTCGGCAGCGGCCTTCGCAGTCTCCTCGTCTTCCGCGTACAGCGTTCCGATCACATCGCCCTCTTCCACGCGGTCGCCGATCTTTGCGTCGACCAGAATGCCGACAAGCGGATCGATCACGTCCTCCTTCTTCTCGCGTCCGGCGCCGAGCATCAATGCGGAAAGGCCGATCTCCTCGGTGTTGATGGACTTCACATAACCGCCCTTCGTCGCCTTGACGGGGTACTTCACCGCAGCCTCGCCGCGGATCTCGGGATTCCACAGGTACGATGCATCGCCGCCCTGACGGTCGCACAGCTCGCACAGCTTGGCAAATGCGCTTCCGTCCTTGATGACCGCCCGGATCATCGTGTGTGCCTCAAACGACGTCTTAGCGATGCCGCAGCCGAGAATCATGAATTTGGCGAGCGTCTCACACACGCGGAACAGCTCGGGATCGCCGACGCCCTGCAGCACCTCGACCGCCTCGCGCACCTCAAGCCAGTTGCCGACCGCACGGCCGAGCACCTGGTTCATGTCCGTGATGACCGCGTACGTGCTTCTTCCGCAACGGTTTCCGATCTCCACCATCGCCTCAGCGAGAGCCTTCGAATCCTCGAGCGTCTTCATGAACGCGCCGCTTCCCGTCTTGACGTCGAGCACGATCACATCGGAGCCGGACGCCAGCTTCTTGCTCATGATACTGGAAGCGATCAGGGATACGTTGTCCACCGTCGCCGTGACATCGCGGAGCGCATACAGCTTCTTGTCCGCCGGTGCAAGGTTGGCGCTCTGTCCTGCTACAGCAAGTTTCATCTCGTTGACATTTTTCACAAACTCCTCCGGCGCCAGCGTCGTCCGGAAGCCCGGGATGCTCTCGAGCTTGTCGATCGTACCACCGGTGTGACCGAGGCCTCGCCCCGACATCTTCGCTACCGGAACGCCGAGCGCTGCGACGATCGGTGCAACGATCAGCGTCGTCTTGTCGCCTACGCCGCCGGTCGAGTGCTTGTCTGCCTTGCGCCCCTCGATCGCCGACAGGTCGAGCATATCGCCGCTCGCAGCCATCTCCATCGTGAGCGTCGCCGTCTCTCTCGAATTCAACCCCTTCAGACAGATCGCCATCAGAAGCGATGACATCTGGTAGTCCGGGATCTCGCCGTTCGTAAACCCCTTTACGAAATATGCGATCTGTTCGTCAGTGAGTTCCATCCCGCGCTTCTTCGCGGTGATGATATCGTACATTCTCATGCTTCATACCTCCAAGTAAACCGCCTTCTCTTTACAAGAACAGCCGATCCCATCCAGGACCGGCTGTTTGATCATTTTCATTATATTCGATTCAGTTCAATTCTGCAAGGAATTGTGAAATTCGATCGAGACCCTTGGCGATCTGCTCCATGCTGATCGCGTACGAGAGGCGGATGTGGTCCGCGCGACCGAAGTCGGCGCACGGGATGACTGCCGTCAGATAATCCTCGATCAGGATCTTTGCAAGGCGGTCAACCGTCTCGATCGTCTCGCCCTTGTACTTCTTGCCGAGCACCTCGCCGATGTTGATGAACACGTAAAATGCTCCCTTCGGCTTCACGCACTGCACATACGGCATCGCCGCGATGCGCTCGCACGCATAGACGCGTCTGCGGTCGAACTCGCGGTGCATCAGCTCCACGGACTCCTGCGGGCCGTCGAACGCCTCGATGCAGGCGTACTGCGCGATCGAGTTCGGGTTTGAGGTCTGGTGGCTCTGGATGCTCGCCATCACCTTCGCTACCGCCTTGGGTGCTCCGGTGTAACCGATACGCCATCCGGTCATCGCGTATGCCTTTGCAACGCCGTTTACCGTGATCGTGTGGTTGTAGATCTCCTCGCCGAGGGAGGCGATGCTCACCTGCTCGATGTCCTCGTAGACAAGGCACTCGTAGATCTCATCGGACACAACATAGATGTCCTTCTCCACGATCACCTTTGCAAGCGCCTCGAGCTCGCTTCTCGTGTATACCATACCGGTCGGATTGTTCGGGGAGTTGAGGATCAGCGCCTTCGTGTGCTCGTTGCATGCCGCAGCAAGCTTCTCGGGTGTGATCTTGAAGTTCTCGGAAGCGTCGCAGGGAACAAACACCGGAACGCCGTCCGCAAGCTTGACGATCTCGGGGTAGCTGAGCCAATAAGGGCTCGGAATGATCACCTCATCGCCCGGGTTGATGATCGCCTGGAACACGTTTGTAAGTGCATGCTTACCTCCGTTGCTGACGATGATCTGCTCCGGTGCGTAGTTGAGCTTGTTCACGCGGGCAAATTTGCGGCTGATCGCCGCACGCAGCTCCGGCATACCTGCTGCCGCCGTATATTTCGTAAATCCGCGGTCGATCGCGTCCTTCGCCGTCGTGCAGATGTTGTCCGGAGTATCGAAATCCGGCTCACCTGCTCCGAACGTGACTACGTCGAGTCCCTGCGCGCGCAGCTCCTTGGCTTTCGCCGTGATCGCGAGCGTCGAGGACGGTTTTACCGCAAGACCTTTGACCGATAAGGAAAGTGACATGATGCTTTCTACCTTTCTTTTTTCTTCTTTTCACACGCATCCGTAAAGTGTGGACATGTATACAATACAAATTGCATTTTAGTATACATTACAGAAAAAGGCAAGCCCTATTTTCCGAAAATAATTCACGAAAAAACTTCGGAAAATGCACGGTTTTTGAACGTTCCGTGCAATGAAAAAGGACCGGGCAAAACTGCTCGGTCCCTTGTTACTTCGATTCGGATTACTTTGCGTAATCGGTGACTCTGGATTCCCGGATCATGCTGATCTTGATCTGTCCGGGGTACTCAAGCTCGGATTCGATCTTCTTCGACAATTCTCTCGCGATGAGAACCATATCGTCGTCGCTGACCTGCTCGGGAACGACCATAACGCGGACTTCCCGGCCTGCCTGAATTGCGAAGGATTTCTCCACTCCTTTAAAGCTGTTGGCAATATCTTCTAGTTGATTCAGTCTGTTGGTATACGTGTCTAATGTCTCGCGGCGAGCGCCCGGGCGTGCCGCCGAGATGGTGTCTGCAGCCTGCACGATGAACGAGATGATGGACGTAGCCTCACAGTCACCGTGGTGGGATGCAACTGCGTTGATAACAACGGGGGATTCTTTATACTTCTTGCAGATATCGATACCGATCTGCACATGCGTTCCTTCCATCTCATGATCGACGGACTTGCCGATATCATGGAGGAGACCCGCACGCTTGGCAAGGCGGACATCCGCTCCCAGCTCGCCGGCGAGAAGGCCGGACAACAGGGAAACCTCGATGGAATGCTTGAGTGCATTCTGTCCGTAGCTTGTGCGGTATTTCATCTTGCCGAGCAGGCGAACCATTTCGGGATGCAAGCCGTGAACGCCGGTCTTGATCACTGCGGCCTCGCCTTCCTCACGAATGATGTTCTCAACCTCTCTCTGCGCCTTATCGACCATTTCCTCGATACGCGCCGGATGGATGCGCCCGTCGACAACGAGCTTTTCCAAAGCGATCCGCGCGATCTCGCGGCGGATCGGATCGAAACCGGACAGGATAACCGCCTCCGGCGTGTCATCGATGATCAGATCGATGCCGGTGAGCGTTTCGATCGTACGAATATTACGACCTTCACGTCCGATGATTCGTCCCTTCATTTCATCGTTGGGCAACTGCACCACGGAGATGGTGGCCTCCGCCACATGGTCGGCAGCACACTTCTGGATCGAGTTCACGATCAGTTCCTTTGCGCGCTTGTCTGCCGTCTCCTTGGCCTCGGTCTCCAGCTCGCGGATCATTACCGCGGTTTCGTGTTTAACGTCTTCCTTAACAGAATCTAAAAGATATTCCTTCGCCTTATCGGAGGTGAGTCCCGAGATTCTCTCCAGCTCCGCGATCTGCTTCTCGCAGTACTCGTTCGCCTCTTCCAGCTTGCGATCGAGATCCTGCTCCTTCTGCGTCATGCGGGCTTCCTTCTTCTCCAAAGACTCCAGCTTTCGATCCAGATTCTCCTCTTTCTGTGTCACACGCTTCTCGTATCGCTGAACCTCAGCTCTACGCTCCTTGATCTCGCGATCGGACTCATTCTTCGCCCGCAAAGCCTCTTCCTTCGCTTCCAGAAGAGCTTCCTTCTTTGCGGTTGCGGCAATCTTCTGTGCGCTGCGGTTCGCGTCGTCGATGATCTCCTTCGAACGCTGCTCCGCAGATCCGACCTCCGCCTCATACTGCTTCATGCGAAGCGGCACGGCGATCTTCAGGCAAATGATTGCAACAACAATGGCGGTGATAAGCGCGGTGACAATTACCGCAATCAAAACCGGTATAAGTGTCCCGGTCTCAATCGCAACCAGAATCGGGAAAAATGCATCTGGCATGGATTGCACCTCCATATATGAAATTGTAATGACAAAACGTCAGAAAAATCCAACATTACTATAATACACGAACGTTTTTCAATTGTCAAGGCTGCCTTCTAAAAAGTTATACACCTGTAGAACAAAGCGTCCCAAGGTAGTAGAATCCCTTGCAAACGTCCAGTTTCACCGTCACAAGTTCCCCTAACAGCTTCTCTTCACACGGAAAATGAACGAGCAGATTGTTGTCCATCCGTCCCGTCATCAGCCCTTCCTCCGCCTTGTACTCCTCGCACAACACGGGTACGGTCTGACCTTCAAACTCCTGCGCCTGCGCGGAGCTCACCTCTCCTACGACCTCGAGAAGACGCTTAAACCGCGCTCCGGCAACGTCGTCCGGGATCTGGTTCTCCATCTTCGCCGCAGGCGTTTCGGTGCGCTTGGAGTACAGGAATGTGTAGGCGCTCATGAAACCCGCCCTGCGAACGACATCGCAGGTGTCCTCGAAGTCCGCCTCTGTCTCGCCGGGGAATCCGACAATGATGTCGGTCGTCACCGCGACGCCTGGGATGCGCTCCTTGATCTTTGCAACCAGCTCCAGGTACTGCTCCTTCGTGTAATGGCGGTTCATCGCCTTCAAAAGACTGCTGCTTCCGGACTGCAGCGGAAGGTGAACGTGCTTGCACACCTTGTCATTGCGTGCGATCTCCTCGATCAGCTCGTCGGACAGATCCTTCGGGTGCGGCGTCATAAACCGGATCCTGCGGATCCCCTCTACCTCACTGACACGGGCAAGAAGCTGCGCAAACGTGATGCCGCCCTCGGTGTTCTTTCCGTAGGAGTTCACATTTTGCCCGAGAAGCATCACCTCACGGACTCCGCACGCAGCGAGATGGCGCGCCTCCTCCACGATGTCCTCCGCCGAGCGCGAGCGCTCCCTGCCGCGCACGTAGGGCACGATGCAGTAGCTGCAGAAGTTGTTGCAGCCGTACATGATATTGATGCCGGCCTTGAAGCCGTATTTGTTCAGTCTCGGAAGGTCCTCGACGATCGTCTCCGCCTTGTCCCACACATCGACGATGAGTGATCCGCTGATCTCCCGCTCAAACAACAGCTCGGCAAGCTTGTATATGTTGTGCGTGCCGAAGATCACATCGACGAAGCGATAGCTCTTGCGGATCTTCTCGACCGCCTGCGGCTCCTGCATCATACAGCCGCACAGGATGATCCGTTTTTCCGGATTGAGTTTCTTGCGGTTGCCGAGGTACCCGATGCGCCCGTAGACGCGTGTGTTCGCGTTCTCGCGCACCGTGCAGGTGTTGTAGAGCACGAGATCCGCCTCCTCGCTGTCCGACTCGAGGTAACCGATCGACGAGAGAATGCCCGCTAACGTCTCCGAGTCCTTCGCGTTCATCTGACATCCGAACGTCTGGATGTTCATGGTGAGCTTGCGCCCGAGTTCCTCCTCGCGCGCCAGAAGAATGCCCTTCATCACGTCGATGAAATAATACTGCCGCTCCGGCTCCTCCGTCGGTGCCAGTGAGCGGATGCGCTCTGCATATGCCTCATTGCCCTGGTTCATAAAATTCTCCGAATCCATGTCCTTGGTAGAAAAATGCGGCGGTGCGTCGTCGCCCGCCGCTTTGTCTTGTTTTCATTGTATCAGGAACGCACCTGACCGTTGCCGACGATCTGGTACTTGTACGACGTGAGCTCCTCGAGTCCCATCGGTCCTCTCGCGTGAAGCTTCTGCGTGCTGATGCCGATCTCCGCGCCGAAGCCGAACTCAAAGCCGTCCGTGAAGCGCGTCGAAGCATTCACATAGACGCAGGCACTGTCCACGGCGCGCAGGAACAGATCCGCCGCCTTGCAGTCACGCGTCACGATCGCGTCGGAGTGCTTTGTGTGGTAGCGGTTGATGTGCGCGATCGCCTCCTCGACGGAGCCGACAGTCTTCACACTGATGATGCGGTCAAGGTACTCCGTTCCGAAGTCCTCCTCGGTCGCCTCGGAAAATGTTCCGACGACGGCGCGGGCTTCCTCGTCCGCACGGATATCGATGTTGTACGGTGCCAGCGCCTCCGCAAGTTTCGGCAAAAACTTCGCAGCGATATCGCGGTGAACGACGAGCGACTCGCAGGCGTTGCACACGCCCATGCGCTGCGTCTTCGCGTTGATGATGATCTCGATGGCCTTCCCAAGGTCCGCCTTCTTGTCCACATAGATGTGGCAGTTGCCGGTGCCGGTCTCGATCACGGGGATCGTGCTGTTCTCAAGGACGGTGTTGATCAGGTTCGCGCTTCCGCGGGGGATCAATACATCGACAAACTGATTGAGACGCATCAGCTGCTTCGTCGTCTCACGGTCAGTATCCTCCACAACGTACACCGCATCCTCGGTGATGCCACAAGCGGTAAGTCCCTTGCGCAGAATCGCGCCGAGCGCCACGTTGCTGTTGATCGCATCGCTGCCGCCCTTTAAGATCACTGCGTTGCCGGTCATGAAGCACAGACCGAACGCGTCCACGGTAACATTCGGACGGGACTCATAGATGATACCGATCACTCCGAAGGGAACGCGCACCTTCTTGATGCGAAGTCCGTTCGGACGCTTCCACTGCGAGATCACCTCGCCGATCGGGTCCTTGAGCTCCGTGATCTGCTCCAGCCCTTCCGCCATCGCGTCGATGCGCTTGTTGTCCAGACGAAGACGATCCACAAGAGAATCCTTGACGCCCTTCTTCACAGCAGCCGCAACGTCGATCTCGTTCGCTGCGAGTATCTCCTCCTTGCTGTCGCGGAGAAGTCCCGCAATCTTCAAGAGAGCCTCCTGCTTCTTCGAGGTTTCGAGCATCGCCAGCTCCGCAGAGGCGTCCTGTGCCTTTCTTCCGATGATCATCAGGTTCATGCCAGTCTCTCCTTTCCCGTGTCAATGCAACCGATCTCCGTAACGATCATGTCCGCGGGGACATCCTGCTCGTCCACCGGAAGCTCCTCCGCCTCCTGCAGACTGTACGCAAGCATTACCCTCGGGATCGATTCATGCTTCTTCAGATAGCGGTCGTAGTAGCCGCCGCCGTAGCCGAGGCGGTCGCCGCTGTTCGTGTATGCAACACCCGGCAACAGCACCAGACATTTGTCGTCGGGCTCGTATTTTACGCTCTCGCCGGTCACCGGCTCGGGGATCCCGAATTTGCCGGGCGCGAGGTCATCGAACGAATGGATGTACTCAAACTCGAGCTTCTGATCATCCACGCACTTGGGCACTGCGACACGCTTGCCGTCGCGCCACGCCTTCTCGATCAGAAAATGCGTGTTGACCTCGGAGCTGAACGACACGTATGCCAGCAATACCGAGGCGTCCGCGTACTCCTTGCGGCCGACGAGATTTTCCGCGATACAGCCGCTGTACATGAGAATGCGCTCGGCCGAGAGCGCGCTGCGTTTGCGTTTCATGACCTTCCGAAACTCTGCCTTATCCATTCGGTGAAATCCTCCGCGTGAACGTAATATGGTCTGTCAGTCGACAACCTCGATGTTGTCGAGAATGCTCTTTAAATTGTTGCGGATCGCGCTGACATACTCCGCGCGAAGCCGTGCCTGCTCTTCCTTCTCCTCGGGCGTCAAACCGACGTCCTTCGACTTGTGGTAGAGCTCGTTGATCCTTGCGATTGCTTCCTCTGTCATGGTAACTCCTATGCTACTCCTGCTCTTCCGGAACCGGCTTCTGCAGGTAATCGATCAAATGAAAATTCTCGTTTTTGTGCGCGCGGAAGATCGTTCCGACGTTGCGTCCTTCGATCACATGGCGAAGGTTCTTCATGTCTCCTCCGTTGCAGATGACCATGTCCGCACCGGCGTCGTTCGCAATGCGGGCAGCGGCGATCTTCGTGATCATTCCGCCGGTTCCGACGTCGGACCCTGCGCCCTTTGCCATCTGCTCAAGGTCGTCGGTGATATAGTCGATCTCCTCGATGAACTTCGCGTTCGGGTTGGTCCTCGGATTGTCGTCGTACAGTCCGTCGATGTCCGAGAGAAGAACGAGAAGGTCCGCGTGGATGAGTGCGGCAACGATCGCAGAGAGCGTGTCGTTGTCGCCGAACTCGATCTCATCGGTCACAACGGTATCGTTCTCGTTGACGATCGGGATCACGCCCATCGACAACAGCTCGGAAAATGTATTCCGCGCATTGCGGCGGTTCTCATCGTGGATCATCGTGAGCTTCGTGATCAGTACCTGCGCGGGCACCTTGTTGTACTCCGCGAACAGTCTCTGGTACACCATCATGAGACGCGTCTGACCGATGGCCGCACAAGCCTGCTTGACGGACTTCTCCTTCGGACGGGAATCGATCTTCATCGTCTTGCGTCCCACGGCGATCGCACCGGACGACACCAAAACGACGTCCTTACCACTGTTCGACATATCAGTGAGGATGCGCACAAGGCGCTCCATCTTCACGAGATCCATATCGCCGGTCTCGGGATGTGTCAATGTTGAGGAGCCGATCTTCACGACGATGCGCTTCTTACCGGCCATCAATTCTTCTCTGTTCATGAGAACCTCCAATCGGGTTTCGCCGACATTTTCCGCGGTCGACGCGCGTATGTTTGTATATCGTAATTGTCTTTCTGTCGTACCTTGGATTCGCTCTTCTATCGGCGTGTTTCGTATCCGGTTTTTCCTCAGACGATCGGTGCGTACTCCCGCATGATCGACTCGGCGACCCTGATCCCGTCGAGCGCCGCCGACATGATCCCGCCGGCGTAGCCTGCGCCCTCACCGCACGGGTACAATCCCCGATGCTTAGGGGCCTGCAGCTCATCGTCCCGCACGATGCGAAGCGGCGACGACGTTCTCGACTCGATCGCCTGCAACAGCGCATCGCCGTCGGCAAATCCCGGCATCACGCGGTCAAACGCGAGCATTCCCTCGCCGATCGACTCCGCCATGAACGCGGGCAGACATTGATGCAGGTCCGTATAGTGTACGGCACCCTTGTTGACCGGTGTGATCTCTCCGCAATCTGTCGACGCTCTTCCCGCCTGAAAGTCCGAAAACTTCTGCGTCGGGATGGCACCCTCGCCGGCCTTGTACGCGGCCTCTTCCAGCAACCGCTGGTAGGCGACTCCCGCCAACGCCGGATGCGGCACGCTCGCCTCATACTGCGCATAATCCTCGGGCGTCACGGTCACGACGATCGCGGCGTTTGAGTTCTCCGCGTCACGGGCATGGTTGCTCATGCCGTTGATCGCGAGCCGTCCCTCCTCGCTCGAGGCGTTGACGACATAGCCTCCGGGGCACATGCAGAACGAGTAGACGCCCCGTCCGTTTTCGCACGTGTGCGTGACCTTGTAGTCCGCGGTCGGCAGCTTGTCGGCGTACTCGCCGTACTGCGTCCGGTTGACCCAGTCGCGCTTGTGCTGCACTCTGACACCCATGGCAAACGCCTTCGGTTCCATGGTGATGCCGTCCTCGGCAAGCCGGTAGAACGTGTCTCTCGCCGAATGACCGATCGCAAGAACGGCAGCGGTCGTCTCCACCGTCTTGTCCCCGCACTCCACCGCGGTCAGTCTTCCTTCTGTGAAGCGGAATCCCGTCACGGTCGTCTCCGTGCGGAACTCACCGCCCAGTCGGACGATCTCCTCCTGCATCGAAGCGACAACGCCGCGCAACCGGTCCGTGCCGACGTGCGGCTTGTTTTTGTATGTGATCTCCTCGGGCGCGCCGAACTTCACAAGCGTCTCCAGCACGTAGGCGCATCGGCCGTCCTTATCCTTGATCAGCGTGTTTAATTTGCCGTCGGAAAATGCTCCTGCTCCCCCGACACCGAACTGCACATTGGAATTCGGATCTAAAACGCCGGTTGCGAAGAATCGCTCAACATCCTCATTTCTCGCATCGATGGACTTGCCGCGCTCGATCACGATCGGTTGGTAGCCGTTCTGTGCAAGGCAGTATGCCGCGAACAGGCCCGCAGGACCTGCGCCGATGATCACCGGGCGAAAGGTAAGCTCCTTCGTTCCGCCACTCGCGAGCTGAAAGTTCACCGGCTCATAGACGAACCAGTCCGTCCCCTTCTTCCCGTGCAGACGAAGCCCTGTCGGGATCGTCACGATGACGTCATAGGAATACCGAAGCTCGCGCCCCTTGCGCGCATCGAGCGACTGCTTGCGGATCTTGCACGATACGATGCTCTCCGCGGGGATCCGAAGCTTCGCCGCGGCCGCCGAAGCAACGTCCGACGTCTTGCTGTCGATTGACATGGGAAGCTGTGCGATTCGTATGTTGATAAGCTTCGCCATGCCGTGATCCTCCTATCGGTTCTCTCCGAGCGCCCGTCCGGCAGCGGCGCCGGTCGCAAACGCCCAATGAAGATTGTATCCGCCGCACGTCCCGTCGACGTCCAGCAGCTCTCCTGTGATATATAGTCCCCGGCAACGGTAACTCTCCATCGTCTCCGGGTTGATCTCCGTAAGCGGTACACCGCCGCACGTCGTCTGAGCCTGCGCGTACGTCCGAACTCCCGTCACCGGAAGCTCAATGCGGGTAAACAGATCTGCGATCATCGCTCTCGTATCCGGCGAAATCTCCCTACATGCGGCATCCTCCGGGACACCCGCAAGCAACAAGATCCAGCGTACGATCTTTGCATCCGCCATACCGCCGAGCACGCTCGCTGCGGCTTCCGATGCAAACCTCGCACTCGTGAGCATTTCCTCTGTGATCTCACGGATCTGTTCCGCCGTGTGATCCGGCATCATGCGGATCGTGATGGTGACAGGACCGGATTCCCGACCTGAAGCATCCGCCGCATATCTTCCGTAGGCACCGCTGTCCATTCCCCTCGAGGCCGCCTCTCTCGCCTTGAACGCCATCGACGCAAACCGGCTCACCTGCATCACAGGGATGCCGCTCACGCCGTACTCCGTCCAGACAATCTCACCGCGCTCGCTGTGCTCTGCACCGTCCGCGCGAAGCGTCACCTCGGCCTCCATGCGGACGCCCGCGATCATTTTTGAATGCGGGTTGTCAAGCTGTAAAGGCACAAGCGCCGGCGCGTAATTGGAAACTGCCACCGAGAGTCTCCGAAGTGCCCGGAAGCCGAAATCACTCTGTCCGAGCTTGTCCCCGGCAGGACCGCCGCAGGCAAGCACCAGCCTGTCAAAGGTCATCTCCCGCATCTCGCTTCCGACCTGCGCGCGGACGACGTAACGTCCGTCAGCAAGACGGATCACGCTCTGCGTGTCCGCTCCGTACAGGACGCGAACGCCGAGCCGCTTCATCTCCGCGGAGAGCGCCGCGACGACCGTCTGCGCGTTGCCCGAGTACGGGTACCAGTAACCGTTTTTATCTCGTGTGAGGACACCGATCTGACGGAAGAACGCCAGCAGCTCCTCCTTGGAAAATGTCGCAAGTATCCTCGAGGCGATCTCCGGATCTGCCGTCCGGTACGCCTCCTGCGTCTGATTGTCGTTGGTCAGGTTGCAATGGCCGTTACCGGTCACCGCAAGCTTTCGCCCGGGGCGGTCGTTGTGTTCCAACACCGTGACCTGCCGTCCCGCTCTCGCCGCACAGATGGCAGCCATCATGCCGGACGCCCCGCATCCGATAATACCGATCATGCTACACCTCCGCCGGCCACAGGCCGCCTCCTACCGAAGCAAACGGCACTTCGTCAAGATCTTCACGATCAGTTGACCCTTCGGCATCTTAAGGAGCTCCTCCTTCGTCACGCCGCGGAACAACAGCAACAAAGCAAAATATACGGGCACGGCAAATCCGATCGCGAGAACGCACGAGACGCGGACGCCGCACACATTTCTCAACAGCTGATAGAACCCCCGGACCGCAAGTCCCATACAAACGGATGCTAGCAGCGGGCTGATGAAGGTCCGCATCACCTCCTGCTTGTACGACAACACCTTCGACACCGAGATCCAGTTCAGAACGCTGACGACGAACGCGAACTCAATGTTGCAGATGACAAGCGCATATACGCCGAGCGTTGTGAACTTGAGAAGCGGCACGAGTGTTGCGATGTGGATCGCCAGCGCGATCGCAGAGTGGCGGACCGGGATGTTCAGCCGGTTCACACCCTGCAGGATGCCGTTGGTCAATGTGGAAAATGCGAAGAACACGATGCAGACGCTGCCGTACGTCAGCATGTTTCCGCTGATCTCTCTTCCGTCGCCGAACAACAGGATCAGGATCGGTCTCGCGAGCACGGTCATTCCGGCCGCGCACGGGAACGCGATGATCATGTTGAATTTGACCGCCGTGGCGATCTTCGAGCGGACAGAGTCCAGATGCCCGCGGACATACTCCGCGATCAGGCTCGGCACGATGGCCGTTCCCATCGCCGAAGCGATCGCGACAGGTACGGTCGTCAGCAGCTTGTATTTGCCGGTGTACATTCCCCACCAGGCGACACGAACATTTTCCTCAAAGCCCTTCGCGTTGAGGAAACGGTTGAACACGATGTTGTCGATCGTTCCGGAGAGCTGGTAGATCGTCTGCGAGACGACGACCGGAATGACCGTCCAGATGATGAGGTGCAGCACATGCGCGTTGCGCTCCGGAGTGTGTCCGCCCGCAGCCTCCTCCGCCTCGATCAGGTGGTTGAACGCCTTGCGGTAGATCGCGTACGTGATCACCAGGAAAACGAGTGCCGCGAACGCTCCGGAGAACGTTCCGAGCGTGCCGCCGGCCGCGCCGTACGACGCCCGGTCGCTGAAGCCCTCGTACTTGCGCATCAGCATGTACGAAGCGATGATGCTGACCGCCGCGTTGATGATCTGCTCGACGATCTGCGAGATCGCCGTCGGGACCATGTTGTTGTGACCCTGGAAGTATCCGCGGATCACGCCCATCACGGAAAATGTGAAGATCGTCGGCGCGAGCACCCGAAGCGGGGTCGCCACGCCCGGCGAGTGGATGAACGAACCGTACAGATCTGCTCCGAAGTAGCAGACACAAGTCGCAAGCCCTCCGACGACCGCGCCGAACGCGAGCGCCAGCATAAACACGCGCCGCGAGTTGGCATGCTGTCCCTGATCCTCGCGCACGCTCACCAGCTTCGAAACCGCAAGCGGCAGGCTGTATGAGGACAACAACAATGCGATCTCGTAAAATTCAAACGCGCTTCCGTAGTATCCCATCGCCGTGTCGCCGAGGATCGCGGTCATCGGCACGCGGTACAACAGTCCGATCATGCGCACGATCAGCGAGGATGCGGCAAGGATGCCGCCCTGTACGAGCACGTTGTTCGATTTTTTCTTCTCAAGCGTCATACTGTGGCTTGTACTCCCTTACTCGGCGTCGCGTGTGATCGATAGCTCGGACAGGATCTCCTCCTGCATCCGCTCCATCTCCTCACGCTCCTCGTCGGTCATATGGTCATATCCGAACAGATGCAGCATGCTGTGCGCGGTCAGGAATGCCATCTCCCGCTTGAGCGAGTGGCCGTATTCCGCCGCCTGCGCGATCGCGCGCTCCACGGAGATCACAATGTCCCCGAGCATCAGCTCGCCGCTGTCCGGCTCAAAATAGTCTTCCGTATGCTGCTCCAGGCCGTCAAAATTGCCGGGAGTCTCGTAGTCCACCATCGGGAAGCTCAACACGTCGGTCGCGCGGTCGATCCCGCGGAACTCGCTGTTCATCGAGTGGATCGCCTCGTCGTCCGTGAGAAGCATGTTCACGGTGCACTCATAGGGGCATCCCACGTAGTCGCAGGCCTTCTCGAACACGCTGCGCAGCACTTCCTCGCAGTCCGGGAAAACCTCGCCGCTCCATTCCGACTCGAAATAAAAACTCATGATCTCTTCCTCTCCGGGCCGTGCGGTTTCTTCGCCGCGCGCTCCTCGTACGCCTCGTAGGCCGTTACGATCTTCTGCACCAGCGGGTGACGCACAACGTCCGCGCCCGTCAATGTGGAAAATGCGATATCATCGATGTCGGCGAGCACCTTCGCCGCCACATCGAGTCCGGAAACCTGATCGGCCGGAAGGTCCTTCTGCGTGCGGTCACCGGTGACGACCACCTTGGAACCGAAACCGATGCGGGTTAAGAACATCTTCATCTGTGCCGGGGTGGTATTTTGCGCCTCATCGAGAATGATGAACGCATTGTCGAGCGTGCGGCCTCGCATGTATGCAAGCGGAGCCACCTCGATCAGCCCCTTCTCCATGTTCTTTGTGAACGACTCTGCACCCATGATCTGGTACAGTGCGTCGTACAGCGGACGCAGGTACGGGTCGACCTTGCTCTGCAGATCGCCCGGCAGGAAACCGAGCTTCTCGCCCGCCTCGATCGCCGGTCTCGTTAAGATGATGCGGTTGACCTCGTCGTTTTTGAACGCAGTCACGGCCATCGCCATCGCAAGGTACGTCTTACCGGTGCCGGCAGGTCCGATGCCGAACACGATCATATTGTCGCGGATGTTGTCGACATACTTCTTCTGTCCCACAGTCTTGGGCTTGATCGGACGCCCCGTGATCGTGTGGCAGATCAGGTCGGAATCCACGGAAAGAACGCTGTCCTCCTCATTGTCCTTGACAAGTGACAGCGTATAGTTGACATTTTGCACTGTGATCTCGGAGCCGCGCTCCGCAAGCGCCAACAGTGTCGTGAGAACGCGTTTCGCCTTGTCGCACGGGCCTTCCTCGCCGACAATGCGCACTTCCTCCTCGCGCGTCACGATCGTCACGCGCAGCGTTTTCTCGATCAGTTTGGCAAATTCATCCATCCCGCCGAAGATGGCCCTCTGGCGGGATACCGGAATTTTGGACAGGGTTTCTATCATTCCGACCTCCGTGATAATGCACAATCGAAGTTATTATAGCAAATCTCCGCGGAAAATGCCATATCATTTTGCGAAAAGAACGGTACGAAAAAGGACCGCGTTTCCGCGATCCTCTGTTCATTCTTACTTGTACTTTCTCTTGCGAGCAGCCTCGGACTTCTTCTTACGACGAACGCTGGGCTTCTCGTAATGCTCTCTCTTGCGAATCTCCTGCTGGATGCCTGCCTTCGCGCAGTTTCTCTTGAATCTGCGAAGAGCGCTGTCCAGGGACTCGTTCTCTTTTACGATAACACTTGACACTGATTTCACCTGCCTTCCCGCAGCGGCCGGTCGAGCAAACCGATCGCTTTCGTCACCGCAAGCAAAAACTAGCGGTGAGCCGATTATCATTGTACCACAGAATCTGCGGTTGTCAACGGAAAATTTGCAGAAATCGCATTTCCGCTCTCCGTCCGCGGAAAATGCTTACTGCAGCTGTGCCTTGGCAGCCTCCAGAGCCTTCGCGATGCACGCGTCGACGCCCGAAGGATCCTTGCCGCCTGCCTGTGCCATGTTCGGTCTTCCGCCGCCGCCACCGCCGACGAGAGATGCGATCTCCTTGATCAGGTTGCCCGCATGCGCGCCCTTCGCGATCGCGCCGTCGGATGCCGCCGTGACAAGGTTGACCTTGCCGTCGAGCACGGAGGCAAGCACGATGATGCACTCGCCGAGCTGGCTCTTCATCTTGTCGCTGAAATTGCGTAGCGCGTTCATGTCGAGGTTCGGAACGCTTGCCGCAAGAACCTTGATGCCGTCGAACTCCTTCACGTTGCCGAGAACATCCGAGAGGGATGCGTCTGCGATCTTCGCCTTCAGCTTCTCGTTCTCTGCGCCGGCTGCCTTCAGCTCGGCAAGCAGGGAATCGATCTTCGCCGCAAGGTTTGCGGGATCGCACTTCGCAGCGCGCGCCGCAGCGTGAAGCTCGCTCTCGATCGTTTTGTAGTATGCGATCACGTTGCCTGCGGTGATCGCCTCGATACGACGCGTTCCCGCAGCGATACCGGACTCACTCACGATCTTGAACGATGCGATGCTTCCGGTGTTCGCTACATGCGTACCGCCGCAGAGCTCGATGCTGTAGCCGCCCATGTCGACAACGCGGACGGTCTCACCGTATTTTTCGCCGAACAACGCCATGGCGCCGGTCTTTCTCGCCTCGTCGATGCTCATCAGCTTCGTAACAACCGGGTAATCCGCCTCGATCGCCTCACCCACCAGTCTCTCGACCTCGTCGATCTCCTCCTTCGTCATCGCGTTGAAATGGGAGAAGTCAAAGCGAAGTCTCTCAGGGTTCACGAAAGAACCCGCCTGCTCGACATGGCTGCCGAGAACCGTGCGGAGCGCCTTCTGAAGAAGGTGCGTCGCCGAGTGGTTCTTCGCCGTTGCGAGTCTCTTCACACGGTCATATGCGATGGTCACGGTGTCGCCGGTGGTAAACGAACCTCCGATGACCGTACCGATGTGAGCGATCTTGCCGCCCTTAAGCTTGATGGTGTCAACGACGTCGAACTCCGCCGTCGTCTCGCCCTCTTCCTCTACGTAAATGCGTCCGCAGTCACCCTGCTGGCCGCCCATCGTCGCGTAGCACACGGTCTTGTCCGTGATGATCGCGCCGCTGTCGCCCTCGGCAAGCGTCGTCGCGATCTTGCCTGCGTCGCCCTCCTCCTTCGTCATCACGAGGATCTTGCCGTCGCAAGCGGTATTGTCATAGCCGATGAACTCGGACGTGATCGCCGGGTCGATCTCGTCGTACACGGTCGCGTCTGCGCCCATGTAGTTCGTCTTCTTGCGGGAGTTGCGCGCGAGCGTTCTCTGCGCCTCCATCGCCTTCTTGTAGCCCTCGGTATCGATCGTCATGCCGCGCTCGGCAAGGATCTCCTCCGTGAGGTCAAGCGGGAATCCGTACGTGTCGTACAGCTTGAACGCATCGTCGCCGCCGAGCACGGTCTTGCCCTCGGCAACCAGCGCCTCCTCCATACCGGCAAGGATCTCCAGACCCTGGTCGATCGTCTTGTTGAACTTCTCCTCCTCGTTGTTGAGGACGGTGAAGATGTATTCCTTCTTCTCCTCGAGCTCCGGATAGCCGTCCTTCGAATCGCGGATGACGGTCTCGCAGAGGTTCGCGAGGAACTGACCCTTGATGCCGAGAAGACGTCCGTGTCTTGCGGCACGGCGAAGCAGACGGCGAAGCACGTAGCCGCGTCCCTCGTTCGACGGAAGGATACCATCGCTCGTCATGAACGTCACGGAACGGATGTGGTCCGTGATCAGACGGATGGAAACGTCCTTCTTCGGGTCGGACTCATACTCCACGCCGGCGAGCTCGCACACGCGGTCGCGAAGCGCCTTCATCGTGTCGATGTCAAATACGGTGTCCACGTCCTGGCATACGACCGCGAGACGCTCGAGGCCCATACCGGTGTCGATGTTCTTATTCTCAAGCTCTTCGTAGCCGCCCTTGCCGTCGCCGTTGAACTGCGTGAACACGTTGTTCCACACTTCCAT
>JAFZMO010000077.1 GCA_017551165.1 Lachnospiraceae bacterium
CACAAGGATGTCCGCAATGGCAACCTTGATCTTCGAAGCGGGAACGTCTACCGTATCGTGCTTTGCAGTATTGGCGTTACGGATTCTCGTAAGCATATCTGCAATCGGATCGCTCATAGTCATATGATTTAACCTCCTATTATCCGTCGTGCAAACTCGCAACGTAACGCTTACCAGCTTGCCTTCTTAACACCCGGGATCTGACCCTTGTATGCCAGCTCACGGAAGCAAACGCGGCAGATACCGTACTTTCTCAGCACTGCATGCGGGCGACCGCAAAGTCTGCAACGGGTGTACGCTCTTGTCGAGAACTTCGGAGCGCGCTGCTGCTTAAGTTTCATTGATAACTTAGCCATGTATTATGTACCTCCCTATCACTTGGCAAACGGCATGCCGAACAGTCTCAGCAGCTCGCGGGCTTCCTCGTCGGTCTTCGCCGTCGTTACGAAAATGACATCCATACCGCGGACCTTGTCCACTTTGTCATACTCGATCTCAGGGAAGATCAACTGCTCCTTAATGCCAACGGCATAGTTGCCGCGACCGTCAAACGCGTTCGGGTTTACACCGCGGAAGTCACGTACACGGGGCAGCGCAAGGTTGATCAGACGATCCGCAAACTCATACATCTTGTCGCCGCGAAGGGTAACCTTGCAGCCGATCGCAAGACCCTCACGGATCTTGAAGTTTGCGACAGACTTCTTAGCCTTGGTAATGATGGGCTTCTGACCGGAGATCGTCTCCATGTCCTTGCAGGCAGACTCGAGAGCCTTAACGTTCTCCTTTGCCTCACCTACGCCCATATTGATCACGATCTTGTCGAGCTTCGGAATCTCCATTACGTTCTTGTAACCGAACTTCTTCTGCATCGCATCCATGATCTCGTTCAAATAGGTTTCTTTTAATCTAGTCAACGTAGTAGCCTCCTCTCCAGAATCAGTCAATTACATCGCCGGTCGACTTTGCGAAACGGACCTTCTTGGTCTTATCCTTGTCCGCAACGGTCTTGAATCCGACTCTCGTAGGCTTTCCGTTGTGTACGAGCATCACGTTGGAGATGTCGATCATCGCTTCTCTGTTCTCGATGCCGCCCTTAGGGTTCGCCTGCGTTGCCTTCTGGTGCTTCTTCACCATGTTGCAACCCTGTACCAGAACCTTGCCGTCCTCAACGCGAAGGACCTTGCCCTCAGCGCCCTTGTCCTTGCCGGTAATGATCTTGACAGTGTCGCCCTTCTTGATTTTTGTCATAGCCATATCGACGCCTCCTTACAGAACTTCCGGAGCGAGGGAGACAATCTTCGTGAACTTCTTGTCACGGAGCTCTCTTGCAACCGGTCCAAAGATACGGGTACCTCTGGGGTTCAAATCGTCTTTAATAATAACTGCTGCGTTCTCGTCGAAGCGGATGTAGGAACCATCCTTACGACGTACGCTCCGTACCGTACGAACTACTACGGCCTTTACAACGTCACCCTTCTTAACTACGCCACCCGGGGTAGCGTCTTTCACGGAAGCGATGATGATGTCGCCGATGCCGGCATATCTTCTCACAGAACCGCCCATAACGCGGATGCAAAGAAGTTCCTTTGCACCGGTGTTATCAGCAACCTTCAATCTGGTTTCTGTTTGTATCATAGCGCATAACTCCTTTCATGGTAATCCGACGCTTGCCGGCGAATTACTTAGCTCTTTCTACGATCTCGATCAGTCTCCACCTCTTGTCCTTCGAGAGGGGTCTAGTCTCCATAACCTTGACACGGTCGCCGATCTTGCACTCGTTGTTCTCATCATGCGCCTTCAGCTTGTACGTTCTCTTCACGATCTTGTTGTAAAGAGGGTGCTTGACGTTGTCGACAACTGCTACAACGATGGTCTTGTCCATCTTATCGCTCACGACCTTGCCGGTACGTACTTTTCTTAAGTTTCTTTCCACTTGAATTCTCCTTTCCGAGCCTCAGGTTAGTTCTGGGCCGCTTCCTTCTCGGAAATCAGCGTCTGAATACGCGCGATGTTGCGTCTAACCTCTTTGATTCTGCTGGTATTGTTCAGCTGATTCGTAGCGTTCTGGAAGCGCAGGTTGAAAAGCTCCTTCTTAGCGGCAACCAGGTCATTGTTCAGCTCGGAAACCGACTTCGACTTCAGGTCGTCAAGATACTTCTTAGTTTTCACTGCCCTTACCTCCTTCCAAATCCTCGCGAGACACGATCTTGCACTTGCAAGGCAGCTTGTGTGTCGCGAGACGGAGTGCCTCCCTTGCAACCTCTTCGGCAACACCCGCGATCTCGAACATTACACGGCCGGGCTTAACTACTGCTACCCAGAATTCCGTGGAACCCTTTCCGGAACCCATTCGAGTCTCGGCAGGCTTAGCCGTTACCGGCTTATCCGGGAAAATTTTGATCCAAACCTGACCGCCACGCTTGATGTAACGCGTCATGGCGATACGGGCTGCTTCAATCTGATTGGACTTGATCCAGCAGGGCTCGGTAGCGACAATGCCGTATTCGCCGTTGGAAATCGTATTTCCGCGCAGCGCCTTACCCCTCATAGTACCACGAAACTGCTTGCGCCGTTTCACTCTCTTAGGCATTAACATTATCGTTCACTCCCTTCTTTCTTTCCCTTTGCAGGGAGTACCTCACCGAGGTAGATCCAAACCTTAACGCCGACCTTGCCGTACGTCGTGTTTGCCTCAGCGAAACCATAGTCGATGTTGGCGCGAAGAGTCTGCAACGGGATCGTGCCCTCGCTGTAGAACTCAACACGAGCCATGTCCGCACCACCGAGACGGCCGGCGCAGCAGGTCTTGATACCCTTAACGCCGCTCTTCATCGTGCGGGACATCGTGGACTTCATTGCTCTACGGAAGCTTACGCGGTTCTCAAGCTGTGCAGCGATGTTCTCTGCAACAAGCTGTGCGTTGCTGTCCGGTCTCTTGATCTCCTTAACCTCAAGGTTCAGCTTCTTGGTCGTAAGCTTCTGAACCTGAGCCTTAAGCTTGTCGATCTCGGATCCGCTCTTGCCAATCACTACGCCGGGCTTAGCGGTGTAAACCGAAACCTTAACCTTATCCGTCGTGCGCTCGATGTCGATCTTGGAGATCGCAGCGCTGTACAACTTCTTCTTCAGAAACTCGCGGATCTTGTAGTCCTCCACGAGGTTGTCTGCAAAATCAGCCTCTGCATACCACTTGGAATCCCAATCACTGATGATGCCGACTCTTAATCCGTGCGGATTTACTTTCTGTCCCATGCGATACCTCCTTATTTCTCATCCAGTACTACGGTGATGTGGCTCATTCTCTTGAGGATGCGGTAAGCGCGTCCCTGAGATC
>JAFZMO010000078.1 GCA_017551165.1 Lachnospiraceae bacterium
CCGGTACAGGTGCTCTCGCTTAGCGCGCAAAATAAAGACGCCCTGTCCCGCATTAACTTGGTAATGCCGGGACAGGACGATAATTTCATCATTCCTGCGGTGCCACCCCGCTTGATGCTCTCGCATCCTCTTTGCGCATACCTTAGATATGCCGGTCTTTGTTGACGGGGAACCTCACCCCGGCGCCCATACTCCGACTTGCGTCGTTTCTTCTTGCCCTCAAAAGTCCATTCAATCCTTCGGATGCTGCCGCAATCCCAGCGCCTGCGACTCTCTGTGTGCAACCTTGCGAAGAACCTACTCACACTTTCTCAACGGTTTAATTATTTATACTACCGTTTTCGAGGGCTTGTCAAGCATTATTTTCCGATTACTCCTCGTAACCGGCCTCAGCGAGCTCCTTCATCTGAGCTGCGCCGTAGAATGCGGGCTTAACCTTCATGTTCTTGTCGAACAGCATCGGATGGTACTCTTTTCTCCAGGACAGAGCGTCCGTGAAGCCCCAGAAGGTCAGAGCGTCCATCTTGAGCGTGCCGGCGTCGATGCGGTCGAACAGGCCCTTGATGAGCTCATAGTAGAAGTGACCCTGGATGCCGCGCGTCTTGTCGCTGGCGATCGAAGGATACTGGTACTTGCCCATGCAGACATCGAGCTCGGTGAGCTGGATCTTGAGGCCGAGCTTGCTGAGCTGGTCAACCGTCTTGAAGTACTGGTCAAGGCTGTCCTTGGTGTAAAGGTGAGCCTGGAAGCCGATACCGTCGATCAGGTAGTTGCCCTTGTCGTCGACAAGCGTCTTCACAAACTGCTCGAGCGTGTCGGTCTTGAACTGCTCGTTGTAGTCGTTGTAGTACAGGTCGATGCTCTCCGGAGCATACTTGTTCGCAAAATTAAATGCATGCCAGATGAAGTCGTCGCCGACCGTCGCCGTCCAGTTGCTCTGGCGAAGGGAACCGTCCTCCATCCAAGCCTCATTGACCACATCGTAAGCGTAGAACAGATCGATGTAGCCGGCCTCCTCGAGCTTCTCAAACACCTGCTTGATCATGCTCTCCATACGCTTCAGCATCACATCGCGGCCGACAAGCGGCTTCTTGGTATCGAAATCCTCGTGGAAGATCCACTCCGGCGTCTGGCTGTACCAAACGAGCGTATGACCGCGAACAGCCATGCCGTTCTCCTTAGCCCACTTGAGCATCGAGAGCATGTTGGCGTTGAACTCAACGACGATGTCGCCGGTCTCCTTGCTCTTCGTCTCGTTGTAAATGTAGTCCGGCTTCATGTCATTTTCCATCGTGATGCTGTTGAACTGCTCCTTGATGAGCTTCGCATACGATGCATTGCCGGTCATAATCGTGTTCAGGCAGGTACCGACCTTAAGGCCGTGCTCTGCATAGATGTCCTTCAGGTAGATTCCATCGGGATCCGGAAGCGGCGACGGGGTAGGCGTAGGCGTCTCCGTCGGGCTGGGGGTAGGGGTACCGGTAGCGGTCGGCTCGGGCGTAGGGGTGTCCGTAGCTGCCGGCGCCTCGGTGGGCTTCGTCGTTTCATTCTTGCCGCAGGCTGCAAACATCATCACAACCGCGAGCATGAGAACGCAAAGGATCAGACTCTTCTTGATCTTCATAATCTGTTAAACTCCCATCTTTACAAATATTCGCTTATCAGTTCGCTTTTTTTGCGAAAGCAACAGTACTATACCATATTTTTCATTGAAAAACCATTTCAAAAGTGTGTATCTTTTGTGTATTCACGCGTGCATAAAACTGCGTCATTTGCCGACGACGTCGATGACGACATACTCGGAAAATGTTCCCGTCTTAAAGTCGATCTCCCAATCCGAAATGCCCGATGTTACGATAAATGTCGTGCCTTTGCGCGCCTCTGTCCCGTACGTGCGGTCGTTGGCGCCGAACAGTCGTCCGATCGGCCCGAGCGGCAGCAGCTGTCCGCCGTGCGTGTGCCCCGAGAGCACGAGGTCAACGCCCGCTGCCGACTCCGAGTCGTAGTCGTTGGGCTGGTGGTTGAGCACGATCGTGAAGTCCGTCGCTGCAATGCCCTTCACAAGCTCTGCGATGTCCTTGCGCCCGCTTCGCTCGCCGCGGTCCTTGCGGCCTATGATGCTCACGCTGTCAGCGATCCGCGCCACCTCGTCCTCGAGGATGGTCACGCCCGCGCCGCGGATCTCCGCCGCGAGCTCCTCCGGCGTGTACGCGCGGTTGTTGTAATAGCCCTTGTCATGGTTGCCGTACACGTAATAGACGCCATACGTCGCCTTCAGCCCGCTCAGCGAGCGGCATGCAGCCACGAGGTCCTCCTTCGTCGTGCCGTCATCCACAAAGTCGCCGACGATCACGACGATGTCGGGCTTCTCCTCGTTGATGCGGCGCACGTAGTCGGCCAGCTCCGCTCCGCTGAATGTCGTGCCGATGTGCGAGTCGGCGAACAGCACGATCCGCAGATCGCCGTCCGCGACCGTCTTCTCCGTCTTGACCTCGTAGGCCGTGCGCGACACGTGGTGCGCGTTGAACCAGCCAAAGCCGAGGTACACGGCAACTGCGAGGATCGCGATGACGCCGGTTGCATAGACGTGGTAGGGCTTGCGCGTGCCGGATTTCGAGGCGTCGGATTCCGGCGAGTCTGCCGCTGCGTCAGCTGCTGCCTCAGCTGCATCTTCTGCCTCCGCTGTGCCTTCCGTCTCCGCGTTCGATGCCTTGCGGTTGCGGCCGAGCACACATTTTCCGAGGAAACTGATGAAGTCAAGGATCAGCCAGAATGCCGCGAGGTGCAACAGGACGATGACCGCGTTGACCAGGCGGAATGCGGCGTAGATTCCGAGCGCAAGTAAAGGAGCGGCCGCCAGCAGCCTGCGCAGCCACCGGCGGTCACCCGCTAAGAATTCCACATAACCGAACCGGCCGAACCGCCGGTAGAGATACACGACGCCCGCGACGGAAAGCACGAGCGCCAGTGCCAGGATCATTAACCACATAAACTACGTTCTCCTGCCCAAAGGCATACCATTCCCGAGGGCTCGCCCCCTTGGGGCGTCAGTGTCTGCGCGCCTTCTTGCGGCGGCGATTCTTCTTCGAGGAGCTGCGCACGATCAGCACCACAACGATGATGATCGCGATGACGCCGCCGATCCACAGGAGCAGGCACACGCCGAGCGGCTGCACGGGGCAGATGCCGCAGAAGTTGCATTTGTCCTCATCGGGCATCACGACCGGCTCCTCGAGCTGCGCAAGAAGCTCCGGCGAGTGCGTGGGCATGATCACGCCTGTCGGCGAGGGCTCCGGCGTCACCTGCGTGCCCGGGTCGCTCTCCGGCGACCAGCGGATCACACCCGAGTACTCCGAGGTGTAGACCTCCTCGTCACTCTGGGGAATGTACACAAAGTACACTGCCCGGAACTCGATGGTCTCAATATTCTTGATGTCGTCTGCGGTGATGTCCATGTTCGAGAGGTCGACCTTGTTCTGGCCGATCTCGATCGCGGTGTCGCCACCCAGCTCGATCCACTCGTCGCTGCCGGCTATGCGCGCATCGACGAAGATCTGCGCGTAGCCTCCGTCGGCCTCCACGCTCTTGGCCGCCTCCGCGGTCGCCTCGGACGCATTGAGCGTGTACTCGATGATCGCGCCGAGTCCGTTCTCGTCCTTGCCGATGTAGTGGATGTCACTGATCGTCGGCGCCGGGAACAGCTCCTCGAGGCGGAACATCACATCGTTGTCACGCGCGCCGAAGACGCTCATTTTCGACCAGTCGGAAAATTGGTACGTCGTCTTGACAGCGGGCGCCTCGTCCTTCTTGTCGTCGGCCTTGTCGTCCTTCTTATCGTCCTTCTTATCGTCGGTCTTCTTGTCATCGGATTTCTTATCGTCGGTCTTGTTGTCATCGGACTTGTTGTCGCCGGTCTGGTTGTCGGTATCGGTGCCGGCGTCAGTCGTCTCGATCTTCTCGGTGATCGCAACGCCGATGCGGACGCGCACGTACAGCGTGTGCTCCTTCACGTCGATCACAACCTGCTTCGCGCCCTCCTTGCCCTCGACGTCCACGAGGGAGTAGTTCGAGGACTTCAGCGCGGTTCTCCAGCCCTTGCTGAAGTATCCGATCTTACCGTTGTTCCAGTGTTCATCGTTCTCATCGGTCGGATCGCCGATCTCCTTGAGGATCACGGCCGCGTCAACCACCTCCGCCGTAACCGGGCAGTCGATGTACGCCCACTCACCGAGCACGTACTCGTCGGGGTGATCGTCGTCGATCTTGTCATGGCCGGTGTCGGAGTCCCAAACCTGCGAGTAGTGCCAAGCCTTCGGATCGTCCAGCGCCCAGTCGATCTGTGCGAACACCTTGATGCTCTCGTAGCCGAGTTCCTTCAGGATCGCCGCCTTCTCCTCATCGCTCTTCGTAAGCCACTCGCGGATCGAATCATCCTTGTTGTACGTGATGCGGAACGCGGTGGGCGACTCCTCCGTCGCCATCGCGATGATCACCGACGTCGGCGCGTTCAGCTTGATCGGAAAATTCGTCGTCTCACCGTCATTGCCGGTCTCGCCGTTGTTGCCGCTGTCACCGGTATTGCCGTTATCGCCGGTATTCCCGGTATCGCCGGGCGTGCCGTCCTCATCGAAAAATATGCGTACATCCGCCAGCGCGCGCGTCGGCAGGATTGCCGCAAACGCAACCGCCGCTGCCAGGATCATCGCAAACAAACGTCTTCTCATAGTACTCTTTCTCCTTTTGGGGCCGGAACAACGCTTCGATGTGACAAAAGAACCGTCCCCCTGTCACCTATTCTATTCAAAGAAGGGTGCAAAATCAACCGCAAATTCCCGATCCGGAAGGATTTTCCGCAGAACGGGAACGGCATATCAAGGACAAAAAAGACGGCCGCGAGGATTGTCCCGCAGCCGTCTTGATTCGCTTACGTTTCTGCTCAACACGTGCGTTTACTGGGTTCTCAGCTCGGCACCGAGGCGCTTCGAGAGCTGCTTCATCACGCTGCCCGCCGCGTTCTCGATCTCCTCGCTCGTGAGCGTCTTCTCGTTGGAACCGATCGTCAGGCGGATCGTGACGGACTTCTTGCCGGTAGGGATCTGCTTGCCGCGGTACTCGTCAACGAAACCGGCGTTCTTGACCGGGCCGTTCTCCTTGATCGCGATCACGCCGCGGATCTCCTCCCACGTCGTCGCCGAGTCAAACAGCATCGAGATGTCGTAGTCGGTCGTCGGGTACTCCGCAAGGTGCGTGAACTTGTTCGTGCGGGAGATCAACGGCTTGAGAAGCGTCGTATCGATCTCGAACACAAGCACGGAGAGGTTCTTGATGCCGCAATCCATGGAGACCTTCTTGGCCACGAGGCCGATGTCACCGATCTTCACATCGCCGCGGTAGATGTTCTGCCATACCACGTTGTCCGCCCACACCGGCTTCGTCTCCTTGCGGAAGCTGAAGCTCTCCATGTGCGTGTAGCGAGGCATGTACTCGAGCGCACCCTTGACCTCGCGGAAGAGCTCGTTCACGCTCTTGGTCGCGCTGGCCACCGCTGCCGCGATGTTGCGGCGCTGCTTGGGCAGGCTCTCCGTCGCGTCGTACGGAGACGTGTAGTCACTGTCGGAAAATACCTGTGCCTCCTCGAAGATGGAGAACTCCGTGAAGTAGCGTTCATTTTTCACAACGGCCTCACAGAGGTTCGGAAGAAGCGAGGAGCGAAGGTAGCTCAAGTCCGGAGCCGGCGGCGTCGACAGGCGCAGGCAGCCGTCCGTGTTCTGCAGAACAGCGTTCACGAACACGTCGTTCATCCACGGGTAGGTGTAGATCTCCTGCATGCCGCAGCGAAGCGCCAGATACTCCTTGATATTGCGAACGAGGTCGATCTCCTTCTGGTTGATCGCACCCGTAAAACTCGTCTCGAACGGCGTAGCCTCGAAGTGGTCGTAGCCGTACATTCTCGCAACCTCCTCCATCACGTCGTCCTTGATGGAGATGTCGCCCGTGGAACGCCACGTCGGCGCGATCACGTGCATGTTGTCGCCGTCGATCGCAACGTCGAAACCGAGGATCTCGAGCTTCGACTTGATGTCCTCGTTGGTCAGGTGCTTGCCGAGGCGGCGGGCCAGCCAGTCGAGGTTGACATCAATCTCCGCGCGCTCCAGCTTCTTCTCGTAGCGGTCGCAGTAACCGACGATCTGAAGCTCGGGATAGAACTCACGGAAGTACTGCAGCGAGAGAGCCAGAGCCTGATCGCAGCGCTCAGGGTCGATCGCCTTCTCGTAGCGGGACGAAGCCTCGGTACGGTTGTCGTAGCGAAGCGCGGTACGGCGGATGCCGGTGGACTCGAAGTTCGCGACCTCGAGGATGACGCGCGTCGTCTTCGGGAGGATGGAATCCTTCGCGCCGCCCATGACGCCGGCGAGAGCCACAGGGCCCTCCGCATCGGTGATCACGAGGTCATCGTTGCACAGCGAGAGTTCCTTGCCGTTGAGGAGAAGAAGGCTCTCACCGTCCTCCGCGCGGCGAACCACGATGTGGTCCTTGATATTGTCAGCGTCAAATGCGTGCGTCGGGTTGCCGGTCGCAAGCATGACGTAGTTGGTGATGTCCACCAAAGCGTTGATCGGGCGCATGCCGACACGCCAGATACGGCTCTGCATCGAGAAGGGCGACGGCTTCACCGAGACACCGTTCATCTCCACGCCGATGTAGCGGGGGCAGCGGTCGGTGTCTGCGATCTCCACCTTGAAGTCGGACTTGGCGTCGATCGTGACGGGCTCGATCTTCTTCATCGGAAGCTTGTAAAGAGCCGCGATCTCACGCGCGATACCGTAGTGACCCCACAGGTCGGGACGGTTCGTCATCGACTTGTTGTCAATCTCGAGAAGGACGTCGTTGAGGTCAAGGGCGTCCGCGATCGGCGTTCCGGCCGCAACATCCCATGCCGAGAGGTCGAGGATCTCCGCCTCCTCGTGCGACGGGAGCAGGTCCCCGAGACCGATCTCGTCGGACGCGCAGATCATACCGTAGGACTCCACGCCGCGGAGCTTCGACTTCTTGATCTCCACAGGCTCGCCCTCGCCGTGCCAGCGAACGATCGCGCCGGGAACGGCAACCGCAACCTTCATGCCCACTGCCAGGTTGATACCGCCGCAGACGATCTCCTTCGTCTCCTCCTCGCCGAGGTCGACCGTGCAAACGCGAAGCTTGTCGGCGTTCGGATGAGGATTTACCGCCTTGATCACACCGACAACCATGTTGTCGAAACGGCGGCCGATATATTCCACGTCTTCCACCTCGACAGTGTCCATCGTCAGGTCGTAAGCGAGCTGCTTCAGGTCAGTGTCTTCGGGAAGCTCCACATAATCTTTGATCCAGGATAATGACAGTTTCATACTCTACCTCCTATCGGAACTGGCTTAAGAAGCGCAGGTCGGCGCTGTGGAACAGACGAACGTCGTCCACGCCGTAGCGCATCATGACCAGACGGTCCAAACCGATGTTGACATAGAATCCGGTGTACTCATCCGGGTCGAGACCGGCCGCGCGGAGTACGTTCGGATGCGGCGAACCGCCGGGCATAACCTCGATCCAGCCGACATGCTTGCACACGCTGCAGCCCTTGCCGCCGCACACCTGGCACTGCATATCGATCTCAAAACCGGGCTCGACGAACGGGAAGAAGCCGGAGCGCATGCGGACCGGAACATCCGTGCCGAACACCTTGCTGAGGATGCTCTTGATCAAAACCTTGCCTGAGGTGAAGGTGATATCCTTGTCGACGATCAGCGCCTCGTACTGGAAGAACGCGCGCTCATGATGCGCGTCCGTCGTCTCGTTGCGGTACACGCGGCCCGGGTACACGAAACGGTACGGAGGCTTGTGCGTCTGCATGTAGCGGACACTGCCGCCGGTCAGATGCGGACGAAGGCACAGCTTCTCGTTGGTCGGACCGTTGTCGTGGCCTTCCAGCCAGTACGTATCCATGCTCTCTCTCGCAGGATGATTCTGCGGAAAATTCAATTTATCAAACGCGTACATCTCGCTCGTGATGTCGTCCTCCTGGAACACCTCGAAGCCCATCGAGCGGAACGCATCGTTGAGGTCATAGCACATCTGTGTGATCGGATGGAGCCCTCCGTTCATCGGCATCACGCCGGGAACCGAGCAGTCGAAATCCGGGGACACCTCGGACGCCTTCAGCTTGAGCTCGGTGCGCTTTGAATCGATCATCTCGGTGACCTGATTCTTCGCGAGGTTCAAAAGCTTGCCCACCTCCGGTCTCTCCGCTGCATCCACCTTCGGCAACTCCTTCAGAAGCATCGTCAGCGAACCCTGCTTACCGACGATCTCGCTTCTCACCTTCTGCAGCTCGTTTTCGTCGGGCGCCTGCGCGATGCGCTCTTTTGCTTCCGACAAAATGCTCTCGATCTTTGCTTTCATACTGTTTACTCCTTTCCGCATTCGCAACCCTCGCTCTGCTCGGCTTGCTCATGTACGTGCGCTCGGTACTCATCCGGATGAGCACTCTCGCTTAGCACGCAAAACGTCCCTTGCCTCACGACAAGGGACGATAATATACCGCGGTACCACCCTAATTCAGAACCAAGTTGTTCTGCACTCAACGTGTACTGTGTTTGCTACACGGACATCCGGCTTACCGCTCGCGCTTTTCGCCGGAAGGCTCCCGCACTGAAGGTTCCGAAAGGCTCATGCGGAATGCTTGCAGCCGATGACACTCCGTCTCTGATTCACTACCTCTTTCGTACTGACGTACGTTCGACGCCTAACACGCCCATTCTATTGCATCGATGGCGTTTTGTCAACATTTTCCGAAGTTTACTTAACCGTGTTGTTGATGATCTCCGCAAACCGCGCAAAATCCTCATCAAAGAACGTGAAGGTGAACTCCGAAGCCAGACGCGGCACCTCCACCGTACCGAAGAGACACAGCTCCGCGAGAACGATCTTGATGCTGTTCGGCCCCTGCTCGAGCGCGGCGATATCCTCAGCGAGGTTGATCCGCCACGTGCCGAAGCCGTTGTAGACGAAGATCCGACGTTCGGTCATGGTGAACTTCGCCTTCGAGCCAAGCGGCTTGCCCTTGTCGAGCTCGAACGTCTTGACCTTCGTGTTGAAGACGATCTTCTCGTCCTCCGGGATATCGAACTTGTTCTCGTTCTGCAGTCTCGGAAGATACTTCAGATACTCGGTGTCGATCTCACGCTTGGGCAACCTGTAGAGCTTCTGCAGCAGCTCCATGGCGTCGCTCAGGAAAATGCTCAACTCGTACGCCTTGAATTCCGTACGGGTGCCCGAATCACTCACAATGCCGAGGAAATTGGTCCCCTTGCCCTCGATCTTGAACCGCATAACGAAGCACAACAGCTCGTCGTTGCGGTATTTGAAGCGCGTCATCGGACGGATCTTCTTGATCTTGAAGCCCTGATTCAGCGTGTCGATGTAGCGCTGCATCTCCGCTTCGAACGTCGTCCCGTGCTTAGCCTCGTATTCCGCCGCTGCCTTGTTGATCCCTCGGAAAATGAGCTTCCGCAGCAGAAGTCCGATTCCCAAACCGATGCCCGCCGCAGCAAGCAGTACAATACCGATCAAAACGCCTTCCATATTGCTACCTCCCTCTTCTCTCTCCGTCAGACCGCACTCTGCGATCCGATATCAATCCCACTATACCGAAATCTCACAGCCAAGTCAAGGAAGTCACTGTCTACTCTTCGCAAAATACTCCAAAAGCCCCCGACAGCCCTCCTCAATCTGCGTGAGAACGCCCTCAAAGTTTCTCGTATACCACGGATCGTCGATCTCCCTGCCGGGCTGACCGGACCACGCGCGGAGCAATGAAATCTTCGCGAAAGCGTCTCCGTCGTAGATTCTACGCATGTCGTACAGATTCTCCGAATCCATGCCGATGATGTAATCGAAGCGGTCGTAGTCCGCCCTCGTCGTCTGCTTCGCCGCGTGCGGGTGGCACACGTACCCGCGCGCCTGCAGTGCCCTCTTCATCGGCGGATAGATGTCATTCCCGATCTCCTCGCGCGTTGCCGCCATCGACTCCACCGCGATCTCCGGCAGGCTCCCCGGCCGTGCCTCATCGATCATTTGCCGCAGCACCATCTCAGCGGCAACGCTGCGACATATGTTGCCGTGACACACAAACAATATTTTTATCACAAGGTAAACCTCCGTGTCTTATATTATTTCAAAGCTTTTAAGATTACATCTGTAATGATCGGAGTATAAAATTTCGATCTCGGTGAATCCTGTGCCTGCAGCACAACAACCATATCATGCCCGGGATAAACATGCAGTTCCTGACCACCACGACCCAGTCCCCTGTATCCGCTGCCATCCTCATTGATCCACCAATAATAGCCATAATTTTCAATATGTGCGGTTGTAGCCTCATCTATATA
>JAFZMO010000079.1 GCA_017551165.1 Lachnospiraceae bacterium
CAGACGCTGAACCAGCTCCTTGCGGAGATGGACGGCTTCGACACCTCGAAGGGTGTCGTGATCCTGGCGGCGACGAACCGCCCTGAGATCCTTGACAAGGCGCTCTTGCGTCCGGGCCGTTTCGACCGCCGCATCATCGTGGACAAGCCCGATCTGAAGGGCCGTCTTGCGACCTTGAAGGTTCATGCGAAAAATGTCTTGATGCACGATTCAGTCGACCTCGAGGCGATCGCTCTTGCGACGAGCGGTGCCGTCGGTTCCGACCTTGCCAACATCATCAATGAGGCCGCGATCCTCGCGGTCAAGGAAGGCCGTACGGTCGTGAAGCAGTCCGACCTCATGGAGTCGGTGGAGGTTGTCTTCGCCGGCAAGGAGAAGAAGGACCGCATCCTCGGACCGGAGGAGAAGAAGATCGTCGCGTACCACGAGGTCGGTCACGCGTTGGTTGCCGCCCTGCAGAAGGGCGCGGAGCCGGTACAGAAGATCACGATCGTGCCCCGCACGATGGGCGCCCTCGGCTACACGATGCAGGTGCCTGAGGAGGAGAAGTACTTAAGCTCGAAGAACGACATCCTGCGCGAGATCCGCACGCTGTGCGGCGGACGTGCTGCGGAGGCTGTGGTGTTTGACTCTATCACGACCGGCGCGAGCAACGACATCGAGCGCGCGACAACGCTGGCGCGCCAGATGATCACGATGTACGGTATGTCGGACGAGTTCGGCATGGTCGCTCTGGAGACGATCGAGAGCCGCTACCTGGACGGCCGCGCCGTCACGCAGTGCAGCGACGAGACCGCGACGAAGATCGACACCGAGGTGAAGAACACCATCGGTGCCTGCTACGCGGATGCGGAGCAGATGCTTCGCGAAAACCTGCAGGTGCTCCACGAGGCAGCGGAGTTCCTGATCGAGAAGGAGACCATCACCGGCGCGCAGTTTATGGAGATCTTCCGGCGCGTGCGCGGCGAGGAGGTTGCGGAGCCCGCAGTCGTCGAGTCCATCGATCTCGAGGCAGCTCCGGCGGAGGATACCGCTGAAGGCAGTGCAGATGCGACGGCGGAGAATGCCGCAGGCAATCCTGCATCGGAAAATGACGCTGCCACCGACAGCATCGACAAGCCGTTGATCTGACGGACGATGCAGTTACAGAACAGAACATAAGAGAAACCATGGGGAAACGTTGAGGCTCTCAGCGTTTCCTCTGTGCGTAATAAGAAGGTAACAAAGTGTACTCGGAGATCCCATGAAGAAGGTCTGGTTCGCAATCGCACTGCCGGTATCGGCACTGGTTATGGCCGCTTTTTTAGGCGGCTGCGAAAGCAGGCAAAACAGTGGGACTACAAGCGTAGAACGGGAGACCGTCACGGTGTTGCCGACACTGACATCAACACCGACACCGACGCCTGAGCCGACATCGACTCCCACGCCGACCTCGACGCCGACACCAACCTCGACACCGACGCCGACACCAACGCCGACGCCGGGACTGGTGATCAGCGAGGTACTCGCGACGAACTCCAAGTATGCAAAGCACCACGAAGGTTACTACGATGCCGTGGAGCTGTACAACGCGTCGCCGGAGACGATCCTTCTTTCGGACTACTGTCTGGCGGACAAGAAGAAGCGGGTGGCGGAGTATCCGCTGCCGGAGATCGAGCTTGCGCCCGGCGGATACGTGGTTCTCTACTGCACGGGCGAGTACGAGGCGAGAGATGAGGTAGACCTCACGTTCAAGCTGTCGTACTTCGGGGAGAAGATCCATCTCGCAAGCAAGGACGGCACCGTTCTCGAGACGGTCGATGTTCCGGAGCTCCCGCAGAACGTAAGCTACGGGCGCATCGGAGAGGAGTGGCGCATCTTTGATCAGCCGAGCCTCGGGGAGCCCAACGAGGGCGGCTTCGAGCGGATGGCGACGAAGCCGGAGGTGAACGTAGCGCCCGGTTTCTACGAGGAGACGCAGTCGGTCAGCTTCACCACGGGCGGCACGATCCGGTACACGCTCGACGGGAGCAAGCCCGACGCTTCGTCGAAGGTGTGGGACGGGCAGCCGATCGAGGTCGCGAAGACGTGCGCGATCCGAGCGTATGCGGAGGAGGAAGGGTGTCTTGCCAGCTTCCCCGCCACGTTTGACTATTTTGTGCAGGAGCCGGAGTATGAGCTCGATGTGCTGCGGCTATCTATAAAGCAGTCCGACTTCGACCGGATGAAGAAGAACTACAACTCGAGGGCCAAGTATGCAGCCAACGTGTCGCTGTTCACCGGCGGGGAGCTCGCATTTTCCGTCGACTGCTCCGCGAGCGTGTTCGGCGGGACGAGCCGGGAGTACTCCAAGAAGAGCATTCAAGTGACATTTTCCACAGCGTACGGACCGTCCAAACTGCAGTACAAGATGTTCGAGAACCTCGACATCGACGAGTTCAACTCGCTCGTGCTGCGCTCGGGCAGCCAGGACAACATGACGGCGATGATGCGCGATGAGTTCGTGTCCTCGGTTGCCACGGACAACGGCGTGGTCGGCGATGTTTTGGTGCAGGCCTACCGGCCGGTCAACCTCTATATCAACAACGAATATTACGGCGTCTACTACATCCGCGAGCACATCGATGAGGACATGGTGGCGGCTCACTGCGGGTGCGACCCCGAGCAGGTCACGATCGTCAAGCAGATGAGCACAGTGAAGTGCGGCACCGAGGGCGACGAGTGGAAGACCCTGTGGAAGTACATCAGCTCGCACCGATTGAAGGATGCGGAGGCCTACGAGTACGTTGGGTCGATCGTGGACGTGCAGAGCGTTGCGGACTACTACATCATCCAGCTGTGGGCGGGCAACATCGACATGGACAACGTCTACGTGTGCAAGGCCGGCGGGCTGTGGTTTTACATCCTCTACGACCTTGACCTGACGCTGTTGAACAACGGCGTCTCGGGCACGACGAACACGATCATGGGGACGCTGAACACAGGTTATTTTACGTTCAACGCTCTGGTGTATCGCCTTTTGGAAAATGACGAGTTCCGCGAGCTGTTCTGTGCGCGGATGGCGACGATCATGTCCGAGGTGCTCACGGACGAGCGGTGCGTCGCGCACATCGACGCGCTCGAGGCGCGGCTCGATCATGATATGGAATACAACTGTAAGCGGTGGAGCCCGGTGCATGACACGAAGGCCCACATGTCGTATGCAAGCTACAAGAGCTGGAAGGGCGCCGTGGCGACGCTAAGAAAGCTCGTGCAGGGCCGCGGGATCCGGATCATCCGGGATTTCGTGAGCGCGAAGGGGATCTCCGGCGAGCTGGTGGAAAAGTATTTTCCGGAATTGAAATGAGGGTAACATGAGGGAATTTGACATTCATGCGGAATTGGCGAAGCTGCCGTCGTGCCCCGGCGTGTACATCATGCACGACGTGCGCGACCGCATACTCTATGTCGGCAAGGCGAAGATCTTAAAGCGCCGCGTGAGCCAGTATTTCCGGGAGGGCAGCAAGCTCTCGCCGAAGATCCGCCGCATGGTCTCGCAGGTCAACTGGTTTGAGTACATCGTGGTCGCGTCGGAGCTTGAGTCGCTGGTTTTGGAGAACAACCTCATCAAGGAAAACCGGCCGCCGTACAACACGCTCTTAAAGGACGACAAGACGTACCCGTTCATCAAGGTGACGGTCGACGAGCCGTTTCCGCGCGTGTTTCTGACGCGCGTCCGGGAGAAGGACAAGGGAAGGTATTTCGGGCCGTTCACGAACGGCGTCTCGGTGAACGACACGATCGAGCTTCTTCGGAAGATCTATCACATCCGCACCTGTAACCGCGCGCTGCCGAGCACGGACCCGACGCTGCGCCCGTGCCTGTACCACCAGATCGGACAGTGCGACGCACCGTGCGTCGGGATGGTGACCGAGGAGGCGTACGCGGAGATGGTGGCGAAGGTGCTTAAGTTTCTGGGCGGCGATTACACCGACGGCATCGCGTATCTGACGAAGCGGATGGAGGAGGCGAGCGCGGAGCTCGAGTTTGAGCGCGCCGCGGAGTTCCGCGACCTGATCGGGCGCGTGAAGGCGCTCTCGCAGGTACAGCACGCGAGCGACACACACCTCGACGAGCGCGACATCATCGCTCTCGCGCGCGAGGACGACCACTGCGTGGTGCAGGTGTTCTTCGAGCGCAACGGCCGGATCATCGGCAGGGAGCATTTTCATATGCAGGAGACCGACGAGCGCAGCGACGCGGAGATCATGTCGGCGTTCTTGCGGCAGTACTATGAGGGCACCCCGTACATCCCGAGGGAGGTGATGCCCGAGGTGATGCCCGAGGAGGCGGAGCTTCTCGAGCAGTGGCTCTCGGTCAAGCGCGAGCAGCCGGTGCACTTCCGCGTGCCGAAGATCGGCGACAAGGAGCGGCTGGTGCGCCTCGCGAAGGACAACGCGCGCATGGTCATCGCGAAGGATCTCGAGAAGATCACGCGCGAGGAGGCGCGCACGCTCGGCGCGATGCGCGACCTTGCGGCGATGCTCGGGTTAGAGGAGTTGCACCGTGTGGAGTCGTACGACATCTCGAACATCAGCGGCTTCCACAGCGTCGGCTCGATGGTCGTCTTCAAGGACGGCCGCGCGCGGAAGTCGGACTACCGCAAGTTCCGCATCCGAAGCGTCGACGGACCCGACGACTACGCGTCGATGCGCGAGGTGCTCACGAGGCGGTTCACGCACGGTCTGAGAGAGCAGGAAAATGAGGCGGCGGGCGGAGCATTTTCCGTATTCCCCGACATCATCCTGATGGACGGCGGCAAGGGACAGATCGAGATCGCGGAGGAGGTGCTCGCGGAGCTTGACATCTCGATCCCGGTGTGCGGCATGGTCAAGGACGACCGGCACCGCACGAGGGGCCTGTATTTCCGCGGGACGGAGATCGCGCTTTCCGGCGCGAGCCACGGCGAGAGCGGCGCAAGCAATGAGGTCGCGGCGCTGGTGACACGCATCCAGGACGAGACGCACCGGTTTGCGATCGAGTACCACCGCAACCTGCGCTCGAAGGAGCAGACGAAGTCGGTGCTCGACGAGATCCCCGGCATCGGGCCGGCGAGACGGCGGGCGCTCATGACGTACTACAAGAGCATGGCGGAGCTTCGGGAGGCGACCGAGGAGCAGATCGCGGGCGTGCCCGGCATGAACAAGGCCGCGGCGGCGAGCGTGTACGCGTTCCTGCACGGAAAATAGTTTGCGTTTGGCGGCGGCGTGCTTTATAATGATAAATGGATGTCCGCGGCGCGGCGGGCAAATGAACCGTTCGGAGGTAGGTATGTGCACATATGAAGTTTCTCTCGTCAAGATGGTCGAGAAGATGAACCTGGTGAACCTGACGCCGGAGATCGACATCTCCAAGCGCATGATCACCAAGCCGGAGATCAACCGCCCGGCATTGCAGCTGGCAGGATTTTTCAGCGATTTCGACGCGGACCGCATCCAGTTGATCGGTAACGTGGAGTACGCGTATATGTATAAAAACGAGATGACGTCGGAGGACCGCCACATCTGTTTCTCGAGACTGATGGGATACGGTGTTCCGTGCATCATCTTCTGCCGTAACCTTCACGTGAGCGACGGCATGCGGAAGCTCGCGCTCGACAAGGGCGTTCCGGTGTTCCAGAGCAGCATGGAGACGACGGCGCTGGTGGCCGAGCTCGTGCGCTGGCTCAAGGTGCAGCTCGCACCGCGCATCTCGATCCACGGCGTGCTGGTCGACGTCTTCGGCGAGGGCCTGCTGATCATGGGCGAGAGCGGCATCGGTAAGAGCGAGGCGGCTCTGGAGCTGATCAAGAGAGGACACCGCCTTGTGTCGGACGACGTTGTCGAGATCAAGAAGGTGAGCGACGATACGCTGTTCGGCTCGGCGCCGGATGTGACGAAGCATCTGATCGAGCTCCGCGGTATCGGTATCATCGACGTCAAGACGCTGTACGGCGTGCAGAGCGTCAAGGAGACGCAGACGATCGACCTCGTGATCCAGCTCGAGGAGTGGGACCGCGAGAAGGAGTACGACCGCCTGGGCCTCGAGGAGAAGTACACGGAGTTTCTGGGCAACCGCGTGGTGTGCAACAACATCCCAATCCGCCCCGGCCGCAACCTCGCCATCATCTGCGAGGCGGCAGCGATCAACTACCGTCAGAAGAAGATGGGCTACAACGCCGCGCTCGAGCTTCAGAAGCGCGTGACGGAGAACCTGATGAAGCAGGGAATGCAGCTGTAAGCAGCTTTTCAATAAACGTATATTTCGGAGGAATGAACGGCAATGCGCTATTGTTTTGGAATCGATATCGGAGGCACGTCGATCAAGTGCGGCCTCTTTACACAGGACGGAACGGTCGTCCGCAAATGGGAAATCCCCACCAACCGCGAGGCGGGCGGTGTGAAGATCCCCGGTGAGCTGGCGGCTTCGATCTCCGGCGTTATGGGCGAGGAGAAGATCACGCAGGAGGATGTGATCGGTGTCGGTATGGGCGTCCCCGGGCCGGTGCTCGCGGACGGCATGGTACTGCTGTGCCCGAACCTCGGATGGGATCACATCAACGTGCGCGTGATGATGGAGCAGCTTCTCGGCGTGCCGGTGCGCGTCGGCAATGACGCCAATGTGGCGGCGCTCGGTGAGCAGTGGAAGGGCGGCGGACGCGGCTACTCCGACATGCTCATGGTGACGCTCGGAACGGGCGTCGGCGGCGGACTGATCCTCGACGGCAAGATCGTGTGCGGAAGTAACGGCGCGGCAGCGGAGATCGGACACATCGTCGTGAATCCCGAGGAGACGGACCGCTGCGGCTGCGGCTGCAGAGGACATCTCGAGCAGTATGCTTCGGCAACGGGCATCGTTCGCATGGCGAAGAAGCGCCTTGCGTCCGAGTCGGTGGCGACGTCCCTGCACGGTTTTGACAATCTGACGGCGAAGGACATCTTCGACGAGGCGAAGAAGGGCGACGAGGTTGCCTGCTCGCTCGTGGACACGCTCGGCTCGTACCTGGCACTTGCGCTCTCGCACGTGGCTGCGGTTGCGGACCCGGTGGCGTTCGTCATCGGCGGTGGTGTGAGCAAGGCGGGACAGATCCTGCTCGACGCGATCGAGAAGCATTACAACGACAACATTTTACCCGCACTGCGCGGCAAGGTGTTCCGCTTAGCGGAGCTCGGCAACGACGCAGGCATCTACGGCGCGGCGCGCATGACGCTCGAGGACCGGTAGGAGCGGGTGGGGCAATACAGTTTGGAGAGTATCGTTAGGATGACGGAAAAACAAAGACAATTACTTGCGAACCTCTACAGTGCGCGCGGGCATATGGCGGAGCATGAGCCCCTCGCCCAGCACACGACCTTCCGCATCGGCGGACCGGCCGACGTGTATCTCGTGCCGGCCGACGAGGAGCAGCTCGCGGCGACGATCCGCCTCCATCGCGAGGAGGGGATGCGCTACCAGATCCTCGGCAACGGAAGCAACGTGCTCGTGGACGACGCGGGCATCCGCGGAACGCTGATCCACATGGAGGACAAGAAGAGCGCGGCATCGTACCGCACCGAGGGCAGCACGGTGCTCGCCACGGTCTCGGCGGGAATGTCGCTGTCGGGATTCGCGAGAGATGTGTGTGACCGCGGGATCGACGGCCTCGCGTATGCGACGGGGATCCCGGGGACGGTCGGCGGCGGAGTCGTCATGAACGCCGGCGCGTACGGCGGGGAGATCGTGGATTCCCTTCGGGAGGTCCGTGTGCTCACGAAGAGCGGCGAGGCGCTGACACTGGCGGCGAAGGAGCTTGACCTCTCGTACCGGCACAGCGTGATCCCGGAGAAGGAGTACATCGTGACGCAGGCGACGTTTGCGCTTGCGGAGGGCGACCGCGAGGCGATCCGCGCGAAGGTGCTGGAGCTCTCGGCGAAGCGGCGCGAGAAGCAGCCGCTCGAGTATCCGAGCGCGGGGAGCACGTTCAAGCGCCCGACGGGGTATTTTGCGGGCAAGCTCATCGAGGATGCCGGACTCCGCGGGTACACCGTGGGAGGAGCGCAGGTCTCGGAGAAGCACTGCGGGTTCGTGATCAACCGCGGCGGCGCGACGGCAGCGGATGTGAAGACGCTGATCGGCGACGTGCAGCGGATCGTGTTTGAGCGCTTCGGCGTGAAGCTGGAGCCGGAGGTCCGGTTCCTGTCCTGACGGAGGAGTTCATGTCATTTGCGAAAGAATTGAAACAGGAGCTTGTCGACCGCGTTCCGTCCGGGCGCCACTGCCGCATCGCGGAGGTCGCCGGGATGATGCTCTACGGCGGAACCGTAGAGGAATGCGGGGACGGCAGCAGAAACCTTGTTTTTTCCACCGAAAAGGAAAATATTGCGAAAAAGTGCTTTACTTTTCTGAAAAAGTCCTTTAATATGAACATTGTTGCAGGGGAGACAACTGTCGAAAGCCGTCGCGCAAGGCGCTATACCGTGCGTGTGAGCGGCGAGGACGACGTTCGAAACTGCACGGAGGAGATGGGCTTTGCGTGGCCGAAGGGGCGACCCCTGCAGGCGACGGAGGCTCTGGCGGATTGGGAGTGGACCGTCCCGGAGAGGGCGTGCTGCGCGAGAAGTCTGTTGCGCGGGATGTTTCTGATGGGCGGGGCGATGAACGATCCGGATAAATCGTATCATTACGAAATTGCCGTACCGTCGGAACAGATCGGCCTCAAGGTTGCCGAGGTGTTCTCACAGTTCGACTGCGAGCCGAAGATTTGGGAGCGGCGAGGGTCGAAGGTGATCTATCTGAAGGACGCGGAACAGATCGCGGATGCGCTGACCGTCATGGACGCGAGCGCGGCGCGGATGCGTTTTGAGGATGTGAGGGTGGTCCGGAGCATGCGCGGAGCAGTGCAGCGGAAGGTAAACTGTGAGGTTTCCAACATTGCCAAGACGACGCGGGCTTCGAAGCGGCAGGTGGAAGCAATTGAAACGATCCGGCAGCTGATGGGGTTATCGGAACTGCCGAAGGAATTGGAGGAGATGGCGCGCATCCGGCTGGAGAACCCGGTCGCGTCGTTACAGGAGTTGGGGAGTTACGCCGATCCGCCGATCGGTCGATCGGGCGTAAATCATCGGTTGCAAAAACTGTGTGACATTGCAGAGGGGTTACGGTTGAAAGAAGGAGGTTGAGTCAATGATTTCGAAAGACGTGACAGTAAACATTCCCAACGGTCTCGGCGGAAGACCGATAGCCCTGCTGGTTCAGGTAGCGAGCCGCTACGACAGCAGCGTGTACGTACAGTGTGAGAACAAGAAGGTCAATGCAAAGAGCATTATGGGCATGATGAGCCTTGCGCTCCCGACCGGTTCGAACGTAACCGTAACGGTGAACGGGACGGACGAGGAGGCCGCGATGAAGGACATCGAGGCGTATCTGCGGAACGAGTGATAAGTATTGACATTTTCCGCGGAATCCGCTAAACTGTGTTCAGTGTTACGAAGAAAGTAACGATATGTAACAGGAGGTTCATTATGAAGGCGAACAAGCATATCAAGACGATCAAGACGCGCAATCTTTGCGAGAGCGCAAAGAACGGTGGATGCGGCGAGTGCCAGACATCCTGCCAGTCGGCTTGCAAGACGAGCTGCGGTATTGCAAATCAGAAGTGCGAGAAGAGCAGCAAGTAAAACAAAACTTAAAGACATCGCCCTTCGGGGCGATGTTTTCGTATAAGGAGAAAATTGTGATTCACCAATATCAACTGGGCGGCTACAACATCGTCATGGACAGCGTCTCGGGCGCGGTCCACGTCGTCGACGACGTGACCTACGACATGGTCGCGGAATACCCGGACGGAACGCGCGACGCGGTGATCGCCTCGCTGCAGGCGAAGCATCCGGACTACACGTACGAGGAACTGTCCGAGCTCTACGACGAGATCGGGGAGCTCAAGGAGGATGGCTCCCTCTATGCGGAGGACAATTTTGCGCCGATGGCGGGAGAGCTGAAGGCGCGCACGAGCGGCGTCGTCAAGGCGCTGTGCCTGCACGTTGCGCACACCTGCAACCTGAACTGCTCCTACTGTTTTGCGAGCCAGGGACGGTTCCACGGCGAGCGTGCTCTGATGAGCTTTGAGACCGGCAAGCGCGCGATCGATTTTCTTGTGGAACATTCGGGCGCCCGCCGCAATCTCGAGGTCGATTTCTTCGGCGGCGAGCCGCTTCTCAACTGGGAGGTTGTCAAGCAGATCGTCGAGTATGCGAGGAGCATCGAGAAGGAGCACGGAAAGAATTTCCGGTTCACGCTGACGACCAACGGTATGCTTGTGGACGACGAGGTCATCGAGTACTCAAACCGTGAGATGCACAATGTCGTGCTGAGTTTGGACGGCCGCAAGGAGGTCCACGACCGCTTCCGCAAGGACTATGCGGGCAAGGGCAGCTGGGATGTGATCGTTCCGAAGTTTCAGAAGTTTGTCGAGGCGCGCGGCGGTAAGAACTACTACATGCGAGGAACGTTCACGCACGCGAACCCCGATTTTCTGGAGGATATCAAGACGATGCTCGACCTCGGCTTCACGGAGCTGAGCATGGAGCCCGTCGTGTGCGCGCCCGGGGATCCGATGGCGCTCACCGAGGAGGACCTTCCGATCGTGTGCGGGCAGTACGAGAAGCTCGCGGAGCTGATGCTTCAGAGGGAGAAGGAAGGCAGGCCGTTTACCTTTTACCACTACATGATCGACCTGGAGAACGGTCCCTGCATCTACAAGCGCATCAGCGGATGCGGTTCGGGGACGGAGTACATGGCGGTCACGCCGTGGGGCGATCTGTATCCGTGTCATCAGTTTGTGGGCGAGGGGAGCTTCAAACTCGGCGATATCTGGAAGGGCGTCGACAACACTGCGGTCCGCGACGATTTTGCGAGTTGCAACGTGTATGCGCGCGAGGAGTGCCGCGACTGCTGGGCACGCCTGTACTGTGCGGGCGGCTGCGCGGCGAACGCGTACCACGCGACCGGCTCGGTGCGCGGCGTGTACGAGTACGGTTGCAAACTGTTCCGCAAGCGTCTGGAGTGTGCGATCATGCTGAAGGCCGCCGAGGCGGACATGGAGGACGGGACGGAGGAGTGATCCGCCGCTGTCTTTGGGGGAAATGAGGGTTTACAATGAATACACCGATCTATGATTTTGTGGAAAATTATCGCGAGAGCGACGCGGTACGTCTTCACATGCCCGGCCACAAGGGAGTGCCCGGGCCGCTCGGCGTCGAGCCTATGGACATCACGGAGATCGACGGCGCGGACGTGCTGTCGCAGGCCTGCGGCATCATCGCGGAGAGCGAGGCCAACGCGGGCTCTCTGTTCGGCTGCCGCACGCTGTACTCGACCGAGGGGTCGTCCCTTTGCGTGCGCGCGATGGTTTTTCTTCTGAAAATGACGGCGCTCCACCGCGGGGTAACGCCCCGCATCCTGGCGGCGCGCAACGTTCACCGCTCCTTCCTGGACGCGGTGGCGCTTCTTGACATTGAGGTGGACTGGATCATGCCGAAGGCGTCGGGCGACAGCGGGGCGTACTCGTACGAGTCCTGTGAGATCGACGGCCCGGAGCTTGCGGAGATGCTTGAGCAGCTTCGCGAGAGCGGCCGCATGCCGTCGGCTGTCTACATCACCAGCCCCGACTATCTCGGAAACTGTGCGGACGTTGCGGCACTCGCGGAAGTGTGTCACAGCAACGGCTGCTTCCTCGCCGTGGACAACGCCCACGGCGCATATCTCAAATTCCTCGCGGAATCCGCGCACCCGATGGACCTCGGTGCTGACGTGTGCTGCGATTCCGCTCACAAGACGCTGCCGGTGCTGACCGGTGGGGCGTATCTTCATCTCAGCCGGAATATGGATCCCAATCTTGCGGAGCGCGCGATGGCGATGTTCGCCACCACGAGCCCTTCTTACCTGATCCTGCAATCTCTCGATCTGTGCAACGCCTACCTCGAGGAGGAGGGCGCGAGCTTTGAGCGCACGGCGCAGCGCGTCGCCGCCCTTCGGGAGGAACTCACGAAGGCGGGCTACAAGACGGAGGGGACCGAGCCGTGGAAGATCACGCTCGAGGCGGACAAAGCATTTTCCGACGGAGATACATTGGCGGAGACGCTTCTTAAGTACGGCATCGCGGTTGAGTACCACGATGACCGCCACGTCGTGATGATGTTCAGCGCGAAGACGACGGAGGGGGAGTTCGCTCTCGTCGGAAGCGTGCTCGAGGAGATCGCCGCAACGCAGGGCAGCGAGGATGAGGCTGATGCTGCGGAGGCCTCGGACGAAGGAGAGGAAATAATAACGAATGAAGCCGGAGAGAGCGCTGACACTGAAGACGAGGAGTCGCAGAGCGATGTAACCGATGTCGCAACACGGATCCCCGTGCCGGTGCAGGTGCTGACGCCCGCGGAGGCGATCTGGGCGGAGAGCGAGTACGTGGACGCGTCGCAGTGCGTCGGGCGTGTGCTCGCGGAGCCGCTAGTGCACATGCCGCCGTGCGTGCCGGTGTACATGTGCGGCGAGGTGCTCGGCAAGGACGCGGTCCGCTACATTCACGGGCGGGTGCGCGTGGTGAAGGAGCCGGTGGGCATATTCCGAAAGAAATAAGACGGTTTTGTTTGGAAAATGCGTCCGCATTTTCCGGAAGGGAGTCCCATGGAGTGGAGTTTGACGGACGGCTCGGCCAAGCGGCTGGGCAGGACGTATGATTTCGACGGCGTGCTGTGGCTGAGTTTCTCGGCGTCCGGGGCGGAGTGGATCTGCCGCGACGGCGAGTGCACGGTGCGGCTGGTCGGCGATGCGATGAGCGGGGATGCGGTACACAGCCCGCGGTACGCGATCGAACAAAACGGCGTGCGCGTCGTCTGCGAGACGATGGGCGCGGAGGGCACTGCGGAGCATACGCTGACGGCGCCGGAGGGCGCTTCGGAGGTCGGCACGGTGCGCGTGTTGAAGCTCTCGGAGTGCGCGGACTCGACGCTCGGGATCGCGGCCGTTGTGAGCGACACGAAGCCTGAGCCGACGGAGGAGAAGGTGTTCCGCGTGGAGTTCGTGGGCGATTCCATCACCTGCGGATACGGCGTGGACGGCGTGCTGGGAGACTTGTACAGCACCTCGAACGAGGACGCGACCAAGGCGTATGCGTACCTCGCGGCGCAGGATCTCGACGTCGATTACAGCCTTGTCTCGTTCAGCGGATACGGCATCATTTCGGGCTACACGGAGCTTGAGGTTCCGCGGACCGAGTGCCTTGTGCCGGACTACTATAAGACGATGGGCAACTCGTACGGGAAGTTTGCGGACCGCGTGGATCCTGCGAGCGTTCCGTGGGATTTCGACTCATTTTCCGCCGACGTCGTTGTGATCAACCTGGGGACGAACGACGCGAGCTACTGCAGGGAGAACCCCGAGCGGCACCGCGCGTTCATTGATGAGTACAAGCGGTTCCTTGGGGATGTGCGCGAGCACAATAAGATCGCGGTGATCCTGTGCACGCTCGGCATCATGGACGACCGCCTCAACGGCGCGATGCAGACGGCGGTCGAGGAGTACGTGGAGGAGAGCGGCGACGCGGATGTGCGCTCGATGCTCTTCACGCCGCAGAACATGGAGAAGGACGGGGCAGCGGTCGACTGGCATCCGAGCGCGGTGACGCACCGGAAGGCAGCGAACAAGCTGATCGAATACATGCGCGAAAACATATTTTGAGGAGGAAGAAACCAATGGAAATTCAGGATTTGCTCAACAAGGTGGACCACACGCTTTTGTCGGTCACCGCGACCTGGGAGGAGATCCGCGGGATCTGTGACGACGGCATTCGGTTCCACACGGCGAGCGTGTGCATCCCGCCGTGCTTCGTGAAGAAGGCGGTCGAGTATGTGAAGGGCGGCGTGCCGGTGTGCACCGTCATCGGCTTCCCGAACGGCTACCAGACGACGGCCGCCAAATGCGCGGAGGCCGCGGACGCGGTGAAGAACGGCGCTGCGGAGATCGACATGGTCGTCAATCTGTGCATGGTCAAGGACGGCCTCTACGACGAGGTGCTCGAGGAGATCAACGCGGTCAAGGAGGCCTGCGACGGGCAACTTCTCAAGGTCATCATCGAGACGTGCAAGCTCACGGAGGTCGAAAAGCTCGCGCTCTGTGACGTGGTCGCCCGCTCGAACGCGGACTACATCAAGACGTCGACGGGCTTCGGCGGTGGCGGAGCGACGTTCCACGACGTCGAGCTCATGGCGCTCCACTGCAAGGGCAAGAAGGTCAAGGCCGCCGGCGGCATCCGCTCCCTCGAGGACGCGGAGAAGTTCGTCGAGCTCGGTGCGGACCGTCTCGGAACGAGCCGCGTAGTCGGCGAGGTGAAGTCCATCCTGAGCGAGAAGAAGCACAGCAATCTCAGTTATTTTTCGTAACATAATACGGGTTTACCAACAACGAGAAGGAGGAAGCAAAAACTATGGGAAACAAGTATCCGACCCCGCACATCGCGTGCACACCTGATGACTTCGCGAAGACCGTCCTCATGCCGGGCGATCCGCTTCGCGCCAAATTCATCGCCGAGACGTTCCTTACGGACGCCAAGCTCGTCAACAACGTGCGTGGCATCCAGGGCTACACGGGCACATATGACGGCGTCCGAGTGAGTGTCATGGCCAGCGGCATGGGCATGCCGTCGATCGGGATCTACAGCTACGAGCTCTACAATTTCTTCGGTGTGGAAAATATCATCCGCATCGGTTCGGCGGGCGCTTACAGCCCGAATGTGAAGGTCCGCGACATCGTCATCGCACAGGGCGCATGCTACGACAGCAACTACGCAAAGCAGTTCAACCTGCCGGGAACATTTTCCGCGATCAGCGACTATTTACTGCTTTCTACTGCAGTAGAATCTGCGAAGGAGAAGAAGCTGAACTACCATGTCGGCAACATCGTTTCGAGCGATCGCTTCTACGGCGACCCCGAGGCGTTCACCGATGCGGAGCAGCCGCTCGCGGCATGGGGGAAAATGGGTGTCCTCGCCGTCGAGATGGAGGCGGCCGGCCTGTTTATGAACGCGGCGCGCGCCGGCAAGAGAGCGCTCGCGATCTGCACGATCTCGGATCACCTTGTGACCGGTGAGAACCTTCCCGCGGAGGCGAGACAGGTTTCGTTCACGGAGATGATGGAGCTCGCGCTCGACGTCGCCAAGAAGATGGATTGACGAACGTTTTTTTGAGATTTTTTTGCGATCCGCGCGCCTGGAAGTGATTGACTTTCGGGCGCGTTATTGCTATATTTATTAAGTTATGTATATCATGTAAAAATATGGCGCGGGGATCGGAAATGTGACAAAAGAACCGTCCCCTTGTCACAGGAGGATGAGATGGGCAAGATTATACTGACCGGAGACCGGCCGACGGGAAGACTTCATGTGGGACACTATGTGGGTTCGCTGAAGCGCCGCGTGGAGATGCAGAACTCCGGGGAGTTTGAGAAGATCTTTATCATGATCGCAGATGCGCAGGCCTTGACGGATAACGCGGACAACCCGCAGAAGGTCCGTGAGAACATCATCGAGGTTGCGCTTGACTATATGGCAGCGGGGCTCGACCCGGAGAAGTGCACGATCTTCATCCAGTCGCAGATCCCGGAGCTGACGGAGCTGACGTTCTACTACATGAACCTCGTGACGGTGGCGAGACTTCACCGCAACCCGACCGTGAAGAACGAGATCGCGATGCGCGGGTTCGAGGAGAGCATCCCGGCGGGATTCTTCACGTATCCCGTCAGCCAGACATCGGACATCACGGCGTTCAAGGCGACGACCGTGCCGGTCGGCGAGGACCAGCTTCCGATGCTCGAGCAGGCGAGAGAGATCGTTCGCCGCTTCAACATGACTTACGGCGAGGTGCTCGTGGAGCCCGAGGCTGTCATCCCGGATAACGAGACGTGCAAGCGTCTGCCCGGCACCGACGGCAAGGCGAAGATGAGCAAGTCTCTCGGCAACTGCATCTATCTTGCGGACAGCGCCGAGGAAGTGAAGCAGAAAGTCATGAACATGTACACCGACCCGAACCACATCAAGGTGACCGACCCCGGTACCGTGGAGGGCAACGCGGTGTTCACGTATCTGGATGCCTTCTGTAAGCCGGAGCATTTTCCGAAGTATCTGCCCGACTATGAGAACCTTGACGCGCTGAAGGATCACTACAGACGCGGCGGTCTCGGTGACGTGAAGATCAAGCGTTTCCTGTGCGCCGTGCTGGAGGAGGAACTCGCTCCGATCCGCGAAAGACGCGAGGAGCTGCAGAAGCATATCCCGGAGATCCTCGAGATCCTTCGCAAGGGAAGCATTGAGGCACAGAAGACCGCGGCGGCGACGCTTGCGGAGGTGAAGGCCGCGATGCGGATCAACTATTTCGATGATGACACATGGGTGAAGGAACAGGCTGAGAAGTACCGTTAACGGAGGTCAGCATGGAGAGCGAATACTATTACCAGCGCAATGAGGTTGAGGTCAACGCCATTCTGCTGCGATGCGCGCTTGTGCTTTTGTTTGTCGGCCCGTTTCTCGCGCTTTTGCGCATCTGGGGGATCAACCAGGAGTTCAACTATCTGGAGTGCTTTTTCTTCTCCGCCATCGTGCTTGTGCTGTACATTTTCGGAAGAGCCCTGCAGCACACGGAACGGTTTCAATGGCTGCTGAAGTATCTGATTCTTCTCGGAATGCACGCGGGCGTGTGCTACATGGCGACGAAGCCGGGCATCCTGGTGTACATCAGTTACGCGTTGATGCCGGCGCTGTCGTGCCTGTATTACCGCAAGCGGTTCACGCTGCACATCACAGGGTTCTGTTACCTGATCATGATGGGAACGATGTTCCTGCGCGCGGACAATGAGACAACCTACGCGTACGATTCCCTCACCTCGGAGGAGTGGTACAGCGTCTTCGGATTCGGTTTCACATGGGAGTATGTGCTCCTTGCCATCGTGCTGATCGCGCTGGTCGGCAAGACCGAATCGAGTTTGAATCTGTTACATAAGAGCAACCGGCAGATGCAGGACATGCAACTGCAGCTGATCTCCGGATTTGCTAATTTCCTGGAGTTCCGCGACCAGAGCACCGGTCACCACGTGCGCCGCACACAGGCGTATGTGCGTATGATCGCGCTCGGCATGTATCACCGCGGATACTACCAGTCGGAGCTCTCCGCCAAGGCCATCAGTTACATGGAGACGGCGGCGCCGCTCCACGACGTCGGTAAGATTGCCATTCCCGATGCGGTCCTTCTGAAGGAGGGCGAGCTGACGGATGAGGAATATGAGATCATCAAGAACCATACCCGCGAGGGTTATCGTCTGATCACGGAAAATCTTTCCGAGCTGCCCGACAAGCGCCTGCTCAAGTGCGCGCAGGAGATCACCCTGAGCCACCACGAGCGCTGGGACGGCACCGGATACCCGGAAGGACTGCGAGGCACGCAGATCCCGCTTCCCGCGAGAATCATGGCGATCGCGGACACGCTCGACGCAATGCTGTCGGAGCGCGTGTACAAGAAGAGCATGGATCTCGACGAGGTGCTGTACGAGCTCGTCAAGGAAAAGGGAAAGCATTTTGAGCCTTGTATCGTGGATACCGTAGTGAAGCTGCGGTCGGAGATTGAAGAGTTCCTCCTTGAGGAGAGCCGCAAGGAGAAAGAAGAGTGAGGATATAGGCATGAAACGACTCGGATTTGACAACAACAAGTATCTGGAGATGCAGTCAGCGCACATCAAGGAGCGCATCGGCAAATTCGGCGGCAAGCTGTATCTGGAGTTCGGCGGCAAGCTGTTCGACGACTTCCACGCATCCCGCGTATTGCCGGGCTTCCAGCCCGACAGTAAGATCCGCATGCTCGCGCAGATCAAGGACGATGCGGAGATCGTGATCGCGATCAACGCGAACGACATCGTCAACAACAAGGTGCGCGCGGACCTGAGTATCACGTACGATCTCGACGTGCTCCGCCTCATCGACGCGTTCCGCGGCTACGGCCTTCTGGTGCGCAGCGTCGTGCTGACGCAGTATACCGCGCAGAGCAGTGTTCTCAACTACGAGAAGAAGCTCCGTGACCTGGGGCTGAATGTATACCGTCACTACCGCATTGAGGGCTATCCCGTCAATGTTTCAAAGATCGTGAGCGATGAGGGACTCGGACGCAACGAGTACATCGAGACAAGCCGTCCGCTCGTTGTCGTCACGGCTCCGGGACCGGGCAGCGGCAAGATGGCTACGTGCCTCTCGCAGCTCTACCATGAGCACAAGCGCGGCATCCGCGCCGGTTACGCCAAGTTCGAGACGTTCCCGATCTGGAACCTTCCCCTGGCACATCCTGTCAATCTCGCGTATGAGGCTGCCACGGCAGACCTCAACGATGTGAATATGATCGATCCGTTCCACCTGGAAGCCTACGGCGTGTCCACGGTCAACTACAACCGTGACGTCGAGATCTTCCCCGTGCTGAACGCGATGTTCGAGCGCATCTACGGTTCGTCGCCGTACAAGTCACCGACCGATATGGGCGTGAATATGGCGGGCAACTGCATCATCGACGATGAGGCTACCCGCGCAGCCTCCAAGGAGGAGATCATCCGCCGCTACTACGCGACCATGTGCGACCGCCGCAAGGCGCGCGCCACGGCTGAGGCGGAGGCGAAGCTGGAACTCCTGATGGAGAAGGCAGGCATCAGCCCCGCGGACCGCAAGGTCGTTGCAGCAGCGAAGCGCAAATCCGAAGAGACCGGCGGTGCTCCCGCCGTTGCCATTGAGCTCAATGACGGCCGTATCGTTACGGGCAAGACTTCGGCGCTGCTCGGATCTTCCTCGGCAGCACTGCTGAATGCCCTGAAGACGCTGGCCGGCATCGACGATGCCGTCGACCTTCTGTCGCCGACGCTGATCGAGCCGATCCAGGACCTCAAGATCAATCATCTCGGCAACCGCAACCCGCGTCTGCACACGGACGAGGTGCTCATCGCGCTTTCCGTCTGCGCTACGCAGGACGACCGCGCGGAGCTCGCGATGCAGCAGCTTGAGAACCTTAAGGACTGCGAAGTGCACAGCACCGTCATCCTCTCCTCCGTCGACGAGGGCGTGTTCCGCAAGCTCGGCACGCACCTGACGAGCGAGCCGGTGTACGAAACCAAGAAACTCTATCATTAAGGTGGTATTACCATGGACAAGTGTTATATCCCGGAAGGGTACAAGGCAGCTCTTTCCAACAAGGAAACCCAGATTGCCATCAAGAAGGTGAAGGACTATTTTCAGAGAGAACTCGCGACGCAGCTCAACCTGCACCGCGTGACGGCTCCTCTGTTTGTAACGCCGGAGTCGGGTCTGAACGATAACCTCAACGGTGTTGAGCGTCCGGTTGTGTTCGGGATCAAGGAGCGCGACGAG
>JAFZMO010000080.1 GCA_017551165.1 Lachnospiraceae bacterium
ATAGCTCAGTTGGTAGAGCAGCGGACTGAAAATCCGCGTGTCACTGGTTCGATTCCGGTTCTGGGCATTTTTTCATATTCTGACGAAGAGATTATCCCTCGCCGAGGAAATCATTTTCCGACGGAAAATGATCCTGAAGAATATGGAATTCCGAAAGGATGGAGCACTAGCTCAGTCGGTAGAGCACTTGACTTTTAATCAAGTTGTCGCGGGTTCGATCCCCGCGTGCTTCAGAGGAAAACCCCTGCGTGGATGGCGCAGGGGTTTCTTTTTTGGCCCGAAAGCGGCTTCTTTGCAGATTCTGACGCGGTTTCGGTAAATGTAAAAAAAATACTTAACAAAGTAAAAAATATGCGTTCATTTTGCGGATGTATTTTTTTATACTATTTCCACGATGTCGTGCCGAACGCGGTGAAATCAGCCATCAAACGGCTTGCGCGGGCGGTGGAGAGGACATCATCGCTGATACTTTTTTACTATAAATATGAGGTTTACTGTGAGACGGTTCAGAACGTTGCTTGCGCTCGCGCTTGTGTTGGCGCTCGCAGCAGGGCTGCTTGCCGGATGCGGTTCGACCAATGAATCCGGGGAGGAGAACGGTAAGATTCAGATCCGGATCTGGACGATCGCAATTCCCGGTGACGGTTTTCACGATCCCTTTGTAAAGGCAATCGAGGATTTCAATCGGACGCATACCGATTGTGAAGTTGTCATGACGACCTTCGAGAATCAGCTTTACAAGGAGAAGATTCAGATCAATATCGCCGGCGATGACCTGCCCGATGTGTTCTACACCTGGGGCGGCGGTTTTTCGCAGGGATTCGTGGAAAGCGGCAAAGTGCTTCCTATCGACAGCTACTACGACCAATATGCCGATGAGCTGCCGCGGGCCGCGCTTGTCAACTGCACGTACAACGGTCACCTCTACGGCGTGACTTATGTGACGCCGATCTCGCTTGCTTTCTATAACAAGAAGGCATTTGCGGAGGCCGGAGCGACGGTTCCGACCACATTTGACGAGTTTTTGGTCTGCTGCGAAAAATTGAAGAACGCCGGGTACATTCCGATCGGAAACAGTGTCAAGGATTCGTGGGTGCTCGCAATGCTCCACGATGGTTTTACGCTGAAGTCGGTGGGACCTGACAGACTCGGCAAGGTGCTGACCTCTTTGGAAGGCTCCTACAACAGCGAGGATTTCATCACGGCTTCGAGGGCGGTGAAAACCATCATCGAAAGAAATTACATGAATCCGAACGCTACGGGACTCACGAACGATCAATGTGTTTCGACCCTGTACAAAGGGACGGCCGCGATGTACATCACGGGCTCCTGGCTGGCCGGCGGTTTCTACGAGACGCAGAACGGCGTGTACTCCAACGTGGAAAATCCTGAGGATTTCGACTGTTTTCCGCTTCCTGTGATCAACGAAAACAACGCGAAGATCACGGACTACATGGGCGGCGCCGCGGACACCCTGATGGTGTCCCGATCCACGAACTATCCGCACCTGGCTGCGGAGGTTGCGTTTGAGCTCGCACGCAGCGTTTCCAAATACGCGTACCTGTCCGGTGCGGGTGTTCCCGCCTGGAAGGTCGATTACGACGACTCCGCGGTACAGCCGCTGCCTAAGAAGGTTGCACAGCTTGCGTCGGGAGCCACATCCTTCACGCTGTGGTTCGACACGCTCATGACCTCGGAGAACAAGACCCGATACCTGCAACTCATCTGTGAGCTCTACCAGGGCTACATTTCGCCCGAGGAGCTGTGTCGGAAAATGAGTGAGCAGCTCGGTAAATAAGCCATCATCGTAACATTTTTCCAAATATACGCACAAGACCTCGAGGGAGAAGTTGTGTCGCGCAAGTGATGCAATCGTTGGCCACCGGATTCCCGGCGGCCGACGCGATCGGGGGCAACAAAACCGAACTATTACACTATATTGCGCATAAAGCAGAACGGCTCCGGATTCATTCCGGAGCCGTTCTGCTTCATTCCGTGTGATTGCGAAGCTCACGAGCCGAGGCATTTCGTTCCGCGTGCTGCTCTTACCGTAGTGGTGCATCAGGCCTGCCCTGTTTGGGTTGAATTTTGCGTGCGAGTTTGATATAGTTACAATGTTATAGTATGCGTTGGTTTGAGTACATGTGAGGTCTCAAAGGAGTTGCGGTCGAAGCGATGGGTAAAAAACGGTCGAAAATGCGGTTTCGAACGCTGACGTTGAAGCAGAAGCTTCGACGCCTGTTTATGGTGACCTCGATCATGTACATTTTGTGCACGGGTCTGTTGTTCATTTTCTATTATCAGAACCAGATTGTGGATAACGCGCGCAAGACAGTCGTCTCCGATCTGCAGACGATCGGCAAGACCATTCAGACGCGTATCAACAACGTCAACGAGTTCATGTTGGCTATGACGGGAAATGACGTTGCGCAGACGTATTTTGCGAGTGACGAAGCGCCGAGCAGCGAGGACATGCTCAACAACAATGCGATCGCGCGCATGATGGCGCCGTTCGAGGAGGTCTCGTCGGTGTTCCTGATCCGGTTTGACTACCTGGATTCGGATGATCCGAATGCTCCCGAGCCGTACAGCAAGACGTCGGCGATCATGAGCATTGACCGCGAGGTGCTGCGCGAGAAGCGACCGCTTCTGGAGGACCGCCTGGGCGGTTATGTGCTGTGGCTCAACGGCGACGGCATCGTCAAGACGCAGAGGGCGTCGGTCATGTGCATGTTGCGTGTATTTTACGACGCAGGCACGCAGCGAAAACTCGGTATCATCTGTGCGACGTTTGATCTGTCACAGTTGGAGTCGGCCCTCGACAATTTTTCGGGCGAGAACCGCGAATATATTTTCTTTGACCACGAGGGGAAGACGATCCTCGTGACGGGCGAGGTGGAGAAATTCCGCGAGTACGAGTCGGTGCTGGCCGCCGGCAATTCGCGCATCACGGACGGTCTGGTGCGCCGCGACATTTACGCCACCTACGAGATCCCGAAGACGGGCATTCGCGTTGCCTGCATCGAGCACTACGTGCTGTGGGACAACCTCTCCTACAAGATCGTGCTCGTGCCGCTGATCTCCGTCATACTGATGCTGTTGTCGCTCCTCATGCTCGACATGATGATCCGACGCTACGTCACCAGGCCCATCCTCAAGCTCTCCGACTCCATGCAATCGGCGAAAAAAGGCTGGCTGCGGCGCGTTTCGATGGAGACCAACGAGGATGAGATCGGTATGCTCAAGGAGAGCTACAACGAGATGCTCGTGGAGATGAACCGCCTGATCGAGGAGCTCCTCGACAAGGAAAAATCGGTTCGAAAGACAGAGATCAACATCCTCCAGCAGCAGATCAAGCCTCATTTTCTGTATAATACGATCGAGATGATCGCGAGCCTTGCGATCGACGACGACACGCCGCGCGAGCAGGTGTACGATGCGCTTGAGACGCTCGGCAGCTTCTACCGGCAGTTCCTGAGCAAGGGCAGCAACGAGGTGCCGCTGTCGACGGAGCTTGAGATCGCGAAGAAGTACCTGAAGCTGCAGAAGCTTCGATACGGCGATATTTTTACCGACGAATACGACATCGCCGAGGATTGCCTGGAGCGGCTTCTGCCGAAGCTGACGATCCAGCCGATCATCGAGAACAGCTTATATCATGGCATCCGCAAGAAGGGCGGGCACGGTCTGATCCGGATCCGCGTCTATAAGGAAAATGATCTTGTGTACGTGGAGTTGTACGACGACGGCGTCGGCATGAGTCCGTCGAAGATCGAGCGGATCATGACGGAGGGCGAGGGCGAGCATTTCGGCCTGCGGCGGACCATCGAGCGGTTCTGCTATTTTGAAGAGAGGGAAGATTGTTACAAGATCGAGAGTAAGGAAGGCGAGTTTACAAAGATTACGCTTGTGTTGCGGACAAAATAAAATGTTACGGTTGGATGCCGCGGCGGCGGCAGAAAGGTGTGCGTATGTATAGGGTTATGATCATTGATGATGAGCCTGCGATCTACAAGGTTCTGTCGAAGACCATCGACTGGGCTTCGTACAACATGGAGATCGTGGGAACGGCGGCGAGCGGCATCGAGGCGATCAACACGATCGACGAGCTGCAGCCGGACGTATGTTTTGTCGACGTGCAGATGCCGTTCATGGACGGTATCGAATTTTCCAAACTGGCGAAGGAGCGTTATCCGCACCTCGCGATCGTGGTGCTCTCGGCCTACGATGAGTTCCAGTACGCGCGCGAGTGCATCGGGATCGGCGTGTTCGATTATCGCCTGAAGCCCATCGAGAAGGCGGACATCAACGACACGCTCCGCCGGCTCTTCCTGTTCCTCAACGAGCAGCGCGAGGCCCGCGGCGAGGAGCCCGAGGTTTTGGAAAATGAGAGCGTTCTTGAGCAGGGGCGTATGTCGCACGGCATTGAGAAGGTGCGCGAGTACATCCAGACCCGCTACTTTGAGACTGACTTAAACCTTACCAAGGTCGCCAACGCGTTCGGCTTCAACCCGAGCTACCTCTCCCGCAAATTCAAGAACGAGACCGGCGAAAGTTTCGTCGATTACCTCAACAAATGCCGCGTGGAGCACGCGAAGCGCGCCGCGCTCGCCGGCAAGCCGATGTACCAGATCGCGGCGGAGGTCGGCGTACCGGATCCGAATTATTTCAGCCGGTGCTTCAAGAGGTACACGGGGATTGCATTTTCCGCGTTCGTGGCCAGCGAGAAGAAAGAATAAAATTATAAGTCGGCCATTACTTACCGAGGTTACGGAGTGCGATCGGTACTCCGCAAAGCAACAACAATTTCAAACGGTAACCGACGCCCCTTTGAACAGGAGGGCAGCGCATGGAACAAATTGCCTCGGCTCGTGGGCTTCGCAACACGAGCTACGGCAATTGTCCATGCGCTGCCAAAAGACGGAAGGCGGGTGCGTCGGTTACCGTTTTGTGTGTTTGAAAGGCGGAGTATCGATCGCACAGCCGGAAGGCGGAAAGAGTAATGGCCGGAGGAGAGCTCCGGGGTGCGGAGAAAGACGGAGGAAACCGCGGCGGTTGAGGATAGGAACTTGAAATGTAGTCAAGTAGGTTTGCCTTCCCTTTGAAAAAGGTATTCGGTCTATATTTGTCATGGATAGCGGCGGTTCGAAAACCCCGCAATGCGGGTTGCACAACCTCCGGAGCACCGAAAACGTAACGCAGTGGAGCGGCGCAAAAACTTGGATTGTACGCGAGGGCGCGGACAATTGCCGTAGTTCGTGTTGCGAAGCCCACGAACCGAGGCAATTCGTACCGCGCCCTCGCCCCCAATAGCCTTGCGCCCGCGTTCCGTTTCGATGCCAACGGAAACGCAGCCCACACACGCGGGGTTTACTTTTAGGGGATTTTTTGGTATAGTGTATAAGCGGTGCACTATGAGAAGAAGTGCGTCGGAATTGTTAAGGAGGAAATGTAGTATGGGTTTGTTTGACAAGAAGTTCTGTGATATTTGCGGCGAAAAGATCCGATTCCTTGGGAATCACAAGTTGGAAGACGGTAATATGTGCGGCACCTGCAACAAGAAGATGTCTCCGTTCTTCAACGGACGCAGAAAGACGACGGTTGCGGAGATGAAGGAGCACCTTGCAGAGCGCGAGGCGAACCTTGCGAAGCTTCCGCAGTTTGTAGTCGGCAGCGTGTTCGGTGAGGGCAAGAAGTTGTACATTGATGCGACGGGAACGAATTTTATCGTTACGTATGCGTCGGCGGGCAATTTTGAGAAGGACAATCCGGATGTGATCCCGCTCTCTGCTGTTACCGGGTGCAACACGGATATCAAGGAAAATCGCGAGGAAGAGTACACGAAGGATGCCAACGGCAATCGCGTGAGCTACAACCCGCCGCGGTACCGCTACTTCTATGAGTTCAATCTCACGATCCTGTTGAACTGGCGCTGGTTCAACGAGATCAAGATCACGCTCAACAGCTCGAAGGTTGAGGGTCTCCAGTCGGCACAGTATCACAACTATGAGTCGATGGCAATGCAGGCTCGCGCTGCGATCCTGCGCCAGCCGGTTCCGACGATGACGACGGCATACCAGGCTAACAACATGACTCCGCAGAGCATGTTTGATCAGTTTGCCGCTGCAACGGCGGCTGCTGCAGGCACGACGATGGCACAGAACGGTACCGGTTATCAGAACGCAGGCTATCAGGCAGCTCCGAACGCGGGATACCAGAACGCGGGCTATCAAGCAGCTCCGAACGCGGGATACCAGAACGCAGGCTATCAGGCAGCTCCGAATGCGGGATACCAGAACGCAGGCTATCAGGCAGCTCCGAATGCGGGTTATCAGGCAGCCCCGAACGCAGGTTACCAGGCAGCTCCGAATGCCGGCTACCAGGCTCCGAACGCAGGTTACCAGGCAGCTCCGAATGCCGGCTACCAGGCTCCGAACGCGGGTTACCAGGCAGCTCCGGCTGCGGCGGTATGGTACTGCCCGAACTGTGGAACGAGCAATGAAAGCGCATTTTGCAAAAACTGCGGAACGCAAAAGCCGCAGGCTGTAAAGATTTGTACCAATTGCGGATGGAAGGCGGAGGGTCCGAACGCTCCGGCATTTTGCCCGCAATGCGGAACGAAGATGTAATGCTTCGTCCCCGCAATAGTCTTTGGGAGGAATTATGACGTATAAGAAAGTAAGGGCGGGCATTTCTGCGATGCTTTTGTACTCGCAGCTGATGTTGTTATTTTTCGTAGTAAACGCCGCCTTATTCAAGAAAGCCGATATCAAGGCGGTTACGGCGCCGCTTGCGCTGCAGGAGATGGCGCTGTTGTTCATCCTGGTGGTAATCACCTTCTTGGGGTACTACCTGTTTCCGATCAAGAAGGGGCGCGTAGCGTATGTTGCCGGACTCGGCGGAGTTGAGATTTTACTTTGGCTGATCACGCTGATCACGATGAGCAGCAAGAAGATTCTCGGATTTCCGGAAATGGTGTTCGTGTTCCTGGAATGCCTTTTGATCGCCGCCTGTTGTGCAGGTGTGTGCATCTTCTCGCCGAAGAAGGAAAATGGGCGATGGATGTCGGTCAAGATCGTGGAATCCGCGTGCGTGCTTGCGATGTTCGGTTCGGCGACTGTGGTTTCTCTTCGCTATCGCAATGAGATGATCAGCGCCAAGATTACGATCCTGATGTTCGCGCTGTGCGCGGTATGCATGCTGCTCTACTGGTGGTGTGCCGATGAGATCAACCATCTGGCTTCGGGGCTTGTGATTCTCGGGCAGGCGATCACGTTCATCTGCTGCTTCTCGATGTTGTGCCGAAAGAAGGAGGTTGCCGACATGATCGGCACGGCGTACTCTGCGATCCGCGGAAAGACGCCGACGCATTTGCTCACATGGACAGCACTTTTGCTTGTGTTTTTGCTTGCACTTGCGATGCTGTTCCACTACTTCAAGAATCTTCAGATTGTCGGAAAATATCTCTCCGTCATCATGTCCTGTATGGTTCTGCTGGTTGTGCTCAGTGTGAACGGCATCCACGAGACGGTAGCTGACTCGACGAATGTTGATGCTGAGGATGCGACGAAGTATGCGGAGTATTCGCTGTTTGTCATGAAGGATGATCCGGCGCAGAGCGGTGCGGACATTGCCGGCTATACGGTTGGTTACGCGTCCGACGGATATGTGACCTCGATGTTCAGTGCGACCCAAGCGCTTACTGCGAAGATCGGAACGAACTTCGAGTGGAAGGAATACACGTATGTCTCGGAACTCGCGGATGCGTTCTATGCCGGTGAGGTTGACGCGGCGTTCTTCGAAGGTGCTTTGAAGGAGTTTATCGACGAGGGATACGAGAGTGAAGACGGAAGTACCCGAGTTTTCACGGAAGATACCAGGGAGATTGAGACGGTAAAGATCGAGCACATCGAGGAGGATCCGATTCTTCCGGATGATCCATACGATCCCGACAATCCCGATAACCCGGACACCCCGAACGACCCGACGCCGACACTTCCTGAGGGAGTTACACCGACACCGACGCCGACGTTGCCGGCGGGTGTGACGGCTACGCCGACACCGACAAAGCGTGTCGGAACACCGACCCCGAAGCCGACGAAGGCACCGACACCGACGACGATGCCGAAGAAGCCTCGTGCGGATAAGTCCAACAAGGATGTTACGAAGGAGCCGTTCCTTGTGTACATCAGTGGTATCGACCGATATGGCGACGTTTCAATTCGCAGTCGAAGCGACGTTAACCTGTTGATGGCGGTCAATCCGAAGACGAAACAGATCACGGTTGTGACAACGCCGAGAGATGCATATGTTCACATTCCCGGCAAGACAACGTCTCAGAAAGATAAGTTGACACACGCCGGGCTGTATGGTGTTGATTATTCGATTGCGACATTGGAGAACTTGTACGGCGTTGAAATTGACTTTTATGTAAGAATGAACTTCTCTGGAATGATTAAGATCATCGACCTGCTCGGCGGAGTGGATGCGGAGTGTTTGTGGGAGTTTACAACAATTAATGGTGCATATCACTTCCCGAAGGGAATGGTTCATTTGGACGGAGAAACGGCATTAGTGTTTGCCCGAGAGAGAAAGGGTATTCCTCAGGGTGATGCGGCACGAGCGAAGCACCAGATGGAAGTGCTCAAGGCTGTAGTGAACAAGATGTCTTCGCCTTCTGCACTTGCGAATTATCAGTCGCTGATCAAGGAGATATCTAAGTGTACACAGACCGACCTCACGGTTTCGCAGTTGACATCGCTCTGCACGATGCAGTTGGCTGACGGTGGCAAGTGGAAGGTGGATTCCTACTCTACGTCGGGAACGTCCAGCTATCAGTACTGTTACAGCTACAAGGGAAAGAAGCTTTGGGTTTCCCTGTTGAAGTCGGATTCGATCAAGCAGGCGGCTAAGAAGCTGAATAGTACGCTGGGACGATAAAAGAAATATTACAGTAGTCATTGCGTGCGGCGCGGGCAGGAGCCTGCGCCGCATTGTTTCTTCCGATCCGGCTCCCGGCATCCCGGTCAGTTTATTTCAAAAAGGAGGTATCGCATGAGGCTGAAAAAACGAATCCTGTTGGCGATCATTTTGTGCTTGTTGCTGCCTCTTTTGCTGATCGCGGTGGTTGTGTGGCTGATCCTGCATTTTCAGGTGCAGCTGATGTCGGTTTCGTACAACCGAAACACCAACATGATCGAGATCATTCAAAACTCGCCGTCGCTGTTTGAGGGACTGGTGAAGGATGACTTCAACGAGCTGCTGGCAACGATGAGGGACGATCCCGGGAAGGCGGAGGACCGAGGATGGCTTGAGCAGAAGAATCGGGAGCTGAAAGATAAGTTTTCGTTTTTGTGTCTTCGTGAGGGCGAAGAGATCGTGTTCGTCGGTGATGAGGAGTTCTACGAGACGGTGGCCGGGCGTTTGCCCGAGTATGAGGGCGATGAGCAGGCATCGGAGCAGAGTATGTTCCTGGAGGGCGATTCGCACGCTCTGATCCGACAGATCGATTATCGCGCCGCGAGCGGGAAGGGGGCAACGCTCTTCCTGATCACGGACATCAACCATTTGCTGCCGCAGTGGCGGCGAACACTCATCGAGGCGTTGGTAGCGCTTTTTATCGTGCTGGTGATCACGACGATCATCGTTGTGACCTGGCTTTACCGAAGCATTGTGCGGCCGCTCACAGAGCTCAGCAACGCGGCAAATCGCATTTCTGAGGGAAATCTCGACTGCGAGGTCACGGTGGGCAAGAAGGATGAGATCGGCCAGTTGCAAAATGATTTCGAGTCGATGCGGCGAAACCTGAAGGAGCTCTCGGAACAGCAGCTCAAGTATCAGCAGGAGTCGCGGGAAATGATCGCGAACATCAGCCACGACATGAAGACGCCGCTCACGGCCATCAAGGGCTATTCCGAAGGGCTGCTCGACGGTGTGGCGGATACGCCGGAGAAGCAGGACCGGTACTACCAGACGATCTACAACAAGGCGTCTGACATGGAACAGATGGTGGATGAGCTGGGCTTTTACGCAAAGCTCGAGCAGCAGGCGATGAAGTACGATTTCCGCGAGCTGCCGATCCGGGCATTCCTTGCGGACTGCATCGCCGAGTTGAGCCTCGACCTGGAGATGCGGGAGATCGCGCTCCGATATGAGGAAAATTGCGGCGACGAGACGAAGGCGAAGATCGACCCGGAGCACATCAAGCGGGTTATCATCAACATTATCGGCAATTCCGTAAAATATATGGATAAGACGCCGGGGCTCATCACCGTCCGCGTGGATGAGGAGACGGACCGGGTGTGGATCGCCGTGGAGGACAACGGTTGCGGCATCCCGGAGGGCGATCTGCCGTATGTGTTTGACCGGTTCTATCGTGCGGACAGTTCGCGAAGCTCGAAGACGGGCGGAAGCGGCATCGGCCTTTCAATCGTAAGGTCGATCGTGGAAGCGCACGGCGGAACGGTGGCTGCGGAGAGTGTGCCGGGTGAGGGGACGACGATCCGGTTCTCGCTCCCGAAGAGTGTGGACGGCACCGCGGACGGAGACGCGGACAGCAACGTGTGGAACGGAGGAAAACGATGGAAAAAACGGAAAAACAGACGATCCTGATCATCGAGGACGAGGAGGCGATCGCCGAGCTGGAGCGCGATTACCTGGAGCGCGCGGGATTCCGCGTGGAGATCGAGACGGATGGTGACCGCGGCCTGAAGCGCGCGACGGACGGGGATTTCAGCCTGATCGTGCTCGACCTGATGCTCCCGGGGATGGACGGCTTTGAGGTATGCCGCAGACTGCGGGAGAGGAAGAACATTCCGATCGTGATGGTTTCGGCGAAGAAGGACGACATGGACAAGATCCGCGGACTCGGGTTCGGTGCGGACGATTATGTTACGAAGCCGTTCAGCCCGAGCGAGCTGACCGCGCGTGTGAAGGCGCATTTGGCGCGGTATGAGCGACTGGTCGGAAGCGCCCAGACGCAGGAGAACGAGATCGTCGAGATCCGGGGACTGCGCATTGACAAGGATGCCCGCCGCGTGTACCTAAACGGCGAGGAGAAGATCATGACCAACAAGGAATTTGATCTGCTTACGTACCTTGCGGAGCGCCCGAACCGCGTGTTCACGAAGGACGAGCTGTTCCGTGCGATCTGGGACATGGAGGCGGTTGGTGAGGTCGCAACAGTGACTGTGCACATCAAAAAAATCCGAGAAAAAATTGAGGTGAGCAGCGCCGATCCGCAGTATATCGAGACCATTTGGGGCGTCGGATACCGGTTTAAGGCATGAATCACGCAGGCAAAAAGTGCGTTTTTGACGGAAAATGTTACACATTTTCCGAAAATCCATACAATCTTGCGTGGACACAATAAATGCACAGAATACGTACTTGCAGTGGAGAAAAAACCGTGATATACTGCAGACAGATGAGGGAGAGCAATCGATATTATTACACTTTTCAAACGACAGTATTCACCTTTGTTATTAACACTTTCCGGAAGAGCCGGGAGACGAAAGTCTTCCGGTTTTTCTGTTGTGTAACAATTGAAAACAAGGCCGATCTGTGCTATTCTACGAGAAAACACAGAGGAGGAGCAAGGCTATGTTTGAGGGTTTGAAACCGGGTGCGGTTTGGAAGTTTTTTGAAGAGATCTGCTCGATCCCGCACGGGTCGGGCAATATAAGCACGATCAGCGAGTATTTGCAGAAGTTTGCGAAGGATCGCGGACTTGCGTATATCGCGGAGCCGTGCGGCAATGTGATCATTCGCAAGGATGCGACGCCGGGCTGCGAGCATGCGCCGGCGGTCGTGCTGCAGGGCCATATGGACATGGTGGCCGTGAAGGATGAGGACTGCGCGAAGGATATGACAACGGAAGGGCTGGACGTTGCGGTGTCGGAGGATGGCACATACGTTTACGCGAAGGGAACGTCCCTCGGCGGTGACGACGGTATCGCGATCGCATACGGTCTTGCGGTTTTGGATGCGAAGGATCTCGTTCACCCGGCGATCGAGTTGGTGGCGACGATCGATGAGGAGACCGGCATGGACGGTGCTCATGAGCTGCTCGCGGAGGACGTCGTGGGTCGCCGGTGGATCAACATCGACTCCGAGGACGAGGGCATATTGCTCGCCGGTTGCGCGGGCGGACTGACGCAGCATTCGGTGTTCCCGATCGTGCGCGACACGGTGTCGGGCGAGCTGTTGCGCATTGCGGTGACGGGGTGCCGCGGAGGACACTCCGGCACGGAGATCGACAAGAACCATGCCAATGCGATCCTGTTGCTCGCATCGCTGATCAACGAGATGGACTGCGGGAAAATGCTCCAGCCGCTGTGGATTTCCGGCGGCGAGAAGGACAACGCGATCCCGACCTCGGCGGAGATGGTCATCTGCGTCAACGAGTATGAGCGGATCGAGATCTGCCGCGCCTTTGACCGCGCGGAGAACAAGCTGCTCGCGACCTACCGCAGACAGGAGCCGGACCTTTCGTTTGTGCTCGAGGACACGGCGGACGGCGGCGAGTTCATGATCCAGGAGGGAAGCTACCGCGTGATGAATCACGCGTCTGTGGAAAATGTTCTCCATTTCCTGCTTTTGGTTCCGTTCGGCGTCAGTGCGATGTGCACGGAGCCGAAGGGTTTGGTGGAGACGTCGAACAATGTCGGTATCGTTCGTACGGTCGGCGAGCGCGTCGTGGTGGACAGTTCGGTGCGCAGTATGATCGATCTTCGCAAGCAACAGCTCGGCGACAAGATCGCGCTGCTGACGACGCTGTGCGGCGGTATCGCCGAGCGCCACAGCGAGTATCCCGGCTGGGAGTACCGTCCCGAGTCGCCGCTGCGCGACGCCTGGATCGAGGTTTACCGCGAGTTGTACGGCGTGGAGCCGCTGGTGCAGACGATCCACGCCGGTCTGGAGTGTGGCTTGATCATCGAGCACATGCCCGAGACGGACGCCATCAGCTTCGGTCCGAATATCACGGATATTCACACGACCGCGGAGCGCATGGAGATCGCTTCGGTGGAGCGGACGTGGAAGCTGTTGGTGAAGTTGCTTGAGAGATTGGGGAAGTAAAGAAGAAAGTGCGAGAGATAGCGGGGGGCGCATTCACAAGCCTCGCGTTGCTCGGCTTGTTTCATGTACGTGCGCTCGGCACTTACGGGAGCAGTCGCGCGGAGAGATCGCACTCACACCGCGGACTTCGTCCGCTTGTACAACCAAAAACGGACCATCGCTGAGAACATTGTTCTCGCGAGTGGTCCGTGTTTTTGTTTGCCCGCCTTCCGGCGGGAGTGAGTGCTTTCTTTTTGTACGTTTTTTGTGAGTGCTCTCGCTTAGCGCGCAAGAGTCCCCCCGGACGGCAGCCACCTTGGCGTGTTGTCCGGGGGGTGTATGTGTATTAACAAATACGCTTGTTTACTCGATGTCGATGCTGGAGCCGTCGTTCGGGCACTCGCAGGTGACCGTCAGGATTCCGTTGTTGAAATTCGCACGGACCGTCGTGACATCGATCTTGCCTACCTTGAAGTAGCGCTCCACCTTGCCGTAGTAGCGATCGGAGTAGCGGTCGTAGTTCTGCTTCTTCTCCTCCTCGCCCGGAGTTACATCAATGAACTCGCGCTCGGCGCGGATGATGATCTCGCCCTCGCGGTAGTCGACATGGACATTCGACTTCTCGTAACCCGGAAGCTCAGCGCGGATCGTGAGAATGCCGTCGCAGCGGATCACGTCCGCAGGGATGCGGCGCTTCTTGATGAACGGATTCTCGATGTTCGGCACGGAGAGGTTTTTGGTGAACTTCTCGAACGGCGCGCGGTAGTTGGTCTTGCGCTTCTCCTTCTTCTCACCGAAGAGGCCGTTGCGCTCGACATTCTTCTTCATATCCTTGAGATCACCGACGCCGTCGCGCAGCCCCTTGTCGAGGTTGTCGAGCATGTCATGGAAAGATTCCGAAATCTGGTTGAACAGATCATTATCATACATAGTAGTTTTCCTCCTGATACATCATATAGAACGAGGCAACTTCTGTCGCCCTCCGACAGGTAAACCACAGTTACCTCACATCTATGTTATACACCAATTAGAACATTTCGTCAAGAGGAAAATGAAACCGGCATTAACGGCTGTAGTAGAAGCTGTCGTCAGGCAGCTTGCCGCCGACCGAAGCGGGGTTGGCGTCGAAGAGCACCGAGAGGTACGCGGACACGGCAGCCTTCATATCGTCGCCGGTCTTGAAGACGATGTTGCAGTACGGGATCGCCTTCTTCGCTACCGCGGCCTTGAAGATGTCAAAATGCTCGGAGAGAGCGGCGGTCTCCTCGACTTGCTCGTTTGCATAAGCGGTGCTGAGCGCGTATTCATCGAGAAATGCGTCAACTGTCTCTTTGTTGTTCTTCAGAAAATCGTTGTTCACGATGATGACGCCGGTCACCACGGTGGACGAGTCGGTCTTCTCCCACTCCTTGGTCACGTCGAGAGCGATGCGCGCATTTTCGTTCTGCGAAAGAACCGAGATGACGAAGGGCATCGGGAGCATTGCGATGATGTCATCGCCGCCGGCTGCCATCTTGGCAGCGACCTCGCTCGCCTCGGAGAGGAACACGATGGTCACGTCCTTGTCGGGGTCGATGTTATTTTTCGAAAGAAGATAGCGGAGCGTGTACTCGGGCGTCGTGCCGGCGCCGGTCGTGTAGATCGTCTTGCCCTTGAGATCGGCTACGCTCTGGATCGAGTTGCCGGTCTCGAGGATGTAGAGAACGCCGAGCGTGTTGACCGCAACGACGGATACGCCGCCGTTCGTCTTGTTCCACAGGGTCGCCGCGAGGTTGCACGGAACCGCTGCGATCGGGATCTCGCCCTTGACGACGGAGCCTACGATGGCGTCAGCAGCGCCGGCGACCGTGAAGTCGTAGTCGTTGGCGGACGTGCCGGCCTCATCGTCGGACATCAGCTTGAGCATGCCGATAGCCGTGGGTCCCTTGAGAACCGCGACGTTGACCTTGGCGCGCACTTTCGGAGCCTCGGTCGGAGTCGGGTCAGTGCCCGGGGTGACGTCGCCCGTGGGCGTTACGTCGGAAGCCGCTGCCGTCGGCGTGGCGGCCGTCGTGGGCGTCGTGTTGTCGGTCTTGTTGTCGCTTCCGCAGCCGGCGAGCGCGAGAACGAGCGACAGGCACAGAAGCAGAGAGAAAAATTTCTTCATGGGATTACCTCCTTGTCGGAGCGGAGGAGGTCGGTGAACTCCCCGTTCCCTATGATATTCGGACATAAAAAGAACACTGCCTTGTGGGTGGGTACCGAAACCGCCCCGTCAGAACAGAGTTGAATCGAAGCCTGAAGGACAGGGGCGGGCGCTTCGGCGAAAGCCGGTGACCGCCGCTAACCTCTCGGTCTGTTCGGCGCGATTGTAGCACAGTCGGAAAATGATGTCAAGGTGCTTGTTTTTGAGGGCGGTTTTGTGTATTATGGTAGCGTGCGGTTTTGTGTGGATAATTCAGCCCGCGGAGCGCGGGGGAAGGAGCGGAGCATGAAACTTTTGGAGGATAAGATCCGTACGGAGGGAGTCGTCAAAAACGGCGATATCCTCAAGGTGGACAGCTTTTTAAATCATCAGATGGACGCGGGGCTGTTCCGCGCGATGGCGCGGGAGTGGAAGCGCCGGTTTGACGGACTCGGGGTCAACAAGATCCTGACCATCGAGGCGTCCGGCATCGGTCTTGCGTGTATCGCGGCGGAGGAGTTCGGCTGCCGCGCGGTATTTGCCAAGAAGTCCTCGGGCAGCAACATGGACGCCGAGGTGTACTCGACGAAGATCACGTCGTTCACGAAGGGCAAGGTGTTTGATGTCATTGTGTCGAAGCGGTTTCTCGGACCGGAAGATCGCGTGCTGATCCTCGACGATTTTCTGGCGAACGGATGCGCACTCGAGGGCCTGATGGACCTTGTGAACCAGGCGGGTGCAACGCTCGTCGGCTGCGGCATCGCCATTGAGAAGGGATTCCAGGAGGGCGGCGCCCGCATTCGGAAGAAGGGCGTGAAGCTCGAGTCGCTCGCCGTCATTGTGAGCATGAGCGGCGGGGAGATCGTGTTCCGCGAGGACGGGACCTGAGACCGGGGCGAAGCTCGGAGAAGGATGACGGACCCAAGACGGAACAGTTTCCGAAGAATACTACAGGACGGATGACAGGATGCGGTTTTTGATACAGAGAGTGACGGAGGCAACGGTTGCGGTCGACGGCGCGGAGATCGCGCGGATCGGCAAGGGGCTTCTGGTGTTTTTGGGCGCCTGCGACACCGATAACGAGGCGATCGCGGACGCGATGGTGAAGAAACTGTCCGGGCTTCGGATCTTTGAGGACGTGGACGGCAAGACGAATCTCTCGATCGCGGACGTCGGCGGAGAGATGCTTGTGGTGTCGCAGTTCACGCTGTATGCGGACTGCCGGCACGGCAACCGGCCGTCGTTCACAAGGGCGGGAAGCCCTGCGGAGGCCGAGCGGCTGTATGAGTATGCGGTCGAGAAGCTTAAGAATGCGTACGGTATTCCGGTGCAGACCGGAAGTTTCGGCGCGGATATGAAGGTTCGCCTGCTCAACGACGGACCGTTCACGGTATTTCTGGATTCGGCGGAGATCGTGAAGAGCTGACAGAAAGAAGGAGCGTAAAGAGGATGGCGCAGGATACAGACAACAGGGAGACCGGCAAGCGAGCACCTGAGCGGAGTGCTGCGGGCAGAAGTACCGCAGGCAGAAGCACAGGCACCTCGGGCAGGAGCACAAGTACTTCGGGCGGAAGCCGGAGCACGGCGGGTAAGAGCACCGCGGCGAGAAGCGCGACCGGGACGACTGCGAAAAAGCGCGTGAGCAAAAAGAAGAAGAGACAGCAGCGGAACAAGATGATCCTGTTCGCGCTGATCTTTGCACTGGCGGTCACGGGCGTTGTATTTCTATTATCAAAATTGAAGAAGGACGACCCGGGAACGAAGACGTTGCCGACGACCACGCCGGGAGCGAGTTCGCAGGTGACACAGCCCGTGAACCCCACAGGCGAGGTGACGCCGGATCCGAACAATCCGACGGGAGACCCTGATATCGATTGGAAGACCATGCCGCTCACGGGACTCGCATTTACCGAGGCGATGTCCTCGAACAGCAAGTACGCGGCGTTGAACGGCGATTACTGCGACTGGATCGAGCTGACCAACGTCTCGACGGAGCCGATCCGGCTCAGCGATTACTGGCTCAGCGACAGCAAGACGAACCCGCAGAAATTCCAGCTGCCGGATGTGACGCTGCAGGCGGGTGAGCGCTATATCGTATACTGCAACGGCGTCGGCGAGGGCAATCAGGCATCGTTCAAGATCAGCTCCTCCGGCGAGAAGGTGTACCTCTCCAACGCGGAAGGATTTTGCGACCGGATTAAGGTTCCCTCGGACCTGATCCCGGACACGAGCTACGGCCGCAAGGACGGCGAGTGGCTGTATTTCGACGATCCGACTCCGGGTTCGGAAAATGGCGCCGGCTACGCGGCGCGCACCTCGGTCCCGGAAGCAAACTACGCTTCGGGTATCTACAATACGGAGCTTCAGGTGACGCTGTTCGGCGAGGGTGACATTTACTATACGACCGACGGAAGCCGGCCGACGACGTCCTCGACGAAGTACAGCGGCGCGATCCCCGTCTCCGATGTGACGACGATCCGCACGTTTGCGGTGAAGGACGGGCGTGAGAGCGAGATGACCGCGTACACGTATGTCATCAACAAGATCCACGATCTTCCGGTACTCGTTGTGAGCGGACCCTATGATAAGACGCTCGGCCCGAACGGTGTCGTTGCGCTCAACAAGAAGGGCAGCGGTATCGAGGTCGAGGTGATGATGACGCTGATCGAGGGCGGGGAAGAGAAATTTTCCGTTCCGTGCGGTATCAGCCTCTCCGGTAACAACAACGGAAGCCGCGACATCCCGAAGAAGAATTTCAACGTGAAGTTCCGCTCCTCCTACGGAGCGAGCAAGCTCAATTATAAAGTGTTCGACGATCTGGAGATCGAGACGTTTGACTCCCTCCGCCTCAAGGGCGGCGCGGAGGACTGGAACTCCGCGATCATCCGCGACGAGTTCATGACGCACATGGTGATCGGCAACACGGCGCTCGAGGCGCAGGCCAGCAAGCCGGTCGTGCTGTATTTTGCAGGGGAATACTGGGGCATTTACTTCATCCGCGAGCGCTTCAGCGAGGAGTACGTGGCAACGCACTATGATGTCTCGGAGGAGTCGGTTGACCTGCTCCAGGGCGTTTATGCGATGGAGGAGGCCGGATCGGCGGAGGATTTCAACGCGCTGTGCTCCTTCGCCCAGAAGAACGACCTCTCCAAGCAGGAGAACTACGAGTATATCGCGAGCCGGATCGACCTGGACAGCCTGATGGATTTCTACATCTGCCGCTCCTACATGGGAGATACGGATATCGGCGCGAACGTCCGGTTCTTCCGGACAACGGAGGGCGACAACAAGTGGAGATGGATGTACTATGACCTTGACTGGGGATTCCTGGATCAGAAGAAATACCCCAAGCGTCAGCTCTCGAACATTCTGACGAACTCCTCGTCGCACAAAATGCAGGTGCTGGCATGGAAGATCATCCACACCCCGCAGGGCAAGGATGCGTACCTGAAGCGCTGTGCGCAACTGATGAATACGTTCCTCAACGAGGAGTACATCACGAAGGAGATCGATACGTGGAAGGCGATCATCGAGTCCGAGATCCCGAACGATCGCAAGCGCTGGGGCATGTCGGTCAGCGGCTGGAACTCCGCGGTTGCGAAGCTCTATGAATTTGTCAAGGACGGCGCGCGCGACAAGAACGTGCTTAAGGATCTGAAGTCGTACTTCGGACTCTCCGACGCGCAGATGAAGGAGTACTTCGGCGACAAGTACAACCCGTGATCGGCAGTAAGCCGTTCGTCACATCAATCGGAAAATGAAATTAAGCGGCACACAGGATCGTATCTTCGGTCGTGTGTGCCGCTTTTTTATGTTTTTGCAGTTGATCTTGGCAGTACTTGTTCCGCTGCCGTGGCTCCGGTCACAGCAGCCGGTTCGTCAGGTTGCAGAGCCGGTAGAGGCCGGGGGCCTGTCCGCGGAACTCCTCGATGAGCTCGCGGTTGCCGCGGAGCATGGCGACCGCAACCTTCTGCGGATCGACGTTTGCTCCGTAGAGGTAGGTCTCGTAGGAGTCGAGCCAGCGAACCGTTGAGTGCGGAAGGAAGCGCTCGAGGCGGGCGCGGTATTCCGCGAGGGTCTCGTCCTCGCCGGACGGAAGCTCCAGGTAATTCAGGATCTTCGTGTTGCGGCGGTAGAGCACGCGGATCTGTTCTGCAGCGGACATGCGGCGGAAGCGGCGAACGTGGTACAGCCGGTCGAGCAGCAGCACCGGGATCGCGAACACGAGGATCGCGGCGATGCCGAGCAGAAGGTAGAGGAACAGCCGCAGGCGCGAGCCGGAGGGCGTCTCCGTGGTGGTTTCCGGCGCCGGCGTGGGTGTCGCGGAGACGGACGGCATCGCGACGGGCGCCCAGGCGTTCTTGTCCATCTCGCTGTAGACGGCCCAGAAGGAGCCATCGGTGTGGCCGGGGGTCGCGTCAAACGGGATCCAGCCTACATTTTCGAAATAGATCTCACACCAGGCGTGCGCGTGCGCGGCGGTCACGGTGGCGTTGTCCTCCTCGGCGAACGGCACGTGGAAGCCGTACACGTAGCGCGCGGGAAGGCCCTCCGCCCAGGCGAAGAGCGTCATCGCGGTCGCGTAGTGGGAGCAGTAGCCGCGGCGCTCCGAGAGGAAATATTCGAGGAAGGAGGCGCCGTCCGTGACGGTGTCGGGCAGGTTGCCCGGTTTGGGTGTGTAGGTGAAGCCGGAGAGACGCTGCTGGATGCGCATCATCCGCTCAAAGGCGTTGTCCGAATCACCGACCGCTGCCTCGAGGAACTCGCGGGCGGAGGCGGGGAGAGAGATCTCGTGCACGTACCGGTCGTACATTTGCTGACGGTACGTGAGGAGCCGCTCGTACGTAAAATCGTCCATGCTGCCGCGGTAGTACCCGAGCGTGCCGATCCAGTAGTCCTCCGTGATTGGTTCGAGAGTCTTCATGTAGTCGAGAAATACCTCGTGCAGCGTGTTCAGGCGGAAGCCGTAGACGACGTACTCGGTGTTGATGCCCTGCTTTTCATCGAACTGGATGTTGCGGCCATGCGTGGTGAGGTTGAGAAGGTCTCGCTGCGCCTTCGTGATGCGTGTCTTGTCCGGCGCGATCAGGTAGCTGCTCGCAAAATCGCGGAAGGTGATGCGCAGGTCGAGGAACTTCAGGTAGTCGCCGGACTGCGATTCGCGGTTGAAGGCGCACTGTGTCTCGAGGACGTCGAAGTTATTTTCCTCATCATCGGCCGTTACGGTCGCGGTCCACGCGAGGCCGTCCAGCGTGTCGCAGTACTGCCCGGCGAGGTAGACCGCGGGCGTTCTCGTGCCGCTGACGCGCTCGATGTCGAACAGGATCTTGTTGCTGTACTCGAGGTCGCCGGCAAAGGTCGAGGATTCGTCGGAAAATCCGATCTTGTATGCGTAGAGGTCGTCCGTGCCGCCGGTCTTCTGGCGCAGGGAGATCGTGAGATCCTGGATCCGGTGCCAGATCGTCTTGAACACCTGCCAGTCGTAGGGCGAGTCGCTCACAGGCATCAGCAGCATCAGCCCGAGCCAGATCACGACAAACGGCGCGATGAACGTCAGGTGCTTCGTGTGGTCCGTGTGGCCGCTCTTGCGCCACAGCGTCTGCGTCTCGTCCGCGAAGAGCAACAGGAGCGTCGTCAGGAAGAACAAAACGCTGCCGCGCGACAGCTCAATGTCGCGGATCAGACAGAACACGAGGAAGGCGACGATACCGAGCGCCGCGAGATAGCGCACGGTGCGGATGTTCCGGGACAGCGCGGCACACAGATGGCAGCCGAGCGCGAGAAGCGGGATGAGCCAGAGATACCGGTGCGTGTAGTGGTAGTCGGCGGAAGCCTCGCGCAGGCCATAGAGTGCGGGGATCAGAAGAAGGATCGCCGACGCCCCGAGCAGGAGCAGGCGGTCCCTGCCGCGCAGCATTCGGTAGACCGCGCACACGAGGCACACGAGGATCGTGTAGAGGATCGCCGCGAGTGTCGGCGACGGAAGCCCGAGCTCGGCGTGGCCGGCGAGAAGGATCGCGAGGGCGGCCGGGATCGCAAGAAGCGGTTCATAGCAATAGGGAGCGAATCGTTTCATCACAACACCTCCCTGAGGTTCGCGTCCGCGGACACGGGGACGAGCACGGTTCTCGGAAGTGTCTCCGGGAGCGTGGGCACGGTGGCCCCGTCGCGCACGACAAGATAGACGACAACGGCGACGCCGTTCCCGTTTAAGATCCGCGCAAAGCGCTCAGCCTCGGCGCTCCAGCGGTTCAATACGAAAAATGTGATGTGCCCGTTCACGGTGTCCGGCTTCGCGGCGAGTCCGGAAAAAAGGCCGTCGTCCGTGTACGAGGGGGAGAAACTCATGTGCGCGCATGTCGCATAATAGGAGTGGAAGGCAGCGGTGCCGTCCAGCAGACAGCTCTCCGTCGACACCGACCGGTGGGACGCGCGCACGGGAATGCCGCGGCGAAGAAAGAGCAAGGAGAGGGCGAGCGCGATCTCGAGCATCTTATTTTCCACGGGAAGATAATCCTCGGGCTCGTCGGAATCGCGGTAGGTGCTTAAGACAATGCAGACCTGGCGCTGCTGCTCGCCGGTCGAGCGGCGCACGAGCAGGCGATCCTCCTTCGCGGAGGCTTTCCAGTGCAGCATACGGAGCGAGTCGCCGGGCAGGTATTCGCGCACGGTCGCCTCGGGGACGGCACCGCCGATGGGAGCCTCCAGCGCGAGGAGACGCGGCAGGCGGACGCTCGAGAGGTCGTCGATGACGATCGTGTCGGGCTGGATGAAGACCTCGAGCGGCTCGCGGTTTTTGTAGCGCATGCGGAACAGCCGCAGAAAATCGGTGATCTCGACCGTGCGGATGCCGACGTTGTAGTTGCCGCGGTACTTGCACAGAAGCATCGTGTCGCGGGTGATGCCGGTGCCCGGGAGAAGCTCGTACTCCTCGCCGTCCGCAAGCTCCGTCAGCGACGAAAAATCAGAGTAGAAATACACCTTGACGCTTGCGAACGCGAACTTCGCCTCGTCCTGCAGCGTGAAGAAATAGGGGATCGCGTGGTTGCTCACGAACGTCTTCCCCTCGATGTTCTGGTAGATGGAAAACCGAAACCGTACGCTCAGAAGGTAGCACAGCGACAGCATCGGCAGCAGCGTGATCGCGGCAAAAAAGCCATACGAAATCGTGCCGCCGTAGTAGGTGATGCCTACCAGCGACACAATCCAGAGGACGCCGATGATGATACGGTTACGCAGCATGGCTATGGTACTCCTGTGCGGGGATTTCGGAGGGGACTTCGGAAAATGTCAGTCGCTTACGCCTTGGGCAGCTTGGCCTTGCGCACGATCGCCGTGATGATCTCGTCGATGTCGGCGCCGGCCATGCGGGCCTCCTCGCTCAGGATCACGCGGTGGTGCAATACGTTGGTCGCGACCGCGCGAACCTCGTCCGGCGAGACGAAGTCCTTGCCCTGCAGATACGCGCGCGCCTGCGAGGCGCGGACCAGCGACAGAAGCGCACGGGGGCTTGCGCCGAGCGAGAGGTGTTTCTCCGTGCGGGTGAGATCGATCATTTCCCGAATGTAGTTGAGAACGCCGTCGCTCACGTGGACGGCCGCTGCCTCCGCGCGCATGCGGAGCACGTCGGACGCGTCACAGACGCCGCCGTCCGAAGCAGTGTCGCTGCCGGCAGTCGTTCCGCCGATGCCGTTTGCGCCGTCGAGAAAGTTGCGTGCCATCGTGAGCTCCGCTTCCGGGGAGGGGTAGCCGACGCGAAGACGCATCATGAAACGGTCGAGCTGCGCCTCGGGGAGCGGGAACGTTCCGAGGTATTCAATCGGATTTTGCGTGGCGATCACGAAGAACAGCTCCGGCAGCGGGTGACGGATGCCGTCGACGGTGACCTGGCCCTCCGCCATCGCCTCGAGGAGGCTGGCCTGCGTCTTGGGCGAGGTGCGGTTGATCTCGTCGGCGAGCAATACCTGGCGCATGACAGGGCCTTCGCGGTACTCGAACTCGGACGTTTTCCGATTATAGATATAGAGGCCGGTCACGTCCGACGGGAGCGTGTCCGGGGTGAACTGGATGCGGCCGAAGCTGCAGCGGACGGCCTGCGCGAGCGTCTTGGCGAGCGTTGTCTTGCCGACGCCGGGCACGTCCTCCAGGAGCACGTGGCCTCCCGCGAGAAGGCAGGTCAGAACGTTCTCAACGACGTCCTCCTTGCCGACCAGCACGCGATTGATCTGATTTCGTAAACTCTCTATCATGGGAACCTCCGTTTATCATAGCGGTTGAAAGATCGGGATATCATTACAAGTATACCATCCCGGCGGGGAAAGTGCCATGCATTTTCCGATAGCGGAGCGCGGAAAATTGTGAAGAAACAGCGAAATCGAGCGATTTTTGTTGTAAATGCAATTTACAGGTGGTATAATTGCCTTTGTTGTATAATCAACTATTGGAGGTTGGAAAAATGTCTTTTGAAGTACGTAATTTGGAAAAGTACTACGGAGAGAAGCACGTGGTAAACGGGCTTAGCTTCAAGATGGACGGCCCCGGCGTGTACGCGCTGCTGGGCACGAACGGCGCCGGCAAGACGACGTCGATCCGCATGATCCTCGGAATGCTGAAGAGAGATTCGGGGGAAGTCCTCTGGAACGGCGCCGAGATGCAGCCGGAGAAGATGAACATCGGATATCTCGCGGAGGAGCGCGGACTGTATCCGAAGTATACGCTCCTTGACCAGCTGTTGTATTTTGCGAAGCTGAAGGGAGTCGGCAGAGGCAAGGCGATGGAGAAGATCAAGTACTGGTCGAAGCGCCTGCAGCTGGACGAGTACATTTTCCCTCCGAAGAACGCGAAGGGCAAGGCGGTGAAGAGCATGCGCGCGGAGCAGCTCAGCAAGGGCAACCAGCAGAAGGTGCAGCTGATGGCGGCACTTCTCTCGGATCCCGAGTTCGTCGTCCTCGACGAGCCGATGAGCGGTCTCGACCCGGTCAACACCGACCTGTTCAAGGAAGTGATCCGCGATGAGATCGCGAAGGACAAGTACGTGATCATGTCGAGCCACCAGATGCCGACGATCGAGGAGTTCTGCACCGACATCACCATCATGAACCGCGGCAATGTCGTGCTGCAGGGCAACCTGAACGAGATCAAGAAGAGCTACGGCCGTGTGAATCTCTACGTAAAATGTGAGCAGCCGATCGATCAGTTTATCGAGGAGGCAGGCCTCACGGTCATCGAGGAGACGCCGGCGGAGACGCAGCTTCGCGTGACGGGCGAGGAGCAGGCGATGGCCTTCCTCAACACGCTCATCCAGAACAAGATCACGGTCATCCGTTTCGACCTGCGCGAGCCTTCGCTGCATGAAATCTTTGTGGAAAAGGTAGGTGCGGGCAATGAAGAGTAGTGAGCTTCGGGGAACCGGTTCGGTTTTCCGCTTTACGCTCATTCAGACCGTCAAGAGTAAGGCGTACATTGTATCGGCGATCATCATGCTGGTCCTTTCGCTTCTGACCGCGCCGGTGATGCAGCTCATCAAGGGCGACGGCAGCGTGAAGGAGCTGACCGAGACCTCGATCGAGACGGTACATATCTGTAATGGGCTTACGTTCTTAGAGAAGGGAACGGAGATCACGGACATGACGGGGAAGCCTGTGTTTTCCAACGTCAAGTTCGAGGCGATGAAGCTGGAGCTTCCGGAGAATCTCGCCGCGCTTCCGGACGAGGAGGTCGTTGCCGCTTTCCAGAAGGCGGACATGGCGAACTACGAGAAGATCAGCAAGGAACTCGAAGAGCAGGGAGCTGACTGCAAGGACGTTATCCTTCACGCGTATTTTAACGATGAGAAGGGGATCACGGTGGAAGTTGTTCGCGTCGGCGGAAGCAAGGTCGGCGACGACGAGTGCAAGGAACTGCTCAGCAAGGTTTGCGAAAACCTGGATGCATATAAGATCAAGATCAGCGGCCTCTCCGATGAGGATCTGAAGCTGCTGGCATACAACTATACCGTGGAGATCAACTACCTCGGTGCGGACGGCAAGATCTCGCCCGAGGAGGATACCGGCATCGGCGGCGGCCAGTTCGGCGTCGCATACGCGATCATGTTCATCGTGGCGATGATCTGTATCATGGCAGGTTCGCAGGTTGCTACGGCGGTTGTCACGGACAAGTCGAGCCGTGTCGTTGAGCTGCTGCTCACCTCGGTCCGGCCGATGGCGCTGTTGCTCGGTAAGATCCTGGCCATGCTTGTGGCGACGATCGGACAGTATGTCGTGCTGATCGTAGCGGTTGTGTTCTCCAACAAGATCACGGAGATCCTGTTCAACACGGAGACGTCGTATCTGACTTCGCTGATCCCGAAGGGAATCCTGTCGAACCTCACGATCGTCAACGCGCTGATCGCGCTGGTGCTCATCACGCTCGGCCTGATCTTCTACGCGACACTCGCAGGTATCTGCGGCGCTATGGTCAGCAAGATGGAGGAGCTTCAGGAGGCGCTGAAGTATTTTACGTTCACGTCGATCGCCGGCATGTATCTTTCGATCGCGGCGATCATCTACATGCAGAAGTCGTCGACGAGCGCTTTCGTCAAATTCTGCGAGATCTTCCCGCTGTCGTCCCCGATGGTGACGCCGGGCGGACGTATCATCGGCGTTGTGCCGATCACGTACGCACTGATCGCGATCGCTCTCCTTCTGGTGCTCGATTACCTCACGCTTCGTTTTGCGGCGGGCGTATATGAGGGCCTGATCACCAACATGGGCAACAAGATGACGGCGAAAGATGTCTTCGCAATGGCAAGAAATAAGCGTAAAGGAGGTACAAAGTAATGGGTAACTCCTTTGGGAAAAATACGGGAAATGTGTTCCGGTTCTCCTGTGCGCAGATGCTGAAGAAAAAAGGCTTTCTGGTGTCGACGATCCTCATCGCGATTGTGATCTTTGCCACGATCGTTGCGATCATGGCGTTCAGCGCATCGGATGATGACGAAGAGAAGGAGCCGACGAAGGAAGGCAAGCTCATCGTGTGCAACGAGACGGACTTTGTGTGCGTGGACGGAGGCACACTCAATACAGGGGATATCGCAACAGCGATCAAGGAAGAAATGACGGACGTCAAGGATATCGCGGTCGAGTGGAAGGACAATGCCGTGATCGCCGATGAGGTCAAGAAGGCGGAGGAAGCAAACGATGAACCGGAATGCTTCTTTGCAGTGCTCCGCAAGACAGACGACGGCTACGGCATCTACATGGTGCGTCCGAAGAATTGCAGCTGGAGCGAGGGCGAAGTTACGACAGCCGGCGAAGCGATGGTTCCGGTATTGAAGGCGTATGTCGAGAGAGGGATCGATCCCGTGATGGCGATCTTCGTGCAGCTGCCGACGTCCTCGGGGACGCTCGTGGTCGGCGAGGACAACAGCCTTGCGGCAACGTTTGTTAAGTACCTTCTTCCCATGATTTCCGGCATGCTTGTGTATTTCATGGTACTGTCCTACGGTCAGGATATCGCGAGAAGCGTTGCGGCGGAGAAGACGAGCAAGCTCATGGAGATGATGCTCACGTTCGTTTCGCCGAACGCCCTGATCTTCGGCAAGATCCTTGCAGGATTTGTGATGTCGGTGTTGCAGGTGCTCATCTGGGTTACCAGCGGTATCGGCGGCTACTATGTCGGAAGCCTGATCGCCAAGTCGATCAATCCGAACTACACGGATGTGATCGCGAAGGCGTTCGCAAGCATCCGCGCGGTAACCGGCGCATCGGCAATGACGATCGTTCCTGTCATCCTGTCGCTGTTGGTACTGTTCCTCGGCCTGCTTCTGTACTACTCGATCGCAGGAATCGGCGGCAGTGTTGTTACGAAGCCTGAGGAGATCGGCTCGGCCAACGCAGTGATCACGTTCCCGGTACTGATCTTCTGGTTGATCGGCTACATGGCGGCAATGTCGCAGAACGAAGCTACGCTTACCGTGTGCCGTTACATACCGTTTGCCGCACCGTTTACGGCGACGGCGGAGATCCTGGTCGGCAAGATCTCGATCCTGAACGGCGCGTTGATCGCTCTGGAAATGTTTGTCTGCACGCTCCTCATGGTGTGGATCGCAGGCAAGATCTACCGCGGTCTCGTGCTCTACAGCGGCGAGAAGCTGAGCATCCGGAAGGTGTTCGGCGTGCTTCGCTCTAAGTAATCGACAGACAACAGAAAACTACCGGCGGCGGTGCAAGTGCCCGCTGCCGGTTTTTTGTTGCGTTTTTCAGAGAAAGAAACCGCTCAGATTCGATTGATAATATATAAGAAATCTGCTATAGTCCGTATATACGGACGCTTTTTTGCATCGATCCGGCACGCTTGCCTGTAAGAGAAAGAGGAAAAAGGTAGGCGGGAAGAATAATCGGAACAGAGCGCGCGTCTGTGGGCGGATGAAGGATTCGATTGTGAAGGTCGGCCGCGGAGATAGGGAGAAATTGCGAAAATAGTCCGTATATACGGACGTTGTGCGAAAGGAGATAGTATATGACGATAAGCGAGAGACTGTTTCAGATTATGAGTGAGAAAAACATTACGGGATATCGGTTGTCGAAGTTGACGGGGATTTCCCGACAGACGATCAACGACTGGAAGACCAAGGGAACGAATCCGGCAGCAGACAAGATCTTGCCGCTGTGCTTGGCGCTCGGGGTTACGCCGATGGAGCTTTTGCAAGGGAAAAAGATGTCGGACCCGACGGCAGCAGCGGTTGAGGTGGAGCGTATCGATCAACTGGTTCGTGTGTATCGAGAGTTGCCGAAGAAAAAGAAGGAGCGCCTGTTTACGTACATGATAATGCTTGAGAACGCGAAAGACTGAGGGAGAAAAGGGCGGATAGTGCAAGCACGGATTGCGAAGGAGGACTGCTGAGGACAGAGAAGAATGCAGAAAATGACGGAAAACAGCGAGTTTTTTACATTGCGGAATCCCGTGGTTTGTGCTTAATTGAAGATATGGGGCCTAGGGGCGTTTTTGGAAAATGGAGGTATTGCGAGATGATTTTTTATGAGGATAGCGGTGCGTTGATCGCAAAGCGGCAGGGCGAGACCCTGCGGATCGAAGGCTGGGGCGAGAATTCGCTGCGCGTGAGAGCGACGATGCAGACGGAGCTCTCGGACGAGGCATGGGCGCTGACGGAGGCGGTTCCGGCGTCGGCAGCGGCGGTGACGATCGGCCGTGAGGCGGACGGCAACCCGTGCGCGGAGATCGTGAACGGACGCCTGAAGGCGACGGTGAACTTCGCCGGAGTGCTGTCATTTTACAGAGACGATCGTCTCATTTTGCGTGAATACTATAGAAGTTACGGCGGTACGCTCTCCCGTGAGAGCCGCTGCCTCAAGGTTGTGAACCGCGAGTGGAAGGGTGTCATGGGCGGCAGCGAGTACAAGCTCAAGGTGCTTTTCGAGAGCAACGACGGCGAGAAGATCTACGGCATGGGCCAGTACCAGCAGCCGTATCTGGACCTCAAGGGCTGCACGCTCGAGCTTGCACAGCGCAACTCGCAGATCAGCGTTCCGTTCCTGGTGTCGTCGCTTGGATACGGCATGCTCTGGAACAACCCCGCGGTCGGCAGCGTGACGTTCGGCAAGAACATCACCGAGTGGAACGCACGCGCGACGAAGCAGATGGACTACTGGATCACCGTGGCGGACACGCCGAAGGAGATCCTGGCGGCGTACACGGGCGTGAGCGGAAGAGCGCCTCATTTTCCGAGGAATCTGATGGGTCTGTGGCAGTGCAAGCTTCGCTACCGCACGCAGGATGAGGTTCTCGCGGTTGCCCGCCGGTACAAGGCGGAGGGCATTAAGATCGACCGCATCGTCATCGACTTCTTCCACTGGACGCTGCAGGGCGACTGGAAGTTTGACAAGACGTACTGGCCGGATGTGAAGGCGATGGTTGACGAGCTGCATGAGATGGGCATCGAGGTGATGGTGTCCGTGTGGCCGTCCGTGGACCGCAAGAGCGAGAACTTCTATCCGATGACGGAGCTTGGGCTTCTGATCCGCACCGAGCGCGGCGCACAGCAGACGTACGACTACCAGGGCGACTGCGTG
>JAFZMO010000081.1 GCA_017551165.1 Lachnospiraceae bacterium
GGGAGCGCGAAGCGCGCAGCAATTCGTTGCGTTCAATATCTTTTTTGAGTGAGCACGAACATGAGCAAGAAGCGATGCGAAGCAGCGCGAGATTGCGAATGTGCGTCGAATTGCGGGAGCGCGAAGCGCGCAGCAATTCGTTGCGTTCACTATCTTTCTTTGAGTGAGCACGAACATGAGCAAGAAGCGATGCGAAGCAGCGCGAGATTGCGAATGTGCGTCGAATTGCGGGAGCGCGAAGCGCGCAGCAATTCGTTGCGTTCATCTTATTCCGCCTTTATCTCCCCGTCCTCATCCTCCGTCTCCGCAACTTCCGCCGGCACCCTGTGGTACTCCGTGAACGCGTACGTGAGATCGTAGTAGGTCTGCTCGTCGCTCTCGCTTGCGAGCTCCCACTCGGGGTCTTCATCGAGGTTCGGAAAATACGTGTCCGCATCGTAGGCGTAGTCGATCTTCGTGATGTACGCGGTCTCGCACAGCGGCAGGAACTGGCGGTAAATGCTGGCTCCGCCGATGACGAAGACATCCTCCGCCGGATAGGCGGCAGCGGCCTCGGCAGCCTCCTTCACGCTGTGGACGATGATGGCGTCCGGAACGTAGAATTTCGGGTCGCGTGTGACCACGATGTTGATGCGGTTCTTGAGGGGCTTTGCGCCCGGAAAACTCTGCAGCGTCGCGCGTCCCATGATGACGACCTTATTCACGGTTTGTTCGCGGAAAAACCGCATGTCCGCGGGGATGCTGACCAGAAGTTGGTTGTTTTTGCCGATCGCCCAGTTGCGATCCACGGCAGCGATACATTTCATGGGAGTGCCCTTCCTTTCGTGTGCGTGGTTATTTTCCGATTGAGATTGTATCACAGGGCGGGCAAAAGAACAACTTTTTGACGAAAAACGACGCATTTTTATTGCATTTTACGGGAAATGGGACTAATATTATAAACAGTTTTTATGCCGCAACAATGCGGCGGACAGGAGAGTGAGATTATGTTGAACATCAGGTATGAGCTTACGAAGAACCCCAAGGCTAAGCCGGCAGCGGATGACCCGCTTCGTTTTGGCACCATCTTCACGGATCACATGTTCGTCATGAACTATGAGACCGGCAAGGGCTGGTTTGATCCGCGCATCGTTCCTTACGGCGAGATCAGCCTCGATCCTTCCGCAATGGTATTCCACTACGGTCAGGAAATGTTCGAGGGTATGAAGGCTTACCGTACCGACGACAATCGCGTGCTTTTGTTCCGTCCGTTCAAGAACGCGGAGCGCGCAAACAACTCGAACAAGAGACTGTGCATGCCGCAGATCCCTGAGGAAGATTTCGTTGAGGCCTGCAAGGCAGTCGTTAAGGTGGATCAGGACTGGATCCCGACGAAGCCCGGCACCTCTCTTTACATTCGTCCGTTCATGATCGCTACGGATCCGTTCCTCGGCGTTCGCGTTTCGGATACGTACCTCTTCATCGTCATCCTTTCGCCGGTTGGTCCGTACTATGCAGAGGGCCTGAACCCGGTTAAGATCTGGATCGAGGATGAGTATGTCCGCGCGGTTAAGGGCGGCATCGGTGAGGCGAAGACCGGCGGCAACTATGTTGCATCGCTCGCTGCACAGGTTAAGGCTCACGACGAGGGATACTCGCAGGTATTGTGGCTTGACGGCCGTGAGAGAAAGTACATCGAGGAAGTCGGCGCGATGAACATTTTCTTCAAGATCAACGGCACGATCGTTACTCCTATGCTCAACGGTTCCATCCTTCCCGGCGTTACGAGAAACTCGGTTATCGAGGTTTGCAAGAGCTGGGGACTTCCGGTTGAGGAGCGCCGCATCTCGGTTGACGAGCTTGTTGAGGCAGGCCGCACGGGCGCACTCGAGGAGTGCTTCGGTTCCGGTACGGCTGCAGTTATCAGCCCGGTAAGCCATCTCCGCTTCGAGAACGAAGTGTTCCAGATCGGCGACGGCGGCATCGGTCCGGTAAGCCAGAAGCTGTACGACACGATCACCGGCATTCAGCTCGGCAAGATCGCAGACGATCGCAACTGGACGGTGGAAGTGAAATAATTCGCGGGAAGCGAGTAAAGCATGAAGCAATACACAGGATTTGACGGGCAATCCGTCCTGATCTGGGGTTATGGTCGCGAGGGGCGTTCTATGGAGCGTTTCCTCGCGACATATTGCCATCCGAGGGAGGTTGCCGTATTCGAGGGGAAACGGGAGGACATTGACGAGTCGAAGTACGATGTCATTCTCAAGAGCCCCGGAATTGTCATGGATGACGACGACCCGAAGTACTCCTCGATGACCGAGGTCTTCCTTCGGGAGTTTCGCGACCGGGTGATCGGCGTGACCGGCACGAAGGGCAAGAGCACGACGTCCGCGATGCTGGCGCATGTGCTCGGGCAGTGCCTGTCGCAGAAGGTGATCCTTCTGGGCAACATCGGCAAGCCCTGCCTTGACTACTACGGCGAGATCGACGAGGACACGGTGGTCGTGTTTGAGTTGTCCTGCCATCAGCTGGCCCACCTTCACACCTCACCGCATGTAGCCGTGTTCCTGAACCTGTTCGAGGAACATCTGGACTACTACCGTACGGTGGAGCGCTATTTTGCGGCGAAGAGAAACATCACGGCGTATCAGTCGGAAAATGATCGTTTCTTCGTCGGAACGCAGGTCCCTCCGATCGAGACGAAGGCTGCGACGACGGCGATCGAGTTTGCGACGGCGCCGGATTATCATCTTCAGGTGCTCGGCGAGCACAACAACTACAACGCGGAGTTCGTGTTCCGCATCGCGACGGAGGTGTACGGCGTAAGCGCGGAGGCCGCGAAGGCTGCCCTGCGCACGTTCACCGGCCTTCCCCACCGCCTGCAGAGGCTCGGGGAGAAGGACGGCGTCACCTACTACGACGATTCGATCTCGACGATCCCGAACGCGACGATCGAGGCACTTCTGTCGATCCCGAACGCGTACTCGGTGATCATCGGCGGCATGGACCGCGGCATCAACTACGATGCGCTGATCGAGTTCATCAAGGCGAACCCGCAGTTTTGCTACATTCTGGCGTACGAGTCGGGACGCCGGATCTATGAGCAGGTAAGCGATTGCAAGAGCTGCGTCTATGTGGACGATCTGGCAGCGGCCGTTGAGACGGCGAAGCGGCAGACACCTGCGGGGCGCGCGTGCGTACTGTCGCCGGCAGCGGCGTCGTACGGATATTTCAAGGATTTTGAGGAGCGCGGCGAGAAGTTCCGCGAGATGGTCGGGCTGTGATCATTTTCCAAAATGAACACGGCGGGACAACAGGAGCAGGCATGAAGGCGGAGAGCACCATCCTTTTCACGGGAGACATCGGATTTGACAAATACATGCACCGCCGCTGGAACGACGAGAAGCTCGTTTCGGACGAGGTGCTTGCCTACCTGCGCTCTGCGGACCATCTTGTCATCAACGTCGAGGGACCGCTCACGAGGCGGCGCAAGGTCGCCGGCGTGACGGGGGCCGCGGCGAGCCTCAAGCACAGCATTCACCCGAACGCGACGAAGTTCTTCGCGCGCATCGGCACGGATGTCTGGAACATATGCAACAACCACATCATGGATGCGGGGCCGGTCGGAATGGCGGATACGCTCGCACAGGCGAAGCGCTGCGGCGTTCGGACACTCGGTGCGGGAAGCAACCTCGAGGAGGCTTCGCGGCCGGTGATCATCGACGAGGCGGGCGGCATCGGCATGATCGGCGTCGGCTACCAACGGGCCTGCCGCAAGGCGGGGGAGGACACGCCCGGCTGCTTCAGCTGGAGCGACCTCGATCTGATCCGCGAGAGGATCGCGGAGGTGAAGAGCTGCTGCCGATGGTGCGTCATCGTGGCACACGCCGGCGAGGAGTTCACGGCGCTTCCGGCGCCGTACACGCGCGAGCGATATCTCGAGTATCTCTCGATGGGCGCGGACATTGTCGTTGCGCATCACCCGCACGTGCCGATGAACTACGAGACGGTCGGCGACAAGGTGATATTCTATTCCCTCGGGAATTTTGTGTTTGACACGGACTATCAGCGGGCCCAGTACAACACGGAGCTGGGGCTGTTTGTCGGGATTCATTTTACGGAACATGCGTATTCCTTCGAGCCATATGGCATCCGGATCGACCGGACAAAGGAGCGCATCGTGCACGGGGAACTCCCGAGGATATTTACGGATGTGCAGCCGGAGCAGTACGAACTGCTGGCGCCTCTCGCGGCGAAGGTGTTTATCGCCAACACGAAGCGACAGCTTTCTTTTCTTTATCCGGAGAAGTTTGCGAACGCGACGGAGGAGCAGTGGCTCGCCGATTTCTATGAGCCGTTGCGGAGCGGGCGCGTGCCCGGAGAGACGCTCGATATGCAGATCATGTACCCCCTCTCGCAGCGCGAGGCTGAGGGCGCATGGAAGCGCAGCACACTCGAGGAAGTGAAGGAATTTATGCTGGAGCAGCTGTAGAAGCTGCCCCGTGAAAAAATCGGAATGAGTGCCGTTCACTGCGTTCCGGAAAGGAGGTACGTCGTAATGAGCGAGAGCGAAATTCTTGAGAAGACCAATGCCGTTGAAGACAAGGAACTCGCGCCTGCAGTTCCCGCAGAAGAAACCACGGCAGAGGAAACCACAGCCGATATTGTTGCGGAGACCGGCACGGGACTCGGCGCTACGGTGGATTTCACTGAGCCGGCGCTGTTGTATGACAAGCTGATCGAGACGATCCGTAAGTATCGCCCCACGACGGACCTCACGATCATAGAGCGCGCGTACAAGCTGGCGCTGGACGCGCACGGAAACCAGAAGCGAAAGAGCGGCGAGCCCTACATCATCCATCCGCTGTCGGTGGCCATCATTTTGGCAGAGCTTGAGATGGACAAGGAGACGATCGTCGCCGGCATCCTGCACGACGTGGTTGAGGACACGACGATCACGGAGGCAGAGCTGTCGCGCCTGTTTGGGCAGGAAGTCACCCTGCTCGTGGACGGCGTCACGAAGCTGACCCAACTGAATTATTCTCAGGACAAGATCGAGGTCCAGGCGGAGAACCTTCGGAAAATGTTCATCGCCATGGCCAAGGATATCCGCGTCGTCGTGATCAAGCTGGCGGACCGCCTGCACAACATGCGCACGATGCAGTATCAGTCGCCGGAGAAGCAGGTCGAGAAGTCGAGAGAGACGATGGAGATCTACTCCCCGATCGCGCACCGGCTCGGTATCAGCCGCATCAAGAAGGAGCTGGACGACCTGTCCCTCAAATATCTCAAGCCCGACGTGTACAAGAAGCTCTCGGAGGACATCAAGGCGACGCGCGCGGACCGCGAGGCGTTTGTGCAGAAGATTTCCGACGAGGTCGGCAAGAAGATGGAGGAGGCGGGGATCCACGCGGAGATCGACGGCCGCGCCAAGCACTTCTTCAGCATTTATCGAAAAATGGTCAACCAGAACAAGTCGATCGAGCAGATCTACGACTTGTTTGCGGTGCGCATCATCGTCGACAGTGTCAAGGACTGCTATGCGGCGCTCGGCATCCTGCACGATATGTACACGCCTGTTCCGGGGCGTTTCAAGGACTACATCGCCATGCCCAAGGCAAACAACTATCAGTCGTTGCACACGACGCTGATCGGCCCGGGCGGCACGCCGGTGGAGATCCAGATCCGAACGAAGGAAATGCACCGCATCGCCGAGTACGGTATCGCGGCGCACTGGAAATACAAGGAATCCCAGAGCGGCAAGCGCGTGGACAACGCCGAGGATGAGAAGCTCGCATGGCTTCGTCAGATCCTTGAGTGGCAGCGCGACATGTCCGACAACAAGGAATTCCTGAACAGCTTAAAGAGCGACTTCGACCTCTTCAACGACAGCGTGTATTGCTTCACGCCGACGGGCGAGGTGAAGACGCTTCCGGTCGGCTCGAACACCGTGGATTTTGCGTACAGCATCCACAGTGCGGTCGGCAACAAAATGATCGGCGCGCGCGTCAACGACCGGCTCGTGAACATCGAGTACGAGATCCAGAACGGCGACCGTGTTGAGATCATCACCTCCGTGAACTCGAAGGGACCGAGCCGCGACTGGCTCAAGATCGTCAAGAGCGCGCAGGCGCGCAACAAGATCAACCAGTGGTTCAAGGCGGAGCACAAGGACGACAATATCCTTCGCGGAAAGAACGCGATGGCGACGTACGCGAAGTCCAAGGGCATCAACCTGCCCGAGATCTCCAAGCCGGAGTTCCAGGAGCTGTGTCTCGCCAAATACGGCTACCGCGACTGGGAGTCGCTGATGGCGGCGATCGGCCACGGGACGATCAAGGAGGGCCAGGTTGTCAACAAGCTCTATGAGGAGTGGAACAAGGCCCGGGTAAAGAACATGACGGCCGAGGAGCAGGTCGAGTCCCTGCTCTCCGAGGAGCGCACAAAGCCGGCCCGCACCAAGCAGGGCGGCGGCATCATCGTGCAGGGCGCGAACGACATTTCGGTTCATTTTTCGAAGTGCTGTGCGCCGGTGCCGGGCGATGCGATCGTCGGGTTTGTCACGCGCGGGCGCGGCGTGTCCATCCATCGGGCGGACTGCGTGAACATGCAGCATCTGCCGGAGGAGGACAAGCAGCGGCTGATCGAGGCCAAATGGGAAGTGACGGAGGACGAGGAGGCGGAGGTGCCTGAGCGCACCTACAACGCCGAGGTCCGCATTTTTGCCAACAACTCGCACAAGACGGAGACGCTTCTTGAGGTCATCCGCATCCTGAACGAGAACAATCTGAATATCAATTCCACGACGGTTAGACCCGGCAAGAACGAGATCAGCACGATCGTCGTTTCGTTCGAGGTGCACAGCACCGCGCAGCTGAACACGATGATGAACCGAATCCGTCAGGTCGAGTTTGTCGTGGATGTCGAGCGGACGGCCGGCTGATCGCGGCCGAGCAGAAAGGGGATAACATGCGGGTGATACGAACGCTCCATGTCGGACCGGTGCAGACCAACTGCTATCTGGTCGGCAATCCGGACACGCAGCAGGTACTGATCATCGATCCCGGTGCGGATCCCGATGCGATCCGCGATGAGATCCGCAGCATGGATATGATGCCGGTGGCGATCCTGCTCACGCACGGACACTTCGACCACATCGGGGCGGTGAGAGAGCTGCTCTCGGTGTACGATGTACCGGTGGTTGCGGGCGTCGGTGCGGAGAGCTTTTTGAAGGACTATGAGAAGGTTGCGCCGGGAGGGTTCTCGGAGCATTTTACGGAGACGCAGCTTCATTTTCCGGTGAAGAAGTACGTGGAGGACGAGGAGCTCATCGAGTATGCGGGGTTCCCGATCACGTGCCTTGCGACGCCGGGACACACCGAGGACGGCGTGTGCTACTTCTTCCCGACGGAGGGAGTTCTCTTCAGCGGTGATACGCTCTTTCTGGAGAGCGTGGGGCGCACGGACCTGCCGACCGGCGACATGAAGGTGCTGACCGAGGCGATCCGCAAGCAGCTCTACCAGCTGCCGGACGAGACGCTGGTGTTCCCGGGCCACGGGCCTGCGACGAACATCGAGTACGAGCGCCGCTACAACCTCTACACCTGGGAGAAGGGCCTCAACAAGCCCGCGGTGCCGGAGAAGAAAAAAAGAAAATTATTCGGAAAATAGCGCGCAAAGCGGGAAAGGAATCGGATGGAACGGCCGGTCGAACTGAATCTGTACGGACGCGACTACGAGCAGGAACTGCGGCCTTTGATCCGGGCTTTTCTGCCGGACGCGGATTTTGAAGTGAACCACTACGAGGCGGAGGAGGAGCCGATGCGCGAGCTCTGCCGCGAGGAGCCCAAGCTCCTGCTGGCGGCCAACGCGGCGTTCGACTACTCGTTTGCCTGTATTTTGATGAACGATTGGTACCGCATCCGCGTGTACCGCGGCGGCGAGTGTGTCGCGCGGGCGGACGCGGACGGCGTAGACCCGGAGCGCAAGGCGTACCGCAACCGCGTGGCGCGCGAGATCTACCGCGTGCTCGCGAGGGAGACGGGGACGACGCTGCCGTGGGGCATCCTCACGGGCGTGCGGCCGACGAAGCTTGTGTATGAAGGGCTGGAGGACGGCGAGAGCGCAGAGTCGATCGCGGCAAGGCTCCGCGAGGAGTACCTCGTGAGCGAGGAGAAGATCGCGACGAGCCTTCAGGTGGCGACGCGTGAGCGAGACATCCTGCACGGGATGAACTACCGCGAGGGCTACAGTATCTACATCGGCATCCCGTTCTGTCCGACGACGTGCCACTACTGTTCGTTTACATCGTATCCTCTGGAGCGGTTCGGGAAGCTGACGGACGCATATCTCGACGCGCTCACAAAGGAGCTGGAATATCTCGGGACCTGTATGCCCGGCAAGAAGCTGCAGACGGTGTACATCGGCGGAGGAACGCCGACGTCGCTCTCGGCGGAACAGCTGGAGCGCCTGCTCACGGCGGTGCGCACGTACCTGCCGATGGAGAACTGCATCGAGTACACGGTCGAGGCGGGACGCCCCGACAGCATCACCGAGCGCAAGCTCAAGGTGCTTAGGGACTACGGCGTCACGCGCATCAGCATCAACCCGCAGACCATGCAGCAGCGGACGCTCGATCTGATCGGGCGCCGGCACACGGTACAGCAGATCGTGGACGCGATGCACATGGCCAGAGAGCTCGGACATGACAACATCAACATGGATATCATCATCGGTTTGACCGGCGAGTGCCCCGACGACGTGCGGGACACGCTCGCGCAGATCGCGAGGCTGCAGCCGGATTCCCTCACGGTGCACACTCTGGCACGCAAGCGTGCGGCGCGTCTGACGACGCAGAAGGAGGATTACGAGGGAATGGAGGCACAGGGCGTCACGGAGATGCTTGCGGAGAGCATCCGCTTCTGCCGCGAGCAGGAGTATCTGCCCTACTACCTCTACCGCCAGAAGAACATGGCGGAGAATTTGGAAAATGTGGGCTACGCGCGTTTCGGCAAGGAAGGCATCTACAACATCCTCATCATGGAGGAGAAGCAGACGATCCTTGCGGCGGGCGCCGGCGCGATGTCGAAGTTCGTATTTTACGACGAGGACCGCATCGAGCGCGTGGAGAACGTGAAGAGCCTTACGGACTATATCGAACGCATCGATGAGATGATCGAGAGAAAGAAGACATTTTTCGCGGCTAACGAGATGTGAGCCGCTTCGGAGTGAGTATGAACCTGGAACGCGAGAGACAACTGATCGAACGCATGGGCACGCGCCTCGTTGTGGAGCGCGACCTGCGGGACTTCTATGCCCACGGCGAGATCGTGAGTGAGCTTGCCGTGCTCGTGGCGAAGACGCTCGGCGAGGACGAGCACTTCTGCAACGATATCGCGGTCGCGGGCATGCTTCACGATATCGGCAAGCTGGAGCTCGCGGACGTTATCTACGGCCATCGCGACGACATTCTTGCCGTCGAGCGCTCCAAGTACGTGCGCATGCATCCGACACTCGGCATCGACGTGCTCCGCAAGGAGGGCGGCTACTCCGAGGAGATCATTTCGTTTATCGCCAACCATCACGAGAACTGTGACGGAACGGGCTATCCGCACCATATCGAGGGCGACGAGATCCCGTACGGCGCGAAGATCCTGCGCGTGTGCGACGTCTTCGCAGCGCTGGTGAGCAACCGCACATACCGTGCGGCATTTTCCGTGGACACGGCTGTCGAGATGATGATCGATGACGTGTGCGAGTACGACATGCGCGTGTTTTTGGCGTTTTTAAAGGTGGTGTACGGACCGGAGTTTGCGTCGGTGCAGGCGCTGATCGACCGCGCCCTCACGATCGAGGTGGACGAGACGCCGCTCGTGGAGGCGAACGCCGCTGCGGCAGAGCACGCGGGTGACCGCGGAGAAGACTGAACGGCCCAAGCCCGGCGCGGGGTGAATCGCGTGTGCGCGGATGCGCGTGAGAACAACAAACCAAGCATACGAACCGCGGGTGACTGCGGTATGGAGGATATATGAGCAAGAGCAAAGTACAACCGAAGATCATGCCGGGATTCATGGAGTTGCTTCCCGAGGATCAGATCGCATTTAACAAGATGTATGACACGATCCGCAGCGTGTACGAGCGCTACGGTTTCCTGCCTCTCGACACGCCGGTGATCGAGCTGTCGGAGGTGTTGCTGGCGAAGGCCGGCGGTGAGACGGAGAAGCAGATCTACCGCTTCCAGAAGGGCGACAGCGACGTGTCGCTCCGATTCGATCTGACGGTGCCGCTGGCGCGCTACGTGGCGCAGCACGCAGGGGATCTGGCGTTCCCGTTCAAGCGCTACCAGATGAGCAAGGTGTTCCGCGGCGAGCGCCCGCAGAAGGGCCGGTTCCGCGAGTTCTACCAGTGCGATATCGACGTGATCGGACAGGATTCTCTGGACATCGTCTACGATGCGGAGATGCCTGCTGTCATTTACAATGTATTTAAGGAGCTGGCGTTCGGCGCATTCACGATCCGCATGAACAACCGCAAGGTGCTCAACGGATATTTTGCGGAGCTCGGCTACACGGAAGTGATCGGCGACATCCTTCGCACGATCGACAAGCTGGAGAAGATCGGCCGCGAGGCAGTCACGGAGGAGCTCGAGAAGTTCGGCGTGACGGCAGCGGACGCAGAGCGGATCCTCACGTTCCTCTCGCTCCGCGGAACGAACGACGAGGTGATCGAGGCGCTCCGCGCGCAGGACATCGCGAACGAACTGTACAAGCAGGGCGTCGAGGAGCTTGCGGAGGTTGTTTCGTACCTGCGCGGGTTCGGCGTGGAGGAGAGAGCGTTCATCATCGATCTCACGATCGCGCGCGGACTTGACTATTACACCGGTACGGTGTTCGAGACGATGCTTAACGACTACCCGAGCATGGGCAGCGTGTGCTCCGGCGGACGCTACGACAACCTTGCCGAGTACTATACAGACCAGAAGCTCCCGGGCATCGGCATCAGCATCGGCCTGACGAGACTGTTCTACCAGCTGAAGGAGAACGGCCTGATCCCGGCGGGCAGCGGCTGCGTGGCGCGTTGCCTGGTGATCCCGATGGGCGGCGAGCAGCTCAGCGCAGCGCTCACGGCGGCTTCGGCGATCCGCAGCGCCGGCATCAGCGCAGACGTGTACTGCCAGAGCAAGGGAATGAAGCAGAAAATGAAGTACGCCGCGAAGATCGGTGTTCCGTACGCAGCTATCATCGGCGAGGATGAGGCGGCGCAGGGAACCGTGATGCTCAAGGACATGGCGACCGGCGAGCAGCGCGCGGTGGCGATCGCGGAGTTGGCGGACGCGGTGCGTGTTTGACGCATTTTCCGCAACAAATGCGGCTTTTTTCGGCGGAACAGTATGAAAGTATGGATGGAAGAGCACATTGTGCTCGTCGCGGCGATTCTCTGCGTGACAAACGGAGTCGCTTTTGCTATGATGGGTGTGGACAAGCGCAGGGCCCGGAGGAACCAATGGAGGATCACCGAGCGAGCGCTGTTGTGGTCCGCGGCGCTGTTCGGCGGCGTCGGCAGCATGCTCGGAATGTATCTGTTCCGGCACAAGACGAAACATCGGCGGTTCACGGTACTCGTACCGTTGTTTGCCGCTGTACAGATCGGAATAATCGCAGCGTTACTGCTGTAATTTGAACATGCAAAGGAGATGATACCGATGAATGTAAGCAAAGCATCTTTCGGCAAGACCAAGGACGGACAGGAAGCTTTCCTGTACACGATGGAAAATGATAAGGGCATGAAGGTGACGGTGTCCGATTTCGGCGCTGTGATCGTCAACATCATCGTTCCGGATCGGAACGGCAACTTCGAGGACGTGGCGCTCGGCTATGACAGCGTTACGGGCTACGAGGACAACGGCCCCGGCTACGGCTCGTTCATCGGCCGTCACGCAAACCGCATCGGCGGAGCTCAGTTCACGATCAACGGCAAGACCTACGAGCTTGCGAAGAACGACAACGGCGTGAACAACCTTCACAGCGGCCCGAAGAGCTACAACAAGTATTTCTACGAGGTGGAGACGTACTCCGATGAGGAGAGCGTCAGCGTTGAGTTCTCCCGCCTGTCGCCCGACGGCGAGCAGGGGTTCCCCGGCAACCTCGATGTCACCGTGACCTACACGCTCACGAACGACAACGACCTGGCGATCGAGTATTTTGCGGACTGCGATCAGGACACGGTCATCAACCTGACGAACCACACGTACTTCAACCTTGCGGGACAGGACAGCGGTTCCGTGCTTGATCAGGAGGTATGGATCAACAGCCATCAGATCACGCCTACGGACAAGCTTTTGATCCCGACCGGCGAGGTTATGGATATCACCGGCACGGCGATGGATTTCCGGGAGCCGAAGCCGATCGGACGCGACATCAACGCGGACATGGAGTGCCTCAAGATCGCGGGCGGTTACGACCACAACTACGTGCTTGACCTCGATATCGAGGAAGAGGACGAGATGGACCTCGTGGCGATCCTGTACGATCCGCAGAGCGGCCGCAAGATGGAGGTTTACACCGACCTTCCCGGCATGCAGCTCTACAGCGGTAACTTCATCGACGGTTCGAAGGATCCGAACCCCGGCAAGGGCGGCGTGATCTACAAGAAGCGCGACGGCGTATGCTTCGAGACGCAGTTCTATCCGAACGCATGCAACATCCCGAGCTTCCCGACCAGCATCTTCCATGCCGGCGAGCCGTACGACTTCTGCACGGTGTACTCGTTCACGGTTGAGGAGTGATCTCCGAGACGGACATAGCTGATATAGCGATAACAAGAGGGCGTCCCGCATGGGGCGCCCTGCTTTGAAGGGGGAAAATGATGATCTGGGTTTTGATCCTGGCAGCGGCGTTTGCGCTTGTGCTTGCCGGAGTGATCCTGTTGCGAAAACCGGTCGCGAAGGCGGCGGGGAAGCGGTCCGTGAGGATCGGGCTCCTCGCGGTGTTCGCCATCGTGTTTGCGGTGACGTGCATCCTGAATTTCTACGACGCGATGATCATCCAGCTGCACCTTCTGGTGTTCTGGCTGTTCGGCGAGTGCGCGGACGGTGTGATCCTGCACGTGCGGCACCGCGGCGAGGCGAAGGAGCCGTGGCTCACGGGCTTTCTGCGCGTGCTGATCGCAGCGTACATCGGGTGCGTGTTTTACCTTGCGATCGGCTGGTACGCGGCGCACCACGTGTGGCAGACGGAGTACCGGCTGACGGCGGAGCGCGACCTCGGCGGCAGCCTCCGGATCGCGATGATCTCCGACTCTCATGTCGGCGACACGTTCGACGCAGACGGCTTCGCGGAGCTACTGCACCGCATCGAGCAGTGCAACCCCGACATCGTCGTGGTCGTCGGGGATTTCGTCGATGAATACACAACGGTCGAGGATATGCGCGCAAGCGCCAAGGCGCTCGGCGAGATGAAGTCAAAGTACGGCGTGTATTTTGTGTACGGCAACCACGACCGCGGAGGCCACGGGGAGTGCGCATTTTCCGCGGAGGAGCTAGACAAGGCGCTCAGGGAGAGCGGCGTGCATGTGCTCGAGGACGAGGCAGCCTTGGTCGCGGAACGGTTCTACGTGATCGGGCGGAAGGACCAAAGCGAGTCGCGCAAGAGCATCTTGGAGTTGACGCAGGGGCTGGAGGATCGGTACCGCATCGTGCTCGACCACCAGCCGGGTGATTTCGACGCCGAGTCGAGGGCCGGAGTCGACCTTGTGCTCGCGGGGCACACACACGGCGGACTGCTGATCCCGATCGGGATCGCGGCGAAGATCCTGCCCGATGTGTTCGGCGACTTCAATCTCCTGTACGGCCGGGAGACGCGCGGCGACACCGAGTTCATCGTCAGCTCGGGCATCGCGACATGCATGTTCTCATTCAAGACCGGCGCGGTGTCGGAGTATGTGATCATCGATATCGACGGAAAAAGCAGATGAGTAACGCTGTTTAGGGCACCCGATCGGGTGCCCTTTATCTGTGAGAAACAAACGCGCATTGACATTGTATCATTGCAATGATACAATTAAGGTATCATCACAATGATACAGGAGGGGAGAACGATGATCCTGTTGCATGGCAGCGAGAAGATAGTTGAGAGGCCGAGCCTCGCGGGAGGCAAGGCGTTCAATGACTATGGATGCGGGTTCTATTGTACACGGGAGGAAGAGACTGCGCGCGAATGGGCTTGCAAGAATGATACCAATGGATTTGTAAACCGCTATGAGTGGCGGGAGGATAACATGCGCGTGCTTCACCTGGACGATCCTGAACACACGGTTCTTGAATGGATGGCAATCCTGTTGCAGAACCGCATTTTTCGAGTAAGTTCTGCGATCGCACGGCAGACAAGGGAGTATATCGTGGACCGTTTTTCCATTGATACGGGAGAGTACGATGCGATCGTGGGCTACCGGGCAGATGATTCGTATTTTCTGTTTGCACAGGATTTTCTGGACAATGCGATTTCCCTGCAGGATCTGGGAAAAGCGTTGAAATTGGGAGAGCTGGGTGTACAGACGGTTTTGGTGTCGGAACGGGCATTTGAGCAGCTTACGTTTCTCGGAGCGGAACCGGTTGACCGGTCGGAATACTATCATCGTTTTGCCGAGCGGGATAACCGGGCGCGGAGGACGTATCGGGAGATGCGGGAAAAGAACTGGTCGGGGGCGTTTGCACGAGGACAGGTCTTTGCGATTGATATTTTAAGAGAGGAGATGAAGTCGGATGATCCACGCTTACGATGAGTTATATGTCAAGGATGCTAAGTATATCCTGGCTGAGTGCTTTGACTATCTTGCCTGTGACTGCGGTATGGATGTGGACTGGGCGGCAATGCTGTTTGTTCACTCGGGATACGCGAGACTGTTCGGAATGGGCAATCCGGCGGTAGTCGCGGGAATGTCCGGGGTGGAACTTGCCCACGCGATCATACGTGCAACGTATCAGGACAAGGAGCTTCCGGAGCATAGGCTCTCGGAACATTTGTCGCCGGAGTATTGGGCCGGATGGGCACTGGCGGAGTATCAGTGGTCCAGCGGACGGGATTTTTCGGGCATTTTTAAGCACGTGAGTATGAAGGATATCGTTCGGATGTATCCGGCTTATCATGAGATGGACGAACGCAGGTTTTGCGAGGCAATGGAGGCGCGGTGCGCGGTAGACGACAGTGTTTCACGATTGAAACGGCTGCGAGAGTATTACGGACTATCGCAATCGGAACTGGCCAAGGCCTCGGGAGTCGGACTTCGTTCTATTCAGATGTATGAGCAACGAGTCAATGATATCGATAAGGCACAGGCACAAACGTTGTACCGACTGTCTCGCGTGCTTAACTGTACTGTTGAAGATCTGCTGGAGCATCCGATGCAGCAGCAGGCATGACCGATGTGAGACAATGACATTGCAAAAAAGGCACGACCCAATCGGTCGTGCCTTTGTCAGTTACTGAGGTTTGTTTTCCTTGCCGCCATCCTTGCGGAGCACGAACTGCTCGCGAAGGTAGTCGAGCTCGCGGTTGACCTCCTTCTCACGGGCCGCCATCTGGCGTGTGATCCGGTCAATCTGCTTGTTCTGCTGCTCGTCGATGTCCGCCTTGCCGCTTCCGGCCTTGTCACCTTCATCTTCAACAACGCCGGCTGCCTTCGGTTTCTTCACCGTCATCAGGATGCGGAAGAAGCAGTAGGAGATCAGGAAAATGATCGCCAGCGCGCCGATGACCGACATCGCAAAACAAAACCGCCAAAACCCGGGATACCGGGTGAACAGATCCATGAAAAACTTGTACATACTCCCCCCCACGTCGCGCGCGAGGCGCGGTTTAAAACCGATGGCTGCGGATTACTTCGTGCCGAAGATGCGGTCGCCCGCGTCGCCGAGACCCGGAAGAATGTAGCCGTTCTCGTTGAGGCACTCGTCCATGGCACCGATGTAGATGTCTACCTCGGGATGTGCCTTCTGGAGCGCTGCGAGACCCTCGGGAGCAGCGATCAGGCACAGGAAGCGGATGCGGTTGATACCGCGCTTCTTGAGCATGTCGATGGCTGCGATGGCGGAACCGCCGGTCGCGAGCATCGGGTCAACGACGAAGATGTCGCGGTCCGCTGCGTCGTGAGGCATCTTGCAGAAGTACTCGTGCGGCTCCAGCGTCTGCTCGTCGCGGTAGAGACCGATGTGGCCGACCTTCGCGTTGGGGTTCATGCGCAGGATACCGTCGCACAGGCCGATGCCGGCGCGCAGGATCGGAACGACGCAGAGCTTCTTGCCTGCGATCTCCTTCACCGTCGTCTTGCACAGAGGAGTCTCGATGACCTTGTCCGCAAGCGGAAGATCACGGCTCGCCTCGTAATATATCAGCATCGCGACCTCGTTGACCAGATCGCGAAAATCCTTCGTTGACGTCTCCTTCATCCGCATGATGCCGATCTTGTGCTGCAGAAGCGGATGGTCCATAATGACTACTTTTCCCATAGCTTGATACCTCCTGAATTGGTTTGCCCCGGCGCACAAAAAGGGTGCGCTCGCGGCCCTGAACATCTCGTTCAATTATACTACCGGCAAGCCCAAAAGTCAAAGGCAAACAGGGGCTTCCTTGACTTTCCCTTTCGCATAATTTATAATAATAAGACAATTCCGAGGGGGAATTCAGGGGGAAGGAAGAATGTATAAGATACGCAGCAATCATGAGGAGCACACGATACTGATCCCGGCGACGCTGGACGATCATTTTCCGCTTCTTCGATTCATGTTCTGGTCGAAGGGCTACAGCGTTGTGCCGCTGTACGACGACAGTGAGTTTGAGGTCCGCGAGGAGGGCCTGAAGTTTGTGAACCACGACATCTGTTATCCGTTCGTGCTGATGACGGGGCAGGTTGTGAAGGCGCTTCGGAGCGGCAAATACGACCCGTCGAAGACGTTCATCCTGATGCCGACCGCGGGCGATGCGTGCCGCGGGGCATGTTACATCGAGCTGATGAAGCGCTCGCTGAACCGCTCCAAGCTGAGCGCGGCGCGCGTGATGACGATCAATGTGCGGCACGTGTGCGACGACATCAGCATGAAGATCTCGATGGACATGGCCATCCGCGGTCTGTTCGGCCTGTACTACGGGGACATTTTGATGCTCCTCGCCAACCAGACGCGGCCGTACGAGGTGCACAAGGGCGAGACTGAGGCGCTGCACCGCAAGTGGATCAGGACGCTGTCGGCGGACATCCGCTTAAATCGCAACCTGACGCTGCGCGGCATGAAGAAGCGCTTCGAGCAGATCGCACGCTCGTTCCAGGCGATCGAGCGCAGGGAGGAGAAGCGGCAGATCATCGCCGTCGTCGCAGAATTTTACGTAAAATACTGTGCGCTCGGCAACTGGAATATCGTCCGGTATCTTGAGGAAAATGGCTGTGAGGCGCATGTGAACGGCGTCTCGTGGTACATGCTGTACTACGTGGACTCGCACAAGCCGAAGAAGTGGGGCGTGGAGAGAGCCGGCTTTGAGGCGGCGAAGAAGCTGATGGAGTATGCTCAGGACGCGATGATCGCGACGATCCGCAGACACGGCTTCCACTGCATGGACCGCTACGCGGCGATGGACCGGAACTCGCGGCCGTACGTCTCGCACGACCTGACGGTCGGCGACGGCTGGCTGCTCGGCGCGGAGTCCGTCACGTACATCAAGCAGGGCATTCGGAAGATCCTCTGCATCGCGCCGTTTGGCTGCATGGCCAACGTGTGCGCCGGTCGCGGCGTGTACCCGAGCATCCGCAAGGCGTTCCCGGGCGCGGCGCTCACGGTCGTGGAGACCGACTCCAGCGGATCGAAGCTCAACTACTTCAACCGCGTGAGCATGCTGATCGATCAGTAAATAAAAAAACTCCCCATAAAAGAGGAGAAGCCCGAGTAAGTTTTGGCTTACCGGGCTGATATTATATGAAAATTTGAATAGGCTTGTTTCTTTATGTCTGTAGTATAACGCACAAATATTAGCAGAGTTTGTCGGAGAAACTAACATTTTGTAAACAATTCAAAAGTTTTTCCGGATTTTGCGTTCACATTTGTGAATCCGGGGGAGATCCCGTACAAATTTCCGGGAATAAAAAACTCCCCATAAAAGAGGAGAAGCCCGAGTAAGTTTTGGCTTACCGGGCTGATATTATATGAAAATTTGAATAGGCTTTTTTATGATCGGGATTTTGTTTCCCTCTCTCTTTATCTGTCTGCATTATATCGCACAAATATTAGCAGAGTTTGTCGGAGAAACTAACATTTTGTAAACAATTTGGAAACAATCGCGGTTTTTGGGCCCGATTTTGCCGTTTTCTGGCAGAATTTTGCGAAAAATGTGAACCGGCCCGTTTCGCCGGTGGTTTTTATTTTCCGAAAAATAATGGTCATAATCGTGCAAATATGGTACTATATTGGAAGGCGACGGCGGCGGGGGCCGGGTGTCGACCGAATCGTTGTGTAATGAGGGAAGAAAGAGATGAAATGGAACCGTAAGACGGCGCGGATCGTGATCATTGCGATCCTGAGCGTTGCGCTGGTCGCGTGGGTCGTATTGATGATCACGGTGTTCGGCAGGGACAAGGAGCCGGAGAAGGAGAAGAAAAACGGTCTGGTGCGCGTGTGGCGCGTATCGGAGGGCCAAGAGTACGTGGACGGAGTTCTGAATGACTCCGTGCGATTCGAGTATGACGAGAGCGGCAATCTGTTGCGGTTGATCAACATCGAGGACGACGGCACGGAGGAAGTCCAGAGGGAATATACATACGATGACGACGGGCGGATCAATACGCGCACGGAAGGCAGAACGAAGCAGGAGCTCGTGTACAACGATGACGGCAGCGTGACACTGAACGTCTACGAAAAGGCGAAAAACGGTGAGTTTGAGCTGGACACGCGGTACGAGGTCAACGACAAGGGACAGGTGGTCGCCATGACGGACATGGATTGGGAAGAGTCCGTGGAGGTCACCTTTGATGTGAACGGGCGGGGCATTCTGCTGCGACAGAGCGAAGACGGTGTGCTGACGGATACGTTCCGAAGCGAGGTTGACGAGAACGGCCGGGCCACTGTGGGCGTGTCGATCAATCAGGACGGGACGGTCGACAGAGTACGCGAATGCGAGTACACCGAAGGCGGGACATTCGTGAAGATCGGGGACCTGGATGATCCGGATTCCGATTACCAGACGTACCGGTATGACGCACAGGGGAGGCTGATTGAGGTCACCACGGTAAGCGCGGGGCTGAATGAGCTTCATTATACTATGACCTACGACGCGACAGGGCATCTTACATCCCTGCGCTCGGATACGACAAACAAAGGGGTCAATGCTGTCACGGAGAAGGAGTGGAAGTACGACTCTGAGGGGCGTCTGTTGTACTATGGACATACATTGGTGAGCGGAAACTTTGTGCAGAAGCCGGAGAAACTGGAGGAACTGGTGAGGGAGTACGATGAACGCGGGCATGTGATCTCGGAGGAATATCGAAAGCTCACCGAAAACGCGATATATTTGGACACGCACCTCTATGCCGTGAACACCGATAAAAAGAACGAGATCGTAAAGCAGTATCTTTACGACGAGAACGGCTGTCTGATCTCCCTTCGGGTGACAGAGACAAAGCAGGCTTCCGACAGGGACTCCGTAAAAACGGAAGTCGAACAGACGGACATCAAGTATGTCTCGTTTGAAGTCACGCAGGAACAGGCGGAGCAGATCAAGAGAATGGACGCTTATCTGGACATGAACCTGGTCAATATATCAGAAGAACCGTATTATGTTTCGGAAGACTGTCTGCTCGGTGATATTCAGTACTTTGAACTGGGCAGAAGAGAAATATTGTCGGAAGCCGGTATAAAACACAGGTAACCGGGATCGCAGGACGATACAACAAACACATGTGAGGCAGACTTATGGAATCCACATTGAAGAGAACCTGGTCGGAGATCGATCTGGACGCGCTTGTTCATA
>JAFZMO010000082.1 GCA_017551165.1 Lachnospiraceae bacterium
CTCATGAATGACGTTGAGCCCAAGGATCGCGATATCGCGATGGTATTCCAGAACTACGCTCTGTACCCTCATATGTCTGTTTATGACAATATGGCATTCGGCCTTAAGCTTCGTAAGACCCCTAAGGCAGAGATCGATAAGGTCGTTCACGAGGCAGCTAAGATCCTCGACATCGAGCACCTTCTTGATCGTAAGCCGAAGGCTCTTTCCGGTGGACAGAGACAGCGTGTTGCCATGGGTCGTGCAATCGTTCGTAACCCTAAGGTATTCCTTATGGACGAGCCTCTTTCCAACTTGGATGCTAAGCTCCGTGTACAGATGCGTATCGAGATTTCCAAGATCCACCAGAGACTGGAAGCTACGATCATCTACGTAACACATGACCAGACCGAGGCTATGACGCTCGGTACCCGTATCGTCGTTATGAAGGACGGTGTCATCCAGCAGGTAGATACTCCTCAGAACCTCTACGACAAGCCGAACAACCTGTTCGTAGCAGGCTTCATGGGATCGCCTCAGATGAACTTCCTGGATTCCGTTGTAACCGTAAGCGGTTCCAGCGTATACCTCGTATTCGGCAACAACAAGATCCTTGTTCCGGAAGCAAGAGCAAAGAAGCTTGTTGAGGGCGGCTATGTTGACAAGGAAGTTGTTCTCGGTATCCGTCCTGAGGATATCAAGGATGACGCAGCATTCGTATCCGCACATCCGGAAGCAGCTTTCGCAGCTACCGTTCGTGTATACGAGCTCCTTGGTGCCGAAGTATTCCTGTACTTCGCAGTTGATGACTACGATATCACCGCACGCGTTGATCCTCGTACCGAGGCTAGACCCGGCGATACCGTTACGATCGCTATGGACCTTGCAAAGATGCACATCTTCGACAAGGAGACCGAGCAGATCATCACTCACTGATCATCATTACAATGAATCCTTCAGGGCCCCGTGTGAAAGCACGGGGCCCTTTCACGTTTATACTTTCAAACCCGCTTCTTCACATTGTTTTCACTTGAAAAATCGGTTAAAAAGTGGTATTATCAATCTGATTATGGGTGGCGGATGTCCGTGCATTTTTCGAGACAGACGGCCGACGGGAATTCCCTGTGAAACAGCGGGGGAACCCGATCGAGATTCCATGCGGAAAGGAATGGCGAACGGATGATTTCGAATCAGATTCTGCAAAACACGATTGACGGGATGAAGGGGATTACCCGTGTGGACCTGTGTATCATGGATACGGAGGGTAAGACGCTCGCGTCTACCATCAGCGGCACCATGGAGGAGAACAACGCCATGGTGACGGCATTTGCCGAGTCGCCTGCGGACAGCCAGGTGATGCAGGGTTACCAGTTCTTCAAGGTGTACGACGATCATCAGCTGGAGTACATCCTTCTCGCGAAGGGTGACACCGACGATGTCTACATGGTCGGCAAGATGGCGGCATTCCAGATCCAGGGGCTGCTGGTAGCGTACAAGGAGCGGTTTGACAAGGATAACTTCATCAAGAACCTGCTGCTTGACAACCTGCTCCTCGTGGACATCTACAACCGCGCGAAGAAACTCCACATCGACGTGGAGGCGCGCCGCGTGGTATACATTATTGAGACGAAGACCGAGAAGGACACGAACGCGCTCGAGACCGTTCGCTCCTTGTTCGCAGGCAAGCCGAAGGACTTCATCACGGCGGTCGATGAGAAGAACATCATCATCGTCAAGGAGCTCAAGTCCAACGAGAATTATGAGACTCTGATGAACACGGCCAAGGTTATCGTCGATATGCTGAACACGGAGGCCATGAGCAAGGTTCATGTCTCCTACGGTACGATCGTCAACGAGATCAAGGATATATCCCGTTCCTACAAGGAAGCGAAGATGGCCCTCGATGTCGGCAAGATCTTCTACAGCGAGCGCAAGGTTGTCGCTTACAACAACCTCGGTATCGGCCGCCTGATCTACCAGCTTCCGATGCCGCTGTGCAAGATGTTCATCCGCGAGATCTTCGACGGACAGTCCCCGGAGGACTTCGGTGAGGAGACGCTCACCACGATCAACAAGTTCTTCGAGAAGAGCCTCAACGTTTCGGCGACTTCGAAGGACCTCTACATTCATCGCAACACGCTCGTGTATCGTCTCGACAAGCTCGAGAAGAGCACGAATCTCGACCTGCGTGTATTCGATGACGCCATCACGTTCAAGATCGCGCTGATGGTTGTCAAGTACATGAAATATATGGAGAATTCCGAATATTAAAAACGGAGTAAAGCCTCATTTTTCGCAAAATGAGGCTTTATGAAGGATTTAGGGAGAAATTTATGAGCGAAGAGAACAAGTTCTCCGAGGCGGCGGACAAGGTTGTTGCCGCTGCGGAGGAAGGGATCGCTGCTGCTGATGCTGCCGCGGCGGTGATCGAGGAAGAGGCGGAGGAGGCAGCGAAGGCTGTTCCCACCACGCCGGTCATTCAGGATTTTGTCAAGGTTGCCAAACAGTCGCAGGCGCAGACCACACAGATGGCTGCCGACCGCGCGGCGCGCGAGGCGGAGGCCGCTGCAAGGGAGACCGAGGAGGCTGCAGCAGAGGAGATTGATGACCTTCCCGTTGTCGACGACACGGAGGAGACGTCAGCTCCCATCGACCCGAATGAGGGCCCCGTTATCGTGTTTGACCATGTCACAAAGGAATATACGGACGGTCCGGAGGACGCCGACAACCAGGCACTCAAGGACGTTTCATTTTCCATCAACCGAGGCGAGTTCGTGTTTATCGTAGGCCCCAGTGGCTCCGGTAAGTCCACGCTGATCCGCCTTCTGATGCGCGAGATCGGACCCACCTCCGGCTCCATCTACATCGCGGGCACGGACCTCTCGTCCCTGCGGAACCGTCAGGTGTGCAAGTACCGCCGCATGATCGGTATCGTGTTTCAGGATTTCCGCCTTCTCGAGGATCGCACGGTGTTTGAGAACATCGCGTTCGCGCAGAAGGTCGTCGGAGCACCTTCCCGCAAGATTACGAAAAATGTTTCCAAGATGCTCGGTCTGGTGCGTCTTCGCAACAAGTACCGCAGCTACCCGAACAAGCTCTCCGGCGGTGAGCAGCAGCGTGTCGCGCTTGCGCGTGCGCTCGTGAACAACCCGCTGATCCTGCTTGCGGACGAGCCGACCGGTAACCTCGACCCGACCAACACCGAGGATATCATGGAGCTTCTCGAGGACATTAACCAGCGTGGAACGACGGTCGTTGTCGTCACGCACAACCGCGAGATCGTAGACAGCATGCAGAAGCGAGTGATCTCCCTTCGCGACGGTGTCATCGTCGATGACAAGACGGGAGGTTACGACAATGAGTAGTTTCTTTTACTGCTTCGGGCAGGGTATCAAAAATATCAGAAGAAACCGTCTGTTTTCCATCGCGTCCATCGCGACGATGACGGTTTGTATCTTCCTCTTCGGCATCATGTACTTCGTGCTGATCAATGTGCAGTACAACCTGCTGCAGTTGGAGACGGGCGTCGGTGCCACGGTGTTCTTCCGCGAGGGTATCAGCGATCAGGAGCTCTTGGATCTTCGCGACAAGATCAAGGAGGTTGACGGCGTCAAGCGCATCGAGTATGTCTCGGCGGAGAAGGCCTGGGAGAAGTTCAAGGCGGACCACTTCGACAACAGCGATTCCGAGATGCTGAAGTCGTTCGGAGACGACAACCCGCTGCAATACAGCTCATCGTTTGAGATTTATTTTACGTCGGTCGAGAAGCAGTTGACGGCCGTCGAGGAGATCCGTGGGATGGAGGCGGACGGCGTCCGCTACGTCAACAACGCGGAGGACCTGGTGAAGACGCTCACATCGTTGAACCGCGGCCTCAGCGTCGGAGCCATCGTGCTGATCATCCTGTTGCTGGCAATTGCATTGTTCCTCATCAGCACGACGGTTTCCATCGGTATTTCCGTCCGTGCGCGAGAGATTCAGATCCAGAGTCTGATCGGTGCAACCGACCTCTTCATCCGGGGACCGTTCCTGGTGGAAGGTGTGCTGATCGGCCTGTTGGGAGCGGCGATCCCGCTCTCGGTATTATATGCTATGTATTACAAGCTGGTTCAGCTTGTGTCGACGAAGCTGAACATCCTCGGAACGATCAATTTCGTTGATGTCAATGAGGTATTCGCCGTGCTTGCCCCGCTGTCTGCGTGCATCGGTGTCGGCATCGGTTTCTTCGGCAGTTATTTTACGCTGAACCGCGAGCTGCGGAAGTTCCGCAAGCTGTGATCGTGTCGTGTGGGAAAGGAGTTTTCATGAGAGAACCCAAAACCGGTCGTGTGGTGTCCTTCCTGCTGATCGTCGCAATGTTGATCACGATGATCCCGCCGGTACAGGCAGCCACGTCGGAGTTTATCGCCGAGCAGATCGATCTTTCGGGTGTCGTGCACAACGATGAGAGCCTGGAGGAGAAACTGAAGGAAGCGAAGAAGAAAAAAGAAGAGCTCGAGAAGAAGAAAAAGCAGGTCGCCAATGAGACGAGCAAGCTGAAAGCCGAGTACGACAGCATTGAAAAATACATCGAGGAGATGGATGCGAAGCAGTCGGAGATGATGCTTGAGATCACGGCGCTCGAGGAGGCTCTCGATGAGCTGAACGCCGAGCTGGAGATCACCAACAAGCAGCTGGCGGAGGCCGAGAGAGTTGAGGCTGAGCAGTATGAGACGCTGAAGCGGAGATTCCAGTACCTCTACGAGCACGGCAATATCTCTGAGCTTGAGGTGCTTCTCGGATCGCAGGATGTCACGGGCATCCTGAACTATGAGCAATATGCGTCCAGCATTCGCGCGTATGACTATCGGCTCGCGAAGAACTACACCGCAGCGAAGAACGAGGTTGCCGCAGTGAAGGAGCGTCTGGAGATCCAGATCAGCGTGCTTGAGTCGAGCCGCGAGCTGTACGATGAGGATTTTAAGTACATCCAGGAAGTCATCGCCAAGAAGGAAGAGGCGATGGCGGATTACGAGGCCAAGATCGGTATCAACGAGGACATCCTCGAGGATTACACGGAGGATATCCTGAAGGCCGGCGACGACGTCAACAAGGTGCTGAAGGAGATCGAGGCCGAGCGCAAGCGCAAGGAGGCTGAGGAGGCCAAGCGGCGTGCCGAGGAGGCCAAGCGCCTCGCGGAGGAGCAGAAGAGACTCGCGCAGCAGCAGTCGCAACAGCAGCAGGCGGAGCGCGAGAAGAAATATGCGAACGTACCGCACACGGGCGTGTCCAGCGCGAGCCAGCTCACGCTGAAGGACGAGCGCAACGTGGCGAAGATGATCTGGCCGCTTCCGGGTGACTCGAGAACCGGCGCCGGATTCGGACCGAGACGCGCACCGGTCAAGGGTGCGAGCACGTTCCACAAGGGCGTTGACATCGGTGCGGCATACGGTGCGCAGATCGTGGCTTCCCTGGCGGGAACGGTGGTGTTTGCAGGCTACAATTCGTCGGCCGGCAACTACGTCGAGATCGACCACGGCAATGGATACCACACCCGCTACCTGCACTGCTCGAAGCTTCTGGTGAGCAAGGGCGACAAGGTGCTTCAGGGGCAGGTGATCGCGCTGGTCGGATCGACCGGTGTCTCGACGGCGCCGCACCTTCATTTTACGGTGACCATCGACGGAACTTCCGTTGACCCGCTGTTGTATGTGCGTTATTGAGAGGATGTTTTAAGCGGTGCGCGACAATGTGCACTGTCGGAGGGTTTTAGAAGTGAAAAAAGGATTTATTGCGGGATTTCTTACGGCGCTGTTATGTTGCGCGATCTTGCTCGGAGTTGTCTCCTGCGGTAAGGAGAACCCGGAGGAGAGCCGGCTGACCAAGATCAGCTCGACGCCGACCGTGGATGTGTCCCAGAACGGAACACCGACGCCCACAGCGACGCCGGCGGCCAATATTAACGATGTCGATTACGACACGAAGATCAAGAAGATCGCTGAGCTGCTCGACGAGTATTACTATCAGCCGATCGATTTCAACGAGGTTGTTGACGGCGTGTACCATGGTATGGTCAGCGCGATCGGCGATCCGTATACGGTGTATTTCAACGAGAAGGAACTGAGTTCGTTCCAGGAGTCCACGAGCGGCTCGTTCGCCGGCATCGGCTCCTCGGTGCGAATGAATGACAACGGCTATCCGCAGCTCACGAAGATCTTCAAGGGCAGCCCGGCCGAGAAGGCGGGCCTGCTTCCCGACGATATCCTCGTTGAGGTGGACGGCGAGGACATCTACGGTATCGCGCTTGATATCGTGGTGACCAAGATCCGCGGACCGATCGGTTCCAAGGTGATGCTTACGATCTACCGCGAGGGCGAGCCGGATTACCTGCATATCGAGGTGACCCGCGATCAGGTCAGCATCCCGACGGTCGAGTACCAGATGCTCGAGGGCAACATCGGATACATCATCGTCACGGAGTTTGACGACGTGACGGCGAAGCAGTTCGACGACGCTGTCGACATGCTTACGAAACAGAACATGAAGGCGCTGATCGTTGACCTTCGCAACAACCCCGGCGGAACGCTGCGCACCGTAACCTCGATGCTGAGCCGTATCCTGCCGAAGGGTGAGCTGCTGGTGTACATGGAAGACAAGTACAAGCAGAAGGAGGAGTATTTCTCGTCCTCGACGGCTACGGTCAATGTTCCGATCGCCGTGCTGATGAACGGCAACAGCGCGAGCGCTTCCGAGGTCTTCGCCGGATGCCTTCAGGACTACGGCAAGGCGATCCTCGTGGGTACGCAGAGCTTCGGCAAGGGCATCGTGCAGACGCTCGTGCCGCTTGGTGACGGCTCAGCCATCAAGGTGACGATCTCCTCGTATTTCACGCCGAACGGCCGCAATATTCACAAGACCGGCCTCACGCCCGACGTGCCCGTGGAGCTCGACGAGAGCCTTCGCAAGAAGTCGACGATCCCGATCGAGGAGGACAACCAGCTCAAGGCGGCGATCGACGCGGTCAAGGCGAAGATCACCGATTGAACTCCTTAGAAAAATGACGAAAAACGAGTGGCGATTTGCTTGCAAATCGTCACTTTTTTGTTTGCATTTTTCGTTTGCGTGTGGTACAATTGCCCTTGTCTACGGACAAATGTATGCGGTGGGCATACACAAGCGGCGTCTTACGGCAGCGGAAAGGAGTTCCTATGGCCAATGACGAAGTCTACATTGTGAGCCGACGGGCGCTCCCCGGAGTGCTTTTGAAGGTTGCGGAAGTGAACCGCATGCTGGCGAAGAACCGCGGGATGACCGTGCAGGAAGCAACGGACGCCGTGGGCTTAAGCCGGAGCTCCTACTACAAGTACAAGGACGACGTGCAGCCGTTCCGCGAGACCTCGCGGGGCAAGACGGTGAACGTGCTGCTGCAGGTGAGCGATGAGCCGGGTATTCTCTCGGCGATCCTCACGGAGATCGCGCAGTGCCACGCCAACGTTCTGACAATTCAACAGAGCATTCCGATCGGAGGCATGGCCTCGGTCGCGCTCGGTTTTGAGATACTGCCGGAGACGGCAGAGCTCGAGGAGATCGCGGATAGGATCCGCGCGCTCTCGGGTGTGCAGCGCCTTCAGGTGCTCGGCGTCGGTTGACGCATTTTCCGAAAATGATACCAATCGCAGGGGAGGACAGCGAATATGAAAATAGCAATTTTGGGATACGGCACGGTCGGTTCGGGCGTGTTCAGCGTGATCCGCGAGAACAACGCGATCATTGAGAAGCGCGTGGGCGCTCCGATCGAGATCAAGTACGTGCTGGATCTGCGCGATTTCCCGGGAGATCCCGTGGAGCCGTATCTCGTTCATGATTTCCGCAAGATCATCGAGGATCCGGAGATCGATATCATCGTTGAGGTTATGGGCGGCCTGAAGCCGGCGTACGACTTTGTGAAGGAGGCACTGCTCTCCGGAAGAAGCGTATGTACGTCCAACAAGGAGCTCGTTGCGGCGCACGGCGCGGAGCTGATCGCGATCGCCAAGGAGCGCAGCATCAACTTCCTCTTCGAGGCGAGCGTTGGAGGCGGCATTCCGGTCATCCGGCAGCTGATGCGTTCCGTCACGGCAGACGAGGTTGAGGAGGTCAGCGGTATCCTCAACGGAACGACCAACTACATGATGACTCGCATGCGCGAGGACGGCATCTCGTTTGACGAGGCTCTGGCGGACGCGCAGGCAAACGGTTTCGCGGAGCGCAACCCCGCGGCGGACATCGAGGGCTTCGATGCGTGCCGTAAGATCGCGATCCTCACCTCGCTTGCATACGGCCAGCAGGTCGATTATCAGGAGATCTACACCGAGGGTATCACGAAGATCACCGAGGCGGATGTCGTTTACGCGAAGGCGATGAAGCGCGGCATCAAGCTCATTGCGCGCAGCTACCAGAAGGACGGCAAGGTGTACGCGATGGTCTCGCCGATGATGATCCGCAAGAAGAACCCTCTTTATCCGGTCAACGGCGTATTTAACGCGATCATGGTCCGCGGAAACATGCTCGGCGAGATCATGTTCTACGGCATGGGCGCCGGCAAGCTCCCGACCGCGAGCGCGGTTGTCTCCGACGTGATCGATGCGGCCAAGCACCGCTTCGTGAACATCCCGATTTTGTGGAGCACGGACAAGCTTACGCTCGGTGCGAAGGACGATATGTCGGGACGCTTCTTCGTTCGCGTTCCCGCTGCCGAGGAGGCGAAGGCAAAGGAGCTCTTCGCGATCCACAAGACGACGTCCGTCGAGGATGTTGCAGACGAGTTTGCGTTTGTGACGAAGGAGATGAGCGAGAAGGCGTTCGAGGATGCGTGCGCGAAGCTTTCGGTTATCTCGACCATCCGCTACGAATAGAGACGATGATCACGCAGAGAGGAAACTTTCTGCGTGTTATCTTATACAGAGCACGCTGCTTCGGCGGCGGAGGGAGGAATCATTCATGAAATACATTGTCATTCTCGCAGACGGTGCCGCCGATCTTCCGATTGAGTCGCTCGGCGGAAAGACGCCGCTTGCGTATGCGAACACGCCCGAGACGGACGCACTGGCGCCGCTCTCAGAGATCGGTCTTGCGCACACGATCCCCGCGGGCATGAAGCCCGGCAGCGACACCGCCAACCTCGCGGTCATGGGCTACGATCCCAAGCAGTACTATACCGGGCGCTCGCCCCTTGAGGCGCTCTCCATCGGCGTCGACATGGCAGCCACGGACATCGCGATCCGCTGCAACATCGTGACGCTCTCGGACGACGACCTTCCGTATGAGCGGAAGACCATCATCGACCACAGCTCCTCGGAGATCTCGACGGAGGACGCGGCGGAGCTTTTGACAGCGGTCCGCAAGCAGCTCGAGTGGGAGAACTATCATTTCTACGTCGGAACCAGCTATCGCCACCTGTTGATCTGGAACCGCGGGCGCGTTGTTCCGCTGACGCCGCCGCACGATATCCTGACCCGCGTTGTCGGCGAGTACCTTCCCGAGGATCCGGTCCTTCGGGAAATGCAGAAGCGCAGCTACGACATCCTCAACAATCATCCGATCAACGTCGAGCGTGCGAAGAAGGGCCTCAATAAGGCAAATTCGATCTGGTTCTGGGGCGCGGGCACACGTCCGGCGCTGGATTCATTTTACGAAAAGACAGGTCTTACGGGAGTGATGATCTCCGCGGTAGACCTCTTAAAGGGCATCGCAGTCGGTGCCGGCATGCGCAACATCACGGTGCCGGGCGCGGACGGAAGCCTGCATACGAACTACGAGGGCAAGGCGCGCGCGGCAGTGCAGGCGCTCCTGTCGGAGGGCGCGGACTTCGCGTACATCCACGTGGAGGCACCCGATGAGATGGGGCACCAGGGCAGCGCGGAGCGCAAGGTGCAGGCCATCGAGTTTATCGACAAGAACATCGTGGGCGTGGTGCGCCGCGAGATGGACGCATCGGGCGAGCCTTACCGCCTGCTGCTGATGCCGGACCATCCGACGCCGGTCGCTCTGCGCACGCACACGGCGGAGCCAATCCCGTACATGATCTACGACAGCACGAAGACGGTCTCGTGCGCACCGGTGTACACCGAGGAAGCTGCGGCGAAGACCGGCTACGTGTATCCGGAAGGCTTCCGGCTGATGGAGCATTTTACGAAGGGTTGATCAGGAGGAAAATGATGGCGGATCGCAGGCATTCACGTCGAACACAGCCGATTGCCCGCAGGGCTTTCTTTGTGCTGCGCATCGCGTGCTGTATCGCGCTTTGCCTCATTCTCACCGCCTGCAACGGAGGGGACGACGGGCGCGACCCGCGACCGGTCTCGGCGACGCCGACCGGTGGGGCAGTGACGCCGGGGCCCAGCGCAACACCGACGCCGGATCCGAACGCGTACATCGCGCAGAGGATCGGAGTGACGACGGGGCTCGGAACGCCGTTGCGCTCGACAGACACGTTCGACGAGGACGGGGCGTTGCTCTCGTCCGTGACGGAAGAGCAGCAGTCGGATTCCACGTGGCTTCTTCGCTCGCAGACCGATCATTATCGGAGCGGTGCGGATGTGCCGGACGCTTACGACTGTGCGGACATGATCCGGATCATCGGCACGGCGGCGTGGTCGGAGGCGAGGGTTGCCGTGTGCAACACCTACGATAACAAGGCTCTGCAGTCGGTGAAGGTGATTGCGGTGCTCTCCGACGGCAGTGTTATCGCGGACTACCGCTATTACGACGGGACGGCGGTCGCGCAGCACGACATCGATTGGACGCGCGCGGACGGCAGCCTGATCCGAACGATCTCGCAGTGGTACGGCGCGGACGGCAGTCTGGCCGGCGAGCAGGAGTACCGCTATCGCGAGACGGCGCCCTACGGTACGCCGGTGTATTTTAAGTCGGTTTCGGAAAATGGTGACTCCGAGACGCAGGAGTGTCCCGATGACCACTATATCGCGGCAACGTTAACGCACAGCGAGCTCGCGGTCGTTACGAAGACGAACTCCGTGACGGGGACGAGCCTTACGGTGAATGCGGGATCATTTTCCGCGGGACTCTCTGAGCCGGAGATGGCGGAGGCGGACGGCGAATACAGGCTCGTCTATCACATGGACAAGCCCTACAACGGGGCGGACACGCTTGTGATGGTGTACTCGGACGCGGAGCGCAGCAACCTCGTGAAGGCGACGATTGGGGAGAGCGTGTGGGACCGTGAGACGGTGACGACGCGCGAGGTAAAGACGGACAGCTACGGCAGTTTCAAGCGCTACGACGTGCATGCGGACGGGACCGAGGTCCTTCGCTATGAGCGCAAGGTGGACAGCGACGGCTTTGTGCTCTCGGAAGTTTCCTACGACGACAACGGCGCGGTGCTCTCGCAGACGACGGGCAAGCGAACGGACGGCGGAAGGACCGAGACAATCGAGAAGCAGATCACCGTCGATGCCGAGCGGATGACGAGAGTTACGGAGTCGAAGTACGATGAGAGCGGGCGGAAGGTGTCCGCGGAGGAGTACGTTCGAAGAGGCTCGGAGACGGAGCAGAGAGTGCTGTGGACGTACGCCTACGATGAGCGAGGGAACCTGGTCCGAGAGGAACAGGGGAACGGCACGGACAGCGCGATCGTGACGACCTACGAATACGTATACAAATCAAGAAGTCGCTCCTGAGAGAAACAAAATAAGGCCCGGGGATCATCCCCGGGCCTTGTCTGTCGGATTTCAGTTATCAGCGTTCGTCTCGATCCGGATTATTCGGGATCAGCAGCGTCGGTCATGTCGCCTGCGATATCCTCAATCTTCTCCTCAGCATCCTCGAGCTTGCCTGTCCAGTCATCGGAAGCCTCGTCAACTGCGTCCTCAGCAGCCTCTTCAACTTCCTCTGCAGCCTCCTCGGTGTTCTCCTTGGCAGCCTCGATCTTCTCCTTGACGTACTCCTTCAACTCGGAAGCCTTCTCGGAAACAACTGCCGCGATGTCCTTGGTCTTGTCCTTCACCTTGGTCGCAACGTCGCTGGTCTTAGCCTTGATGTTCGCGAAGCGGCTGGGAGCAGCCTCCTCAGCGTCCTCGGTAACCTCAATCTCAGCATCTGTATCGGCTGCGTCGCCTACCGGGAAATCATCCTCGAACAGATCGCTGTCATCGTCAAATGTCTCGCCCTCTGCGAGCTGCTTCTGCTTCTCAATCTCCTTATAGAGATAGTACCCGCCGGCGGCCACTGCAGCAATCAATGCCAACTGTGTAAACTTCTTCATATACTTCTCCTTTCCGGCGCGTTCTACGCGCACTACCCACCTGTTCGGTCGGTCTTGTATGTGAATATTATAACGGATTGTTGAAAAAAATGGAAGAAAAATCGGTCTCTTTTCGATAAAAGTTCGCTCACAAAAAAATATGTAAAATTTTCCGTAAAATGCTTGCAAACTTTTGAAGGTTAGTATATAATAGCGACTGTTGACGAAACGGCAACATTCTTGGGCTATCGCCAAACGGTAAGGCAACGGACTCTGACTCCGTCATTTTCAAGGTTCGAATCCTTGTAGCCCAGCTTCGGAGCACCGCAAATACGCGGTGCTCTTTTTTGCGCGCTAAGCGAGAGCCGTTCTGCCGACGGAGTCGGCGGGCGTCTTCGCAGCGACTCACGAAACGCAGTTTCGATGATCGCTGCGAAGACGGACGGAGAGCGAACGAAGTTCGCGGCAGAACGGCCGAGCGCACGTACACTTCGCGAACGGAGTTTGCGAAGTGCGCGTATGTGAGCTCCGTTTGCGAAGCATATTAATTGCATTTTTCTTGTATCACGCCACAACATTTACCACAAAATGTTGTGGTTTTTGTTTGCAATCGATACGCGGCTATGGTACAATAACTCTATACGTGTTACGCCGTCCGGGACGGCGAAGAAGAGGGAAGGACCATTGAGAAAATGGATCGATTGAGAAGAGTAATCGGACTGTTCGCGCTTGTGGTTGCGCTCGGGATCATCCTGTGCGCCTGCGCGGTGACGGCACCGGGAACGGAGACCGGCGAGATCACGCTGACGCCGATCGTCACGGACACGCCGACGCCGGAGCCGACGGCGACCGACACACCGACACCGGAACCGACGGCGACGGATACGCCGACACCGGAGCCGACAGCGACCGACACACCGACGCCGACGGATACGCCGACGCCGACGAACACACCGACAAACACACCGACCAATACACCGAAGCCGACGAACACGCCGACGCCGAAGCCTACGAAGACACCGACTCCGGTGCCGACGGACACGCCGACGCCGAAGCCTACGCCGACACCGAAGCCGACGGAGGAGGCAACACCGGTTCCCACCGCGGAGCCGACCAAGGCAGAGAACACGCCGACGCAGTCGGGCAACAAGGTTCCGACAGCTTCCGGCAATAAGGTTCCGACTCCGGTGACGAAGACATCCTCGGAATTCCCTGATGTCGAGGGAACGAAGGGCATCCTGAACGAGGGCGAGTACCTTCGTCCTGCGGCAGGACGCGTTTACGAGCGGCAGGTGAAGCTTGCGTACCAGTCCAAGATCGTCATCGTGGAGACCGTCAAGACGGAGTTCAATGAGACCTGGTACAAGGTTGCTGCCTACGTGGACGGCAAGGTCACATACGGCTATCTGCAGGCGGCAGCGGTAGACATAGGAACGAAAGTACAGCCGACGCCGGGAACTTCCGGCCTGACCAAGGTCGGTACCGCCGGACTCAACACGACGCACGGCAAGGACCGCGACGGCGACGGGATCTATGTCGTCGTGCTCGACCCGGGCCATGGCATTCCGTTCAGCGGAGCGTCGAAATTCGGAGCATCCGAACACAATCTGACGATCAAGGTTGCGAAGGCCTGCAAGGAATATTTGGAAAATAATTACGAGAACGTCAGGGTGTACCTCACCAGGACCGGCAGCAGCTGTCTCGATCAGAACTCGGACGTCGATGACCTCGAGCGTCGCGTGCGCTATGCGAAGAGCAAGGGCGCCGATATTCTGGTCAGCCTGCACTTCGACGCATTTGCCGGAACCGCGAGAGGTGCGGAGGGATTGATCCCGCACGAGAAGCAGTACGACAAGTGCAAGGCACTCGCATCGCAGATCCTTTCGAATCTCGAAGCACTCGGGATCAAGAACCTCGGCTGCATGACGCGCTTGAGCGAGCGTTCCCGCTACAGTTATCCGGGCGGCGCCAAGATGGACGGTTACCTGATCAACCGCCTCGGCATCGAGAGCGGCATCGTGACGTGCATCATCGAGCACGCGCACATGGACAATGAGAGTGATTTCAAGGCGTTCTGCAACACGGATGAAAAGCTTAAGATCCTGGGTGAGGCGGACGCAAAGGGAATCGCGTCGTACCTCGGACTGACGAAGAAGGGCACGCCGGGCACACCGACGCCGACGACGGAAGCAACTCCTACTACGGAAGCAACGCCGACGGAAGAAGCTAAGCCGACAACGGAAGCAACACCGACGGATGAGGCTAAGCCGACAGACGAGGCAAAACCGACGACGGAGGCTACTCCTTCGGGAGAGGCAGAACCGTCGGTAACGCCGAAGGAGGCTGAGCCGTCCGGAGATCCGGAACCGTCAGGAGATCCGGAACCGTCCGGAGATCCGCAGCCGACCGCAGATCCGAATTCTACGGAAAAACCGGATTCCACGGAGGATCCGAACGGTACGGGAGAACCGGGTTCATCCGGGGAAGGCCCTTCGGGGGATCCGCCTGAGGGAGGCGGAGCATAACGACGGCCGCAGGGCTGTCCGTGCGTAAGCACACAACAGATGCGGAAGGAACATCAGAACAATGAAACGATACAGGAGAGGGCTGGAGCTGCTGCTTGTCGCGGTGGCGGCGATCCTTGTGTTTCTCGCGTGCTCGAGAGTGTCGCCGGGAACCGAGGATGATGGCTCCGATGGGGGAGCGACGATCGCGCCGAGCGTGACGCCTGCGGAGGTTACGCCGACGGCGGAATTGACGCCGGATCCGACTGCAACGCCGACGCCGCGGAACACGCCGACGCCGGTGGACGACTTCGTGCCGCCGGTGAAGAAGGGCTCGAAGTACGCGGATGTTGACGGGCAAAAGGGAACGCTCAACGAGCGCGATTATTTCCGGACAGCGCCCGGCCGCAATCAACGGCGCATTTACCGACTCGAGTACCGCACCAAGGTGGTCATCCTCAACACGGTCAAGTCGGAATTCAATGAAATATGGTACAAAGTGGCGATCGTGATCGACGGTCAGACGGAGTACGGTTATGTGCAGGCGTCCTCGGTGGACCTCGGCACGACCCCGACACCGACGCCGGCGAAGACCGGCCCGACCAACATCGGCCAGGGTGACACGACGCTGCGACACGGACCGGATCGGGACGGCGACGGCATCTACGTCGTCACGCTGGATCCCGGACACGGCGGTGCATTCACCGGCGCTGCGCACTACGGTTCGATCGAGAAGAACATGAACCTCGCGGTGGCCATCGCGTGCAAGGAGTATCTGGAGGAGAACTACGAGAATGTCGTCGTCTACCTCACGCGCTCGGGCGATCAGTCCATCGACCCCGTGAGTGACGTCGATGACCTCGAGCAGCGCGTTCATGTGGCGGACGACTATCAGTCGGACATCATGGTAAGCCTGCATTTTGACGCCGACGGCGGCAAATACCGCGGCGCCGAGGGCTTAGTCCCCAAGGGCGAGCTCAACGCGAAGAGCATGGCTCTGTCGTCGCTGATCCTGCAGAATCTTGAGAAGCTCGGCATCAATAACCTGGGCAACCGCAAGCGCCGGAGCGAGCGGTCGCGCTACAGCTATCCCGACGGTGAGTATATGGACGGCTACCTGATCAACCGTCTCGCGGCAGAGAAGGGGATCGTCAACTGTATCATCGAGCACGCGCAGATGGACAACGAGAGCGACTTCAATGATTTCTGCAGCACCCCGGAGAAGCTCAAGAAGCTCGGCATCGCCGACGCCATCGGAATCGCGACGTATCTGGACCTTAAGAAGAAGTAGGGACATTTTCCGAAAGAAAAGAGAGCGGCTCGCTCTGTGTGAACGCAGGGCGAGCCGTTTTTTGCGGGTCAAATGAAAAACTAAATTCCACCTGACTAGTGAAAAATAGTCTGTGAGAAGATTTTGACGAAGAAATTCGATGAAATCTTCTTGGAAAGCATAAAAAAACGTGGTAAAATCGGACTATCGCATCTGTTTGTTCACAC